>QHSZ01000137.1 GCA_003220595.1 Candidatus Rokuibacteriota bacterium | reverse complement strand
GCGTCGTCTGGGCGGATTGCGCGGACGTGGACGCGCATCCCGTTCTTGAGCGTGACGTCGCGCTCGAACTCCTTCGGGTACTCCGCGGGGCCGGTCTTGGCCGGGGCAGCCATCGTTGTTCATTGTAGTGGAGTTGCCACCGGCCACGCGTCGTGCAGTGATACAGTGAGGACGCGATGATCGTCGGCGTGCCGCGCGAGATCAAGCCGGGCGAGCAGCGCGTCGCCCTCACGCCGGCCGGCGCGCGCGCCTTCGCCGAGGCGGGTCACCGCGTGCTGGTCGAGCGCGGCGCCGGCGAGGGCAGCGGGATCCGCGACGACGAATACACGGCCGTGGGCGCGGCGCTCGTCACTGTCGATGAGATCTGGCAGCGCGCCGAGCTCGTGCTGAAGGTGAAGGAGCCGCTGCCGCCCGAGTACGCGCGGCTCCGCGCCGAGCAGGCGCTCTTCACCTACCTCCACCTGGCGCCCGCGCCGGACATCACGCGCGCGCTCCGGACCTCGGGGACGATCGCGATTGCCTACGAGACGGTCCAGCGCGCCGACGGCAGCCTGCCGCTGCTCACGCCGATGAGCGAGGTCGCCGGCCGGCTCTCGGTCCAGGAGGGCGCGTTCTACCTCGGCCGCGCCCACGGCGGCCGCGGCATCCTCCTCTCCGGCGTGCCCGGCGTCCCGCCGGGGAACGTCGTCATCCTCGGCGCCGGCACCGCAGGTCTCAACGCCGCGCGCGCCGCCGTGGGCCTCGGGGCCGACGTCTCGGTGCTCGACGTGAACGCCGACCGGCTCCGGCACCTGGACGATATCTTCCGCGGGCAGGTCGTCACCCTGATGTCGAACAGCTTCAACGTGGAGCAGGTGCTCCGCCGCGCCGATCTGCTCGTCGGCGCCGTGCTCGTCGCCGGCGCCCGCGCGCCGCGCCTCGTGACGAAGGACATGGTCGCGACCATGAAGGAAGGTGCGGTCATCGTGGACATCTCGGTGGATCAGGGCGGCTGCATCGAGACGATCCACCCGACAACGCTCCTCGACCCGGTCTACGTCGTCTCCGGCGTCGTGCACTACGGCGTGGCGAACATGCCGGCGCTCGTCCCGCGCACGTCCACCTTCGCGCTGACGAACGCGACGCTGCCGTACGCGCTCGAGCTGGCGAGCCGCGGCATCGCGGCCGCGGCGCGCGCCAATCCGGCGCTCGCGCGGGGCTTCAACATCTGTCGGGGCCAGGTCGTGCATCCCGCCGTCGCCGAATCGATCGGCGAGGCGCCGGCGTCGCTCGAGGCGTGCCTCGGCTGAGCTGACGACCTGACGGCGCTCGGCCCGGAACGCAGGCTCGCCGTGCCGATGGCGTTGGAGGATGCCCCGGCGTAGAGTAGCGCCGGTGGCGACACCGGCATCGGGACGACAGCTCTTCCTGGACGGCCTCCGCGGGCTGGCCCTCATCTTCATGGTCCTGAACCATACGGGCCGGTGGTGGATCGAGCGCCCGATGGGCTGGCCGCGGTATCACCTGGTCTACCTGACGGTGACCCTCGCCGCGCCGATCTTCCTGTTCCTCGCCGGCTTCTGCATGCCGCTCTCGTTCCTCAACTCGACGGTCACGCGCGGCGAGCGCTACGCGGCGGTCGCGTGGAAGTACGTCCGGCGCAGCGCGCAGCTCGTCGTCGCGGGCTGGTTCCTGAATCTGCTCGTGTTCCCCGACGAGCCGCTGTTCGCCGGCGGGGTGCTCCAGACGATCGGCCTGTCGATCATCGGGGTGACGGCGCTCCTGCCGCTGCTGGGCTCGCGCGCCGCGCGCTCTGTGCTGCTGGCCGCGACGCTCGGGATCTACGCCAGCTTCGCGCTGGCGCATCCCTTCCTCCGCACGTGGGTGAAGGCGCATCCCGTCCTCGCCGACGTGTGGCTCTACGACTTTCCGCTCTGGCCGTGGTTCGCGTTTGCGCTCCTCGGCGGGGTGCTCGGATGGGTGTGGACCGAGGGCCAGCGGCGCGGCGACGACGACCGGCGGTACTTCGAGGTGATGAGCGTCGGGGGCGTGCTGTGTCTGGCGGCGTTCCTCGGTCTCGAGCTCGCCATCGGGACCACGCCGCACTTTTTCTCCGGGCGTGACCTCGTCCTCAATCGCCACTGGAATCCCGGCCCCGTGACGTGCCTCTGGATCCTCGGCATCATCTTCTCGCTGTTGCCGGCCACGTACTACCTCATGAAGGTGCGGCGGGTCCAGGCGCCCTGGCTGGTCGTCCTCGGCCAGAGCGCGCTCATGCTCTACTTCGTCCATCAGGTGATCGCGCTGACGTTCCTCCGCCAGCGCTTCGGCGTGCTGTTCCACTCCTGGTGGCCCTACGTGCTGGCGAACGTGCTCCTGCTCGCGGCGCTCGTCGCCCTCGCTCGGGCGTGGCCCCCGTTCAAGCGGCGGGCGCTGGCGCTCGCGCGCTCGCGCGTGAGGCGCGACGCGTCGGCGGCCGAGGGCGCGCGGACCTGACGAGCCCCCGCGCGCCCGCCCGGCGTCGACTCACTCGTGTCCGTGCGCCCGCGGGAGCAGCCGCTCCACCAGGGCGCGCATCGCGTCGCCGTTCCACTCGCGCGGGCCGACCGCGACGCCCGCGACCTCGCCGCCCGGCCTGACGACGAAGGTCGCGGGGATGCCCGACACGCCCCACGCGGTGGCGGTCGCCATGTCGGGGTCGAGCAGGATCGGGAAGGTCAGCGCGAGGTGCGCGACGTACGGGTCGATCAGCGCCCGCGGCGCGCCCCGATCCACCGAGACGCCGAGGACGACGAGCCCGCGCCCGCGGTACTGCCGCCAGAGCGCCTCGAGTGTCGGCATCTCGTCGGTGCAGGGCCGGCACCAGGTCGCCCAGAAGTTCAGGATCACGAGCTTCTTCCCGTAGTCGTCGAGCGCAGCGCGCCGGCCGTCGAGCGTGCTCAGGACGAAGCGCGGCCCGCGCTGGCCGTCCTTGAGCTCGCTGACGCCGGCCCGCTCGAACGGGTCGAGGACGGGGGGCGCGTGCCCGGCGTGATGGCCTCCCTCCTCCCCCGGCCGGCGGACGGGGAGGAACCAGACCAGGGCGCCCACGAGCACGACGGCGAGCCCCGCGCGCAGCAGCGTGTCGCGCCGGGAGCCGCCGACGAGGCTAGACGCCCAGCTTTTCACGCATCACAGGGCTCTCGCGCAGATCCCGCGAAGCCGCCTCGAACACGATGAGCCCCTTCTCCATGATGTAGCCGCGGTCGCAGACGGAGAGCGCGACGCGCGCGTTCTGCTCGACGAGGAGCACGGTGACGCCGAGCCGCTTGAGCTCGGCGATCATGTCGCGGATGTGCCGGATGAAGGCTGGCGCGAGCCCCTGCGTGGGCTCGTCCATCAGGAGGAGCCGGGCTCCCGCCATCATCACCCGGGCGATCGCGAGCATCTGCTGCTCGCCGCCGGAGAGCGTCTTGCCCGACTGGTCGATCCGCTCGGCGAGGCGTGGGAAGTGATGGAAGACCTCCTCGAGCCTCCGGTCGCGGACCGCGGCCGAGCGGTCGGCGGCGGCCGAGAGGCCGAGCTCGAGGTTCTCGCGCACGGTGAGGCCGGGGAAGATGCGGCGGTTCTCGGGCACGAGCCCGATGCCGAGGCGCGCGATGGCGTGGGGCGCGAGCCGCGTGAGGTCCCGGCCCTCGAACGCGATCGAGCCGCGCGACGGCTTCAGGAAGCCGATCGCCGTCTTCAGGAGCGTCGTCTTGCCCATGCCGTTCCTGCCGAGGAGCGCGACGGCCTCGCCCGGCCGCACCTCGAGCGAGACGCCGAAGAGGATCGGCGTCGCGCCGTACCCCGCGTGGAGGTCCCGGATGCGCAGCATCAGTCCTCGCCGCCGCCCAGGTACGCCTCGATCACCTTCGGGTCGTTCCGGATCGCTTCGGGCGTGCCCTCGGCGATCTTCTCGCCGAAGTGGAGGACCGCGATGCGGTCCGAGATCCCCATGACGACGGACATGTCGTGCTCGATCAGGAGGAGCGTGAGCCCGCGCGCCCGCGCGACGTGCCGGATGAGCTGCGTCGCGCCCTTGGTCTCGCCGGGCGTCATGCCGGCGGTGGGCTCGTCGAGCAGCAGCAGCGAGGGCTCGGTCGCGAGCGCCAGGCAGATCTCCAGGTAGCGCTGCTCCCCGTGCGAGAGGTTCTCCGCCAGTGCGTCGCGCCTGGCCGCGAGCCCGAAGGCGTCGAGGAGCTCGTCCACGCGCACCTCCACGTCGGGCCGCCGCCAGAGCGACGCGAGGCGGCCCGAGTCGGCCGAGCGCGACTGCGCGGCGACGCGCACGTTCTCGCCGACCGAGATCTCGGGGAAGACGTTGGTGATCTGGAACGTCTTCGCGACGCCGAGGCGGTTGATCGCCTCGGGCGCGAGCCCGCCGATCTCGCGGCCGCGGAAGCTCACGCGCCCCCGCGAGGGGGCATGGAGGCCGGAGACGACGTTGAAGAGCGTGGACTTGCCGGCGCCGTTCGGCCCGATGACCGAGAAGACCTCGCCCTCGCGGACGGCGAGGCTCACGTCCGTCAGCGCCGCCAGCGCGCCGAAGCTCTTGGAGACCGCCGCGACCTCGAGGACTACGCCGTCGCGCGCCACTGCTTGAAGCCGAGGAGCCGGCGGAAGCCGAGCAGCCCCTTGGGCATGAAGAGGACGATCACGATGAGGACGACGCCGATGACGATGAAGTACCAGTCCACGTACGAGGACACCTTGTCGCGGAGGATCGTGAAGAACACCCCGCCGATGATCGGACCGACGAGCGTGCCGAGGCCGCCGATCATCACGGAGATGATGAACTCGCCCGACTCCGTCCAGACCATCAGGTCGGGCGTGGCGAACGCCGAGCGGATCGGGTAGATCGCGCCGGCCAGCCCCGTGAGCAGCGCCGAGATCAGGCAGACCGCCATCTTGTAGCGCTGGACGCTGTAGCCGAGGAAGCGCGCGCGATCCTCGTTCTCGCGGATGGCGACGAGGACGCGCCCGAAGTGCGACGTGACGACCACGCGGCAGGTTGCGTACGCCAGCGCGAGATAGGCGAGCACCAGGTAGTACTTGCGCTCCGGCGTGTCGATCGGGACGCCGCGCCAGAGCTCTGCGTCCGGCAGGCCCTGGATGCCGTCGGAGCCGCCGAACGTCTGTGTGTACCGGAAGAAGGTGTAGACGACCTCGGCGAAGATCAGCGTGAGCAGGGCGAAGTAGATCCCGCGGCGCGCGGTGGCGAAGTAGCTCACGACCAGCGCGTACGCGCCGACGACGAGCACCGAGAAGCCGAGGCACGCCCACAGCGAGAGCACGCCGCGCTCCATGAGAATCGCCGTCGCGTAGGCGCCGAGGCCGTAGAAGGCCGCGTGACCGAACGAGACGAGCCCGGTGTAGCCCATGAGGAGGTCGAGGCTCATCGCGATCGCGCCGAAGAGGAGCGCGTCGAAGGCGAGGAGCAGGTAGTACCGCGGCAGACCCGGCACCGCGGGCAGCGCCGCCAGCGCGGCCAGGGTGAGGAGCGCGCGCCACGTCAGGACCCTACTCAAGGACACCCTCCCGGCCGAAGAAGCCGCGCGGCCGCACGATGAGGACGACGATCATGATCCCGAAGATCGCGATCGCGACGCGCTGCGGGTTCATCCAGAGCGAGAAGAGCGACTGCGCCAGGCCGATGACGACCGCGGCGACGACGGAGCCGCCCATGGAGCCCATGCCGCCCAGGATGACCACGATGAACGCGAGGAGGATCATCTCGACGCCCATCTGGGGGTAGACGGTGAAGACGGGCGCGAGGAGCAGGCCCGCGAGGGCCGCGAGGGCGGCCGAGCCCGCGAAGGTCAACGTGAAGACCCGGCGGACGTCCACGCCGAGGCCGTCGAGCATCTCGGCGTCCTGCACCGCCGCGCGCACGATGATGCCCGCGCGCGTCCTGGTGAAGAAGAGCCAGATGGCGAGGAGGAGCGCCGAGGAGGCGGCGAGGAGGAAGAGCCGGTAGTCCGGGTAGGTCATGCCGAGGATCGGCGTCGAGCCGGTGAAGGGCGGCAGGATGCGCCGCATGTCGCCGCCGTAGATCTGGCGCACGCCCTCCCGGAAGACGAGCGCCAGGCCGAAGGTGAGGATGAGGCCATAGAGGGGCTCGCGCCGGTACAGCGGGCGGAGCGTCGCGGCCTCCGTGATCGCGCCGAGCACGCCGACGATCAGCGGGGCCGCGACGAGCGCCACCCAGAACGAGTGCGTCCAGCCGATCACCGCGATCCCGGCGTACGCGCCCAGCATGTAGAGCTCGCCGTGAGCGAAGTTCATCACGCCCAGGAGGCCGAAGATCACGGTGAGGCCCAGCGCCAGCAGCCCCAGCGCGGCCCCGAAGACGAGGCCGTGCAGGAGCTGCGGCAGCAGGACCGCGACGAGGTAGTCCAACGCGCGCGCTTAGTTCTTCTTCTTCAGCTCCCACGTGAAGCCGGCGACCGGGTCCTTGCCCACCATCGCCTCGCCGATCGTGTCGCTGCCGGCGATCCGGGCGATCGGGAGGTTCTTGCCGTCCTTCACCTGGTAGAGGTGCATGTCCATCACGACCTGGTGGTCGTCCTTCCGGATGCACTGCCGGCCGATGTGCGTGCCGTCCACGCACATGCCCTCGTGCGCCTCCGCGACCTTGTCCGGGTCGAAGCTCTTCGCCTTCTCGACGGCGGCGGCCCAGAACAGCACCGCGTCGTAGGCGCCGGCGGCGATGTTCGCGTCCACGCCGAACTTCTTCTTGAACTTCTGGTTGAAGGCCTGCATGGCGGCATCGGGGTTGTAGGCGGAGAAGTGGTTCAGCTGGACGAACCCTTCCATGGGCTCGGCGATGGACGCGAGGTCCTGCTGGAGGAGGAAGCAATCGATCCCCGCGAGCCGGTACTTCTTCGTCATGCCGAACGAGTGGAGCTGCGTCATGAGCCGGAGCGAGTCGGTGCCGGCGAAGGCGAGGAAGAGCACGTCGGCGCCCGACGCGTTGATCGCGCCGAACCACGGGCTGAAGTCCTTGGTGTCGAGCGGCGCGCCCGCGACCCCGACCACCTCGCCGCCGAGCTTCTCGAAGGCCGTCTTGAACTGACGGCCGTCCGACTGGCCCATGGCGTAGTCGGTGTAGAAGATGTAGACCTTCTTGCCCATCTTGTCGACGATGTACTTCGCCAGGCCGTTCGCCTGCATCCGCGAGTCGGGCTGGTTCGAGAAGTAGTATTTGTGGAACTTCGTCGTCCGCATGAACTCGGCGCACGAGACCGAGTTCCAGTGGATGGTCCGGTGCTTCTTCGTGACGTCCATGACGGCCATCGTCGCGCCGGAGGACACCGCGCCGACGATCAGCTTCACGTCGTCCTGCAGGATGAGCTTCTCGGCCTTCCGCACGGCCGGGGCGGGCTTCGTCTCGTCGTCCTCGGAGATGATCTCCACCTTATGGCCGAGGACGCCGCCCTTGGCGTTGAGCTCCTCGACGGCCATCTGGATGCCCCACGTCTGGTACTTCCCGTAGCCCTCGAAGACGCCGACCTTGGAGCCGAGGTCGCCGATCTTCACGACCTTCGGCTGAGAGACGGCGGCCGGCGCGAGCCACGCGACGCCGGCGGCGACCGCCACGAGCAGGACGAGCCAGGAGACTCGCTTCATGGATTCCTCCTTGCGAATGTCGATGACGTGTCGATGAGGTGCGTGAGGATCTGGGCGATCCGCCGGAGCGCGTCGGAGAGCCCGGCGCCCGCCGGGGCTGCCGCCTTCGCATAGCCCTCAGCCTCGTCGAACGCGAGGCGCATGGCCACGGAGGTCTTGTCGTCGCGCATGGCGACGGCGAAGTCGATGAGGTTGTAGTAGCGCCAGATCGCCTCGAGGAAGCGCGGGCCGGCGGTCGCGCGCGCCTCGGGCGCGAGCCGCGCGTCGACGAGCTGGCGGCCGGCCTCGAGCGCCAGGTCGCGCGCGAGCGCGGCGAAGAAGATCATGAGCCGGCGCTCGACCTCCGGCGCATCGCCCGCCTGGAGGGCCGCGCGCGTGCCCGACTCGAGCCCCGGCGGAAGGGTGGCGGCCTTCGCGCGCATCTGGGCGCGCAGCGCGCCCGCCTCGAAGAGCCGGCGCGCGACGTCGAACTTCCCGGCCTGGACGGAGAACTTGACCTGCTTGAAGTTCGTCGTGAGCTCGTTGTCCTGAGGAGTGTAGGTGCCGACGTGGTGCGCGAGGGCGGGCGCCGGGGCGACCACGAACGCGAGGAGCGGCAGCACGCGGAGGGTCATCGCCGGGCGAGCCTCAGGACGACGAGGCCGGCGAGCCACCACAGCGCGACGATCATCGCCCCGCCGAACGGCATCCAGACGAACCACTCCGCGATCGACTTCCCCCTCTCGATCCCGTGATGCGGGATCAGCCAACTCCACAGCAGGTAGCCGAGAGGATAGCCTGCTCCGCCCGCCGTGAGAAGGGCGATCATGACCCCCCGGACGCGCCGCCCGCGGGCCAGCGTGGCCGCCACGGCGGTGGTCGCGAGGATCACGAGCCCCATGCCCTCGGCGTGCAGGTGGAAGAGGCGCAGCCCGGCGTCGAACTTGACGAGGGCCTCGTCCAGGATCCGCTCGTCCACGTCGCGCACGCCGACCAGGCCGTGGACCTCCGGATGGGCGAGCATGACGCCGCGCGCCCAGCGCGTCAGCTCGACCTTGAAGCGGACCATCGAGGCGCCGCCGGCCTCGGCGCACACGATGAGGACGACGGCGACGAGGACCGCCGCGAGCGGCGGGAGCCGCCAGGCGTCGCTCACGCGCGCCGGCGCCGGGCCGCGAGCGCCACCGCGAGGCCGAGCAGGCCCGCGAGCGTCGCGCTGCCGAGCGGGGTGAGGATCCAGGTCTCCGCGAGCGCGATGCCCGTGTCGCGTCCGAGCTCGAGCGCCGCGACGCCGTAGACGAGGTACCCGAGCGGGAAGAGGCTCCCGAGCCCGAGGAGCGCGTAGAGCAGCACCCGCGCGCGACGCCAGGGGACCGCGCTCGCGACGACCGTGCTCGTGAAGAAGAGGATGAGGCCGAGCCCCTCGGCATGGGTGTGAAAGAAGGACAGCCCCGCCTCCGCGCTATAGACGGCGCGGGCGCGGACCTCGTCGTCGTACTCCGCCGAGCCCGACACGCCGTGGGCCGCCGCGTTCGCCGCGACGCGCGCCGCAGCCCAGCGCTCGGTCCCCGCCTTCCCCTGGGACATGACCGCGCCGCCGGTCTCGCCGAGGGCGAGCAGCAGGACGGCGAGCAGGAGGACGACGAGGGGCGGACGGGTGAGCGCGATCTTGGCCCTCCGATCTCGGGTGGCGAGACCTTAGCATCCGGGCGCGGCGTTTGTCATTACGCGGCTGCTGTGGCAAGGTTGGCGCGTGCGCACGGGAGCCGCCTACGTCGCCGCGCTGAGGGACGGCCGCGCCGTGTACCTCGACGGTGAGCGCGTCAAGGACGTCACCAGTCACCCGGCGTTCGCCGAGCCGATCCGCTGCATCGCCCGGACCTACGACCACGCGAAGGCGGCGGAGGCCGACCCCGCGCTGACCTACGCGGATCCGGCGACGGGGACGCGCCACGGGAACATGTGGCTCGTGCCGCGCACCGCCGAGGACCTCGGCGCGCGGCGCCGCGCGCACCGCTTCTGGGCCGAGCCGTCGTACGGGCTCATGGGGCGCACGCCCGACCACGTCGCCAGCGTGCTCACCGCGTTCTCGGCCTGGCGACAGCTCTTCGACCGGGGCGGCGCGCGCTTCGGCGACCATGTGATGCGCTTCTACGAGCGCGCGCGCGACGAGGATCTCTACCTCGCCTACGCGATCGTCCCGCCGCAGGTGGACCGCTCGACGCCCGCGCACCGGCACGCCGAGCCCTTCCTGCACCCCGGCGTCGTCCGGGAGACGGACGCGGGGATCGTCGTGCGCGGCGCGCAGGCGATCGCGACGTCGGCGACGATGGCCGACTGGCTCTTTCTCTCCTACATCACGCCGCTCGCCCCGGGGGACGACGCCTACGCGATCTCGCTCGTCGTGCCGATGAACGCCGAGGGCCTGCGGCTCTACCCGCGGCGGCCCTACGCGACCGCGGCGACGAGCGTCTTCGACTATCCGCTCTCCGCGCGCTTCGACGAGGTCGACACGACCGTCGTCTTCAACGACGTGTTCGTGCCGTGGGAGCAGGTCTTCATCGACCGCAACGTCGAGCTGGTCAACGCCCAGTTCCACGACTCGCCCTCGCACACGATGGCCAACTTCCAGTCGCTCGTCCGGTTCGGCGTGAAGCTCGAGTTCATGGCCGGCCTCGCGCTGCGGCTCGCCGAGGTCCAGGGCGCGGACGGCGACCCGAGCGTGCAGGCCACGCTGGGCGGCGACATCGCCGCGCTGTGCGCGGCCTTCGACGCCCTCGCGAAGGCCGCGGAGCGCTTTCCGCTGCTCGCCGGGGGCGTGGCGCGGCCGCACCCCCAGTACGTCTACGCGGGCATGGGGCTCCAGCGCCGGCTGATCGTGGACCTCATGCGGACGCTCCGGGAGCTCGCGGGGGGCGCCTTCCAGACGGTGCCGTCCTCGGAGGCCGCCTTCACGAGCGAGGAGACACGCGCCGACACCGAGCGCTACTACAAGTCCGCCGCCGCCCCGGCGCGCGAGCGCCTCAAGCTCGTGCGGCTCATCTGGGACTTCGTCGGCACCGAGTTCGGCGGACGGCAGCTCCAGTACGAGATGTTCTACTCGGCGGCCCAGCCCGTGGTGAACCGGCGCATGTTCAAGTCCTACGACTGGCAGGCCGCCAAGGCGCTCGTGGCCCGCTGCCTTCACGAGTACTGATGGCGAGCCTCGGGCTCGTCAACGTCGGCGCCCTCGCGAGCGGCGTCCTCGCCGCGCCGCGCCTTGCCGCCGAGACCATCTTGATAGAGCACGGCCGGATCGCCGCGCTGGGCGCCGGGGCGGCGACGGGTGCGGCGGCGGCCGACGTCGTGGTGGACTGCCGGGGGACGACCGTGATCCCCGGGCTCATCGACTCCCACTGCCACGTCGTCCTCGGCGACTACACGCCGCGCCAGAAGACGGTCGACTTCCTCGACTCCTACGTCCACGGCGGGATCACGTCGGTCGTCTCCGCGGGCGAGGGCGTCCACGCGCCGGGCCGGCCCCACGATGCCGTCGCCTCGAAGGCGCTCGCCATCGCCGCGGCGAAGTGCTTCGAGCACTTCCATCCGAACGGGATGAAGGTGCACGCGGGCTCGGTGGTGCTCGAGCCCGGGCTCGGCGACGCGGACTTCGCCGAGATGGCGCGGCACGGCGTCCGCCACGCCAAGTACGGCTTCGGCGGCTACGCCCATCCGAAGGACGGCGAGCCCGAGGTGCGCCGCGCTCAGAAGCACGGGCTCTGCGTCATGTCCCACTCGGGCGGCAACTCGATCCCCGGCTCGAGCCCGATCAGCCACGAGGTATTGCTGCACCTGCGGCCAGACGTCTGCGGCCACGTGAACGGCGGCACGACGTCGCTCGACGAGGCGGGGCTCGACGTGCTCATCCGCCAGACCGACATGACGCTGCAAATCGTCCAGGCCGGGAACCTCCGCTCGGCGCTCTATATATTGAAGCGCGCGCGGGACGAGGGCGCGCTCGGGCGCGTCTGCGTCGGGAGCGACACGCCCACGGGCACGGGGGTCATGCCGATGGGCGTGCTCAAGAGCGTCTGCGAGCTCGCCTCGCTCGGCGACCTGCCCCCGGCCGAGGCGATCGCCCGACGGGCAACAACGCGCGCGCCTTCCGCCTCACCACCGCGACGGGCACGATCGCCGTCGGCGCGCCCGCCGACCTCGTCGTCTGCGACGCGCCGGCGGCCTCCCTGGCGAAGGACGCCCTCGGCGCGATCGCCCGCGGCGACATCCCCGGGATCTCGTGCGTGGTGATCGACGGCGAGGTCAGAGTCGGCCGGAGCCGTAACACGCCGCTCGCCAAGCGCCTCGCGGGTGTCACGGGCGCCGCCGTCGCCGGCGCCGGACACTGAGCCCCGCGCAAATTGTGGGAACGTACCTAACTGACGAACAAATAAGAAGAGCTCAAGAGGAATTGAGCCTTCTGTACTCTCTGCCGTACGCGACCGATTTGATTGGTACCGCCTGGGAACAGATCTTAGCGGACATCAAGGGCGGCACATGGACTGAGATGCGCGATAACCGCCCACGCCCTGACGTAACAGCCAAGGAAGGCGGACGCGATGTCAACTACTCGGTCAAGACTGAAGGCCTTCGGGTGAGCGCCGACCGACCAAACGCTCGCGCGTTTCTCGGACACTACGAAGATCTCATTGTTGCTCGACCGAAGGTCGACGAGTTGCTTGGGCGCGGTGAGACCATAGATGCCCTCGATGCGAACCAGCTCGGCGCGAAGGTGCTTGCCTATTACAACGAACAGATCGTCGCGAAGTACCAGTGGCACGTACTTTCAATCCTGCTCCGGGTGGAAGCTCGTGGCTTCATCTATTGGGAGGAGAAACCTCCGGCGGTGTACCGGCCGGGCGACTACTGGTGGCAAGATAGTGGTCGTGCAACCGGCTCAAACAGGAACATAAATGGCTACCCTCGGGCAGTCGCCGCCACGACGCGTCCACTGCCCAGGGCAAAATTCAAATGGACCTCGGGCGGAAAGCAATTCTACGTCTTGTATCCGATACCGAGGGATGCCGATGTGTGGGAGATCAGTCCCACTGAGCTGACCCTTCAAGAGGTGCGAGAGGCGCTTCGCGAGAAGATACGAGCCAAGAAGCGGATCTCAGGGCAAGGCCCGGTTACTTGAGTCCCCTCGATCGCCCCACTCATCGATTAGTCGGCGAAAATCAGCAAAGTCGATGGTCGAATGACCCGACCTAACTGTATCAGCGAGCCACTCACTATAAAGTCTCCGCGCGTCGACTTCGGCTTCTCTCCCCACATGAAGGAAGACGGTCTTGTATGCCTGAAGATTCTTCTGCTGCAGAAAGGAATGAACAGACTCTCTGATGTCAGGTTTGGAACCTGTCAGGGGTGCCGAAACGTCGTCGCCGGCAGGCTTCCAGCAGTGCAGAACTAGATCGTAGCCTGCTGTGTTGTCGCTCACGAAATGCTTGAAGGTGCCATGCTGCTTATCGAAGAGGTCGACTTGACGAATCTGGAAGCCAGCATCAACTATTCCCTCGCGAAGTGCCGCCCAAACTTTGCTCGATGAATTCATGAACATTAGCAACAGCCAATGCCCGGGTCTTAGAACCCGATAGCATTCCGCCAAGCTTTGTGCTATTAGTGATCGGTACTGACCGATTTCCTTCTGTTGGTGACGGTTAATGATTGCCTCATCCGTTGTATCGGTAAATTCTCCGAGCCATGCCTCCCAGAGAATATTCATCTCGCTATAGTTAATGTTGGCACCGAAGGGTGGGTCCGTGAAGATCAGATCGATCGAGTCATTGGGAAGCTGGCGTAGATTTGTCGCGCTGCCTTGAGTTACTTTGATAGCGCCGTTGTACTCCATGGCCGTGGTTTCCAAATGATCTCGAATGGAGCGTGCCTTTCGCTCGAAAGTAATGAACACGTTCGCTTCATTGAAAACAAAAGGTACGTTGAAGCGCGCGGTGTTTCCACTCCCGCCCCAGAAGCGGAACTCAGAAAGTCTTGTAACCCGTTGATAGAGAGATGTGAAGGCAAACGCTAAGTAGGCCGCAAGTTCGGTCGACTCCACACGATGGATGACCCGCCAAAGCGAGCTCAGGGCAGCGAGGTTGCGTGGCGTATAGAAGCGATCGGCGCGGTCCA
>QHSZ01000333.1 GCA_003220595.1 Candidatus Rokuibacteriota bacterium | reverse complement strand
AGCGGGAGGGCGAGAGATAGCTGTAGACGGAGTACGCGAGACCGCCCTCCTCGCGGACCCGCGCGTAGAGGCGCGAGGCCGAGCCCCCGCCCAGGACGTACGAGGCGACCGTCAACGGGAAGTAGTCGGGGTTCGTCTGGCGGATCGCCTGGCGTCCGAGCGCGATCGTGGACTGCGTCAGGTCGCGCGCGACCGTCTCCTCGCGCGGCTGTGGGCCGGCCGTCGCGTCGGGAACGCTCGCGGGCGGGGGCGCGGGCCTCGGCCACGAGCCGAAGCGGGCCAGGATCTCGCGGCGCGCCTCGTCGAGTGTGACGGCGCCGACGACGGCGATGATCGTCGCGTCGGGGCGGACCCGCTGGGCGTGGAAGCGGACGACGTCGTCGCGCGTCAGGCGGCCGACCGACTCGCGCGTGCCCTCCACCGGAGCGCCGTACGGGTGGCCCGGGAAGACGAGCCGGGCGAGCTCCCGGGCCGCGATCGTGCCGGGGTCCTCGTCGGAGCGCTTGATGGCCGCCTGGATCTCGGCCACCTTCCGCGTCAGCTCGTCCTGCGGGAACGCCGGCGTCCGCACGACCTCGGACAGGAGGTCGAGCCCAAGCGCCAGGTCCTTGCGGAGGACACGGAGCGACACGGTGAGACTGTCGCGGCCCGCGCCGGCCTCGAGGGCGCCGCCCACGAACTCGATCGCAGTGTCGAGCTCGGGCCCGGTGCGCTTGGCGGTCCCGCGCGTGACGAGGGCGCCCGTGAGGTGCGCGAGCCCGGGGCGGTCCGGCGGGTCGAACACGGCCCCGGCGCGGACGAGGACGCGCACGGCGACGATCGGGACGGCCGGACGCTCGGCGACGAGGAGCACGATGCCGTTCGGCAGCACCTCGCGGTGCGCCAGCGGCGCCGCGGCCGCGGGCCCCGCGGCGAGCAGCGTCAGGAGGGCGGCGAGCCGGAGCCTCATGCGCGGGGAGCCCTCACGGCTTCGGCAGGAGGATCCCGACGGTCCGCTTGTCGTCGGGGAACCACGCGCCCGCGACGCGCCGGAGGTCCTCCGCGGTGACGGCGCGGATCTTCGCGACGAACGTGTCCTTCAGCTGGTGCCCGCCGATCAGCTCGAAGCGCGCGAGCAGGGAGGCGCGCCGGTGGATCGAGTCTTCCTGGAAGGCGAACGACGCCTCGATCTGGTTCTTGGCGCGCTCGAGCTCCTCGGCGGTCACCGGCTCGCGCCTGAGCCGGTCCACCTCGGCGAGCAGCTCCTTCTCGAGCGTCTCGGGCGTCTGGCCGGGCATCGCCGTGGCCCAGAACCAGAAGAGGTTCGGGTCCAGCGAGAAATAGGAGTAGTCGCCGCCCGCGTCGAGCGCGAGCTGGCGCCGGTAGACGAGCTCCTTGTGGAGCCGCGAGGCGCGCCCGCCGGCGAGGACCGTGGAGAGCAGCTCGAGGGCGGGCGCGTCGTCCGACTTCTGGTTGGGCACGTGCCACGCGAGGTACACGATCGGCAGCTCGGCCTGCTTCCGCACGACGGCGCGGCGCTCGCCGTTTGGCGGTGGCTCGACGGGGAGCACGGGTGGTGGCGCGGGACGCTGCGGGATGCGGCCGAAGCGGCGCGTGATCCGCGCGAGCACGTCCTCGGCCCGGAAGTCGCCGACCGCGACGACGATGGCGTTGTTCGGGACGTAATAGACGTCGTGGAAGGCGCGGATCTCTGCGGGGGTGATCCGTCGCAGGTCTTCCACCCAGCCGATGATCGGGTAGCCGTACGGGTGGGCCTTGAAGGCGATCGAGCTGACCTCCTCGCCGAGGAAGCCGCCCGGGTCGTCCTCCGTCCGCGTGCGGCGCTCCTCGATGACCACCTGGCGCTCCGACTCGATCTCCTTGGGGTCGAGCAGGAGGTTCTGCATGCGGTCGGCCTCGAGCTCGATCACGAGGTCGAGCCGGTCGGCGGCGATGTTCACGTAGTACGAGGTGACGTCCTGCGAGGTGAAGGCGTTGTCCTGGCCGCCGTTCTGCTCGACGAGGCGCGCGAACTGGCCACGCCCCTGGGTCGGCGTGCCCTTGAACATCATGTGCTCGAGGAAGTGCGCGATGCCGGTGGCGCCGCGCTGCTCGTTGCGCGACCCGACGCGGTACCACACCTGGAAGGAGACGATCGGGCTTCGATGATCCTCGAGGAGGAGGACCCGGAGGCCGTTGTCGAGCGTCGCGGCGAGGACGCCGTCGGCGGCGCGCGCCGCTGCGGGAAGCGAGAGCGTCAGACCGAGGAGCATCGCGAGAAGGCGCGCCACGGCCCGATTATAGCGCGCCGTCCAAGGCTGCCGCCGCGCGCTGGGCCTTGGTGTATGATCCGGGGAATGCGCCGCCTCGCGCTGATGCTGCTCTCACTCCTCGCCCCCGGCATCGCCGACGCGCAGCCCTGCAGCGAGCCGTTCGCGACCGTGTTCGAGCGCGTCTCGCCGGCGGTCGTCTCGATCCAGGCGACGAAGCTCAACCCGTCGAAGCCGCAGCGCCGCTTCGAGGCGATCGTCGGCTCGGGCGTCGTGATCGAGCGCGACGGCCAGGTGCTGACCAACGCGCACGTCGTGGACGGCGCGGCCTCGCTCACCGTCACGCTCGACTCGGGCCGGAAGGCGCCGGCCCGGCTCCTCGGCCTCGACACGCTGCTCGACCTGGCGCTGATCCGCTTCGAGACGGGGGCGCCGCTGGAGGTCGCGCGGCTCGGCGACTCGTCCCAGCTCCGCGTGGGGGACGAGGTCGCGGCGATCGGCAACCCGATCGGCCTCGAGCAGACGATGACCCGCGGCATCGTGAGCGGGCTGAACCGCCTCCTGCCCGGCCTCTCGGAACAGGCGCTCATCCAGACGGACGCGCCGATCAACCCCGGCAACTCGGGCGGGCCCCTCGTGGACCGCTGCGGCAGCGTCATCGGGATCAACACGTTCATCTCGGAGGAGGCGCAGTCCATCGGCTTCTCGATCCCGATCAACGTCGCCAAGGCGGTTCTGCGCGAGCTGCGGGAGACCGGCCGCATCGTGCGCCCGTGGCTCGGTATGCAGGGGCGCGAGGTGGACGGGCGTCTTCAAGATCTCATCAAGCTGCCGCTCGTGCCCGGCTACCTGGTCGAGCTGGTCCACCCGGGGAGCCCGGCGGACCGCGCCGGCGTGCGCGGCGGCACGACGGCCGTCGTCGTACAGGGTGAGGAGTACCTGCTGGGCGGCGACATCCTCACCGGGATCCAGGGCAGCCCGATCCGGACCCAGCAGGACTACGCGGCGCGGGTGCGCACGCTCAAGCCCGGGCAGCGCGTGCGCGTCACGATCGTCCGCGACGGCCAGAGCCGCGAGCTCTCGCTGACCGTCGCCGAGCGCCCGCGCCTG
>QHSZ01000136.1 GCA_003220595.1 Candidatus Rokuibacteriota bacterium | reverse complement strand
AGGCATTCGGCCGTCGCTTCCTCGATCCGTCCCTGGAAGCTGTAGGTCCAGCCGAGGAACGTGTGCGCCTCGGCGGTGGGCCAGGCCTCGAGCGAGCGCTTGTAAAGCTCGATCGCGCGATCGAGCTCCCCCTTCATCTGCCGGCGATAGGCCTCCTGCCAGAGCTCCGTGGCGCGCTCACGCTTCTCCGACGCATCCACCGGCGTGGCTCAGACGGGCCACGCCTCGCGGCGGTGGCCCATCTCCCAGAACATCCACTCGTACCGGCTCGTCGCGACGAAGTGCCGCGTCATCGCCGTCCGCTCCGCTGGGGAGAGGCGACCCGCGACCCGGTCGGTCGCGTCGATGACCGCGCGCACGACGTCGCCGAACTCCTGCGCCGCGTACGTGCCGATCCAGCGCGCGTAGAGCGGGTCGGGCGACCCGGAGCGCTCGAGCTCCTTCCCGACCTCCCAGTAGATCCAGTAGCACGGGAGCAGCGCAGCCACCGCCTCGTGCCAGGGCGCGGCGTGGGCGACCGCGAGGAGATAGCTCGTGTAGGCGAGGTTCGTCGGCGCGAGCGGCGTCGCGGCGACCGCGTCAGGGGTGAGCCCCCACTCGGCGAAGAAGCTCGCGTGGAGCGCGCGCTCGACCCGGAGGGCGCCGGCCGCGTGCTCGTTGAACATGATGATCCACTCGTCTGCGGGCGCCCGCGCCGCCGCGAGCGAGAGCGCGCGGGCGAAGTCGCGGAGGTAGAGCGCGTCCTGGACGGCGTAGAAGCGGAAGCTCTCGCGCGGCAGCGTGCCGTCGGTGAGGCCGCGTACGAAGGGGTGCCGCAGGATCGCCGCCCAGATCGGCGCGATCGCCTGCCAGAGCTCGCCCGTGAAGGCTGCGCCCACCGCGCTCAGCGCCCGCGGAAGACGGGCTCGCGCTTTTCGACGAAGGCCTTCGCCGCCTCGCGGTGGTCCTCGGTCATGCCACAGCGCGTGTGGTGCCACGCCTCCAGGTCGAGCGCGTCCTTGAGCGTCCCGGTCTCCGCCGCGTTGAAGTTGCGCTTCATGTAGCGAAGCGCGACGCGCGGGCCCCCCGCGAGGCGACGGGCCAGCGCGAGGGTCTCCTCCTCGAGCCGCGCGTCGGGCACGACGCGGTTCGCGAGCCCGAGCCGGAGCGCCTGCTGGGCGTCCACGATGTCCGCCGTGTAGTAGAGCTCGCGCGCCTTGGCGGTGCCCACGAGCCGGGTCAGGAACCAGCTTCCGCCGAAGTCGCCCGAGTAGCCGACGCGCGCGAACGCTGGCGCGAAGCGCGCCGTGTCGCCGGCCACCCGCAGGTCGCACGCGAGCGCGAGCGAGAGCCCGGCGCCCGCGGCGGCGCCGCGCACCATCGCGATCGTCGGCATCGGCATCTCGTGGAGCCAGCGCGAGACCTCCATGCGCGCGCGGAGCGCCTGGGCCCGCTCCTCGAGGGTCGTGCCCTCCGACTCCCGCCCCTCGGCCATGGCCTTCACGTCGCCGCCGGCACAGAAGGCTCGGCCCGCGCCCGTGAGCACGACGGCGCCGACCTCGGGGTCCGCGGCGAGCCGGGGCAGCGCCTCCAGGAGGGCATCGAGCATCGGCCGCGACATGGCGTTGAGGCGGTCGGGTCGATTCAGCGTGAGCAGGGCGACGCCGTCCTTGACGAGCTCGAGCAGGTCCTGGGTCATCGCGGTCCCTCCGGTCTCGACGTGTGCCGCGATGGTACCATCTGCACGAGTGGTCGGGGCGTGGCCCTTCCCTGAGGTATGATTCGGTCCATGATCCGGACAGCGTCGCTCGTCGCCGCGCTCCTCGTGCTGGCGGCTCGCCCGAGCCTCTCCGAGGCCCAGATCTATCGGTGGGTCGATGACACGGGTGTGCGCCACTACTCCGAGGGCATCGACACCGTCCCGGAGCAGTTCCGAAAGACGGCCGTGCCCCTCGAGCTCAGGAACGCGCCGGTGGCGCCGAGCGTTCCCGCCCCGCCGAGCGGTCCCGCCCCGGCCGCGGGCCCCGCGGCGTCCGGCGCCCGCATCATCCAGATCAAGTTCGACAAGGGCCATCCCGTCGTCGCGGACGCGACGATCAACGGCACCACCGCCGCCAAGCTCGTCGTCGACACGGCCGCCGAGCGGACGCAGATCGTTCCTCGCGTCCTGACGGCGGCCGGCGTGTTGCCCGCGAAGGACGCCTCCGGCGAGATTGGGGCTGCGGGTGGGACCACCAGCGGGCCGACGGTGCAGATCGGCTCGCTCGCCGTCGGTGGCCTCAGGGTCGAGAGGTTCAGCGTCGTCGCGCAAGACACCGGCCGAGAGAACGTCGACGGTGTCCTCGGCCGGGACTTCCTCGACCGCTTTCAGGTCGTGATCGACTCTGACAACGGTATTGCCACGCTGAGCCCCAGGGGCCAGTAGACCCGCTGCCTTCTCCTGCCCTCCCCGGATGGATGACAAGTTTTGTCAGTCCAATGCCGCGGAGGGACCACTCTTCCTCAAGATAGTGATCTATAACTCACGGATAAATCATGGATACATGGCACCATGTCCTATGGCACAGAAGATGCCCTTAGACCCGCTGACAGGATACGATGAGTGCGGTGCGTTGACCGGGGAGGCTAAGCCTCCCCCGCTTGCCAGGAGAATGACCCCATGGTGCGATGGTGGAGGAAACGGTACAGGGTGGGCCGAGGCCAGCAAGGCTTCACGCTCATCGAGCTGATGATTGTCGTCGCGATCATCGGCATTCTGGCCGCCATCGCCATCCCACTCTATTCCAATGTCCAACAGCGGGCGCGGGTCGCCAAGGCCCAGGGCGATGCCCGGGCGCTCGGCACCGCGGCGTCGGTCTTTCTGTCTCACATGGGGCTCGTCCCGACGAGTCTCGATCTGCTGACGGCCGTCGTGACCAATCCGCAGGGGTTCGCCGCGGGCCCGTTCATATTGAAGATCCCGGACGTGCCGGCGGGCTGGTCGCCGACGACCGGCTACGCCTACACCGCGAACACCGCGACGTCCACCTTCAACATCTCGGCCGTGGGTGACGGCGCGACGGTGTCGCTCCCATAGGAGACCTTGCGGCCGGAGCCACGCGCATGAGCCAGACGCCGCCCACGACCGCGCCGTGCCCGAAGTGTCAACACGCAAACCCGGAGACGGTCGAATTCTGCACACGCTGCCACGCGCGCCTTCGCTTTGCCTGCCCGGCGTGCCGCCACCTGCAGGCGCGGGGTGACAAGTGCGAGGCCTGCGGGCTCGACTTCACCCAGCATGCGACCAAGGAGCTCGCGCGGGCGCTGGCGGCGCGGCCCGTACGCGCCACGCCGAGGCGGGCGGTCGTCGCGTCGATCGCCGTCGCCGTGGTGCTCGTCGCGACGGTCACGGTGTGGCTCGGCGTCCGGTCGTTCACCGCGAGGCGGGCGCCGCAGGTCGCGCGGCCCACCGCGGCGTCGAGCGCGCCGGCAGCGGACCCGGACGTGCAGATGACCGCCGACTCGCTACGGGTCCTCCAGGGCCTGCGCGCGCTCACGGCGGGCCGCGTGAGCTACATGCAGTACGGGCCCCGGGCCCACGACGGGAAGGCCACGATCGACCGTTACGTGGGCGCGCCGGGCGGCGATCCCGAGCTGAAGCGGGCCGTCGGCGACACGATGGATCTCTACATGCTCGCCGCGATCGCCTGGAACGCGGCCCTGCGCGTCGAGCAGGGCGACGAGCGGGCGGCCGTCGAGGGCTTCGTCGTCGTGGCCAGACATCCAGCGCTCGATCTCTGCGCCCAGCTCAGGGCGGTGCGCGACGGCGTGAGGCCAGAGGGCGACACGCCGATCGAGGTCGCGCAGGGGATGGTGGTCGCGAAATCGATGAGCGCGCTCTTCGAGTGCGCGGCGACCCGGCTCGCCGAGGCCGAGCGGCGGGCCGCCTTGCCTTAGCCGTGCCGCCCTACGGCGTTACTCGGACCGCATCCCCTCCAGGATCACCTGCTGGCCGCCCGTGGAGCCACCCGTCCACGTGACGACCACGGTGATCCGCGCCAGTCGGTTCGGCGTCACCGTGGCGCCGACCTGGGCGATCTGCCACGTGCGGGTGACACCGGTCTCCGGGGTGTCCGTCTGCTGGGCCAGCGTCACGACGAAGGGCTGGTTGCGCAGCTCCTCGACCTTCTGCCGCGCGTAGGACGTCGCCTTCGACTGGCCGCCGCTCACGACGACGTCGGAGAAGCCCGAGGAGAGCATGCTCATGACCGCGAGCAGACCGACCGTCAGGATCGCGATCGCGATCAGCACCTCGGGCAGGGTCATGCCCCGGTCGCCGGCCATGGCCCGTTCCCTCATTGCTGGTACCAGCGCCCCTTGCTCATGATGACGCCCTGGGGCGTGCCGGGCGGCGGCGTCGTATTGAAGCTCGTGTCGTACGACCAGGCGCGGCTCGGCGCGTTGTAGTAGACGCCGGTGTTCTGCCAGTTGGCGGTCGCCTGCTGGCTGTGCCAGAGCGCGACGATCGAGCCCTTGTACGTGAACGTCTTCCCGGACCAGTTCTCGAGGAAGCGAATGACGTTCTCGAGCTGGCCGTTCCCGGCGTTGGACTGCGTCGACTCGACGCTGGGCCCCGTCGCGAACGCGGCATTCACCGTCGTGTCGTTCGCCACCCGCGAGCTCAGCGTCGAGCTTGAATTGGTCGCGTTGGTGTCGCTCCAGCCGTTGGACAGCACCGTGATCGCGTCACCGAGGATCGCGGCTGGGACCTTGGTCGTCGCCAGGCCCGCCACGCTCCCCACGCCCGTATTGTAGTCGCCCTTCACGTAGACCGGGTTCTTGGAGACGACGGTGAGGCCGTTCACGGAGCCAACGGCCGGCAGTTGGGCGCCGTTGACGAGCCGGACCGCCTGGAAGCCCGTCGTGTCCGTGCTCGACACGTACATCATGCCGTTCCAGGCGTTGGTCCCGCTCGAGCCCAGCATGCTCGTGACGCTCGTCGAGGTCAGCTTGGTGATGTCGATGTCATAGCTCGTCACCTGCGCGCCTTGCCGGGAGTCGTAGAAGCTCCGCTGGGTCACCAGGCCGGCGGGCATTGTCACGGTGCCGCCGCTCTTGTTCTTCGCGGTGAAGGTGCCGCTGGACGAGACGCTGATCACGAGGCTCGCCTGCGAGTACATCTTCGCCGCCGCCAGCGCGCTCGAGTCGCCGGTCACCGGCGCCTCGATGAGCTGGTGGGCCTTGACGTCCGGCGTCGACGGGTCGTTGAAGAGGCTCGGAATCGGGGGCGTGATCTCGCCTACGCCCATCGAGCCGGTCTTCAGCTGACCGCCGTAGGTCGTGGTGGCCTGGCTCGCGAAATCCGCCTGCGAGGCCCACTGGCTGGACGAGCAGCATTGCGTGGACCCGGTCTGGTACTTGGAATCGAAGTTCAGCGCGCGGTACGTCCCGCCCGCGTCCTTGATCTGCGGATCGCTGTAGAGCCCGGTGTAGCTGTTCGGCGGATAGGGCTGCTGGCCGCCGGAGCAGGGACTGCAGGTCGGCGCGTTGGCGCGCTTGAGCGTCCGGTAGACACTGCCCGCCGTCGTCATGTAGGACTCGAGCTGCAAGCCCGGCGAGCCCGCCTGCGTGCCGATGTAGATGTCGCTGTTCGCATGGATGCGCCCGTTGAACGTCATGGGCGCGCCCGGGGCGATCTCGAGGTCCACGCCCTTGCCGTAGAACACGCCGAACTGGAAGAGGGGCACGGTCGTGAACTCGAGGATCCGCGTGAGGTTGGCGCCCGTGCCCGCCTGGCCGGTCACCTGCGCCGTGACCGCGTGGGGGGTCACGTTCCCGAAGAGACCCGCGTACGGGCCCGTGGCGAACGTCGTGGCGTAGGTGGGCGAGGCCGCCGTGATCGAGTACGTGTTGAAGGTGATCCCGCTGATGGAGCTGAACGTCGGTGCGTTCGCGGTGCCGCTGATGCTGGCGAGCTGGGCCGAGGTCAGCGGGGGCTGGGTCCCCGTCGCGTTCGTTCCAAAGAGGTTCCGCAGCGCGACGACGCCGTTTTCGACCCCCGCCTCCGCCGCGTAGAAATCCTTGGTGTAGTCCCGCCAGTTGGACGAGATCGCGACCTCGGTCGTGCCGAGCCCGACCAGCGTCAGACCGAACGAGGTCAGGATGACGAGCACCAGTAGGGTCACGACGAGCGCGGTGCCGCGCTCGGAGCCCGCGATCGATCGAACCTTCCCAAGTCGATTCATGGTCTCCCTCACCTCTAGCAGCCTTGGATACAGAGATTGCGGGGGCGGACGTTCGAGTTGATCTGGAACGTGCCGAAGCCGCCGGTGCCCGAGGCCAGCGCCGACTGCGTGGTGGTCCGGATCTGGACCCTGCCGATGACCAGGAGGTTCGTCGCGGACAACGCGGGCGGCGTGCCCGCGGCGATCGGGATGGCCGCGTCGGCCGCGGTGTTGAAATAGCTGAACGTGAGACCGGTGACCCCCGTCGCCAGGCTCTGGGCGCCGTTGCCGTCGCCGGCGTCCTTGGTCAGCGTGCCCGTCGCGGCGTTGATCGCGTAGACGATCCGCCGCGGGCGGCCGACGAGGACGCCCTGGGGGTAGGCGTTCGTGAGCGCCGCGACCGTGAGGGTCGTGCCCGTCTTGGCCGTCACGCTCCTGGACTCCGACGTGTTGCCGTTCACGACATAGATCGTGTTGCCGGTCGAGATGGCCGCCGTGCTCGCCACGGTGAGCGTCGTCGCACCCGCCGCGGCGGCCGCGGTCAGCGTGGTGGAGGCGTTGACCGCGTCGGCCCAGAAGTCGACGCAGGACGCGTTGGCGGCGTTGATGACGAGGGCACCCGCCGCCGGCGCCGGGCAGTTGGCGGCGGTGGTCCCGGGCGCGGTGCAGCCGAGGGCGGGACAGCCGTAGCCCGCCATCCGCAAATCCTCTTCCAGCAGCATCGCCGCGCGGGCCGACTGCTGGGACTCGGCCTGGTTCTCGCCTCGGAGGAACATGGTGCTGCTCGTCATCTGCACGCCGAGGACCGCACCCATGATCATCCCGAGGATCGCGATCGTGACGAGGAGCTCGGCGAGCGTGAACCCTCGCTGGTCGCGGAGCAGCGCGCTCATGGAATCGTCACCCTGCCGGAGGCCTGGACCGTCACCGTCTGCTGGATGCCGCCTACGCCCGTCACCCTCAATTGTCCCGCCTGGACCGCAGTCCCGAACTGGGTGAACACCGGGTTGGTCGTCACGAGCGCGACCGAGACGCTGTTGCCGAGCGTGAAGGTGCCCGCGGCATTCGTGCCGGTCTGGGGCAGGACCGCGCCACCGGCGCAGCCCGCCGAGACGCCCGTCCAGAACTCGTAGCCGCCCCCGTTCGCCTTGATGCAGATGAGCTGGCGCGTCGTCACGGCCGTGAGCTTGGCTCGGTTCATCCCGCTCTGGAGCTCACGCGCCGCGTAGTTGACGGTCGCGCTCGGCATGTACGACAGCATGAAGGGCACCGCGATGAAGGCCATGATGGCGACCATCGCCACGACCAGCAGGAGTTCAGCCAGCGTATAGCCCGTCTCGGACCGAGCGTGCGTGCGCACGTCCCAATTGGTCAGCCCGGCCGCAGTGAGAGGGCTCCCCACCATGCCGACTTCCCTTTGAGCAAGGCGTGTGCCGTCCGGTCAATAGCCCGATTTCTCACGATGATACAAGACAGCCCCTGGTGGATTGCGGGCCTTCCAGGCATTCATTCGTTGCCGTTCGGTCACTGGGTAGGCCAGTTTGGGTCAGGCGCCGGGCTCGCTTCAGACCTCGCGCGTGCCGATGGGGCTCCTTCAGCGGCGGCCGACGCCGCCCACGCGCCGGAGCGCCACGAGGAGGTCCTCGCGAAGCTTCGCGTCCCCCGCCTCGAGCGCGAGCGCCTGCACGAAGTTTTCCTGTGCGCGCTCGGGCGACTTCAGCGCTTCGTGGATCCGGCCGAGGAGGTAGAGTGTCCTCGCTCTGAGCGGCCCTCGGTCGAGCGCTCGCTGGGCGAGGGCGAGCGCCTGGTCCGGGCGCCCGAGCCGGAGATGGACGTTGCTCGCCTCGAGCAGGGAGGGCTTGTGGTCGCGCTCGAGCTCGAGCGCGCGCGCGAAGTGGGCGAGCGCGTCCTCGGGAGCGTTGCGCACGAGGCATCCCATTCCGATCCAGAAGTGGGTCTCCGCGCGCTCCAGCTCACCCTCGCCGCCCCGCAAGAGCTCGGGCAGCGACGACGTCCTGGCTCTCCGGATGACGTCCCGGTTCTCGCGGGCCGTGTCGAGGTAGAGGGCCCGGGGCGCCGAGAACTCCAGCGGCAGCCGGTCGTCGGTGTTCGTCTCGGCGCGATCGACGAGCCTCGCCGCGTCCGTCTCCCCGAGGGCGAAGACCCCGAGCACGCCCGGCCAGGCCGCGCTCCCGGGAAAGCCGATACCCTCGGCGACGCGACCGGCTGCGAACCGCCTCCTGAGCAGGCCGAGGTCGAGGAGGCCCGGCTCCGTCCTGCCGAGAAGGAACAGGTCGTCGCTGACGCTCCACAGCGTGGTCGCCGGAAACACGCGCTGGAAGGTCTTGACGATCATCTTCAGGTCGTCGGGACGAAGGTTGTAGAGCTGGATCCACTGGACCATGACGCCGCCCGGCCGCAGGCGCGCGCGCGCGAGCCGGAAGAACTCTTCGGAGAAGAGCGAGGCGAGCCCGCTGATCCACGGGTTCGACGGCTCCGAGATGATCACGTCGTAGCGCTCGGAGGCGGTGAGCAGGAAGTTCCGGCCGTCGGCGACGATCGTCCGCGTCCGCGGGTCGAGAAGGACGTGCCCGTTGACCTCCCCGAAGAACCGGCCCGCCGCCTCGACCACCGCCGGCTCGATCTCGACGACGTCGAGGTGGCTGATCCCGTGGCGGGCGACGGCGCCGGCGGTGACCCCGGTGCCGAGACCGATCACGAGCGCGTCGTGCGGGTCTCGATGCACGAGGAGTGGAAGGTGGCCCGCCATCAATTGGGTCGGCATGTCCAGAGAGGTCGAGCCCTCCGTCTTGCCATTGATGCGGAGATACCTGTTCCCGCCCTCCTGGCCGACCGAGACCGTGGCGGCGCGTCCGTCGCGATAGAACAGGATCCGCTGTGACCGCAGCGCGTCGCGCACGGACGTGAGGGACGCCTCGGCGCTTCGCAAGTAGAAGGCGCCGTAGACGGCGGGGCCGCTCGACATCACCCGCTGATCCCACGGCCCGATCATCACGACGGCGACGCCGCCGAGCAGGGCCGCGCCGGCGCTCCCCCAGCGCCAGGCCGGGCGGAGGTCGGACGCCGCGGCCAGGAGCGCGGCCAGCAGCAGGTTCACGACGACGCCGGCGACGAGCGAGGCGTGAACGCCGAGGGCTGGCACCAGCACGAAGCCGGTCAGCACGGCGCCGCCGACCGCTCCCAGGGTGTTCGCGGCGTAGATCCGGCCCACGGCTTCGCCCAGGCGCGCCGTCCCCCGCGTGGCCACCGCCACGGCGCACGGAAACGTGGCGCCGAGCAGTAGCGTGACGGGCAGGAAGACGACGATGCTGAGGCCGAGCTGAACCCACAGCACGAACTCGGGGGCCTGCGACCAGCGCAGCGCGGCCAGCAGGATCTCGGGCAGGCGCTCGAACGCCACGATGACCGGAACGACCAGCACCGCGATTCCGGCCTGGAGCGCGGCGAAGGTCGCTGGGGACGGCCGGCGCGCCCCCCAGAGCCAGGCGTAGAGGGCGCTCCCGGCCGCGAGGCCCAGCAGGAACGCCACGAGCATCGACGTGAAGGCGTAGGTCGAGCTGCCGAGCAGGAGGGCCAGGGCCCGCGTCCAGGCCACCTCGTAGAGCATCGAGACGGCCCCCGAGACGCCGAGGGCCACCACGGTGAGCCGGACGCCGAGCGGCAACGCGTCGGCAGCCGGCGCCTCCCCCGCATCGGCGCCGCGCTCGCTCGCCGGCGGGGGACCCATCTCCACCGGTGGGGCCGACCGGCTGCGGCCGTAGATGAGCGCCGCGACACCGAGCGCCACGTTCAGCGCGGCCGCGGCCTCGATCGTCGCGCGGTTGCCGAGCCACGGGAGCAACACGTAGCCCGCCGCCGCCGCGCCGAGCACCGCGCCGCATGTATTGACCGCGTAGAGCCCGCCGACGAGGCGGCCCACGCGGTGCTCCGTCCTGGCCAACGTCTGGCTCAACACCGGGAGCGTCGCGCCCATCAATGTCGTCGGCAGCAGCAGCAGCGCCGCGCCGATCGCGAACTGGATCCACGGCAGGACCGCGTAGGACCGCCCCAGCGCCCGGAAGAGGTCCGGGTACCCGGCGGCGCTCCACCCGAAGAGCAGCGGGAGCAGGGCCGCCCAGGCCCCGGTGCCGAGCTCGAGCCAGCCGTAGACCCGGATCGGGCTCCGGATCCGGCGCGTCAGGCCCCCGAACACGGCGCTGCCCAGCGCGAGCCCGCCCATGAAGACGATCAGCACCGTCGCGACGGCGTGCACCGTGTGGCCGAAGACCAGCCCGAGCATCCTGAGCGAGACGACCTCGTACACGAGGGCCGTCGCGCCCGAGAGGAAGAAGCAAAGAGAGAGGAAGCCCACCATGTCGAGCGCCCGTGGCTCGCCGCGGTCGCTACTTGAGGTCGGGGAAATCGTCGCGGCGCTTGACGCCGTTCTCCGGCGTCAGATCGAGCAGGAGACTCTGCCCAGGCTCGAGCGTCACCTTGAGACGCCACTTCGGATCGGGCCCGACCGTGTCGCTCAGCCGGTAGGTGCCGGCGGGAACGTTCTTGAACTCGTAGTTGCCGCTGTGATCGGTCCGAAACTCTCGGAAGTACGCCTTCGTGGGCGTGGCTCGGAGACCGATCAGAAAGATCTGGTGGCGAGACAACGGGGTCGAGGGCTGCCCCGGCTCCCCCCACATGGCGATGCCGTGAACCCCGCTGTCACCGACCCAGGGATCAGCAGCGGTCTCAGTTGACGTTCCCAACTTCTTCCTGGCCGCCAGCCATTTTCGGGCCGTCTTCGCCTCGTCGGAGTCCGAGAGCGCGTTGGCGACGACCCATTCGAACTCGCGCACGGCTTCGTCCGACTGGTCAAGCCAGGTCGCGCAGATGGCGAGGTTGTAGTGGAGGAAGGGGCTGTTCGGGTCCTTCTGGAGGGCCGCACGAAGGTGCGGGGCGGCGCCGGCCCAGTTGGCCACCGCCAGCGCCTTCTTCGCCTCTGCGACGTCGTCGACGGCCGCCGGCGCCTTCGAGGCCGGAGGTGCCTCCCCGCCGCGCTTGCACCCGGCGACAACGACGAGCGCGAGGCCGATCGCGAGCAGCGCGAGCGACGGCCTCACGAACCCGAGACTTCTCGATAGGTTCCCGGCATGAGGAACCAGCTCTGGCTGAGGAAGCCCCCGCCGTTGCGAACGGCCGGGCAGTTGTAGGAGATTGGAGCGTTCCCGACGTCCTCATCGTCGATGTTGGTCGAGCTGTTATCCATCCGGTTTGTCGAGATGACCGCCCCGGTGTAGAGTCCGTGGCCGGCGCCGTGCAGGGTGACGGTGTTCTGGGCGTAGATCATCCCGGTCATGTTGATGCCACCGCTGACGTCGACGTTGCCGGCCACGATGAGCCAGCCGCTAAAGTTTATACTCCCGTGGAGACTGACCGTGGGGACATTCGCCAAAGGAGTGCTGGCCGAGAGGACGCTCTCGTCGGTCGTGTCCACGAAGATGAGGCCGTTTGTTGGCGGGACGTGCCAGGTCGGCGAACCCTTGACGTAGAGCCCGTTCGTCTTGGCCATCGCCTTCAGCGTCGCCATGTCGGAGTCCGTCAGAGTCATGGTGGACGGGAAGGTCTGGGTGCACGCGGCGCCATCCGGGCAAGGCGGCGCATTCGTATACCCGGGCGGCGGACTCAGGTTCGGGCTCCCGTTGACGGTGACCAACCCCGTACTGCCCACCGCCGATGCCGGAGTCACGCCCGAGCAGTATTGTCCCGCTGGCACGCCTCCTTGCGCGGACAGGCTGGCGTTGACCGAGGCGCTCCCACCAACTTTGATAGTGGTTGCGTGCCCGGCCGGGTCTTCGCCCCCCGCGCAGAGGCCGCACTGCGGGGTGATCCAGTTGAGCCGCGTCACCTGCGTGATGATCTTTTTGATCGCGATCGGGTTGGTCGCGTTCGGGACGAAGCCGACCGCGGTGACGACCTTGATGTTCCGCTGGGCGCCGTCGGTGATCGACACCTTGAAGCTCCCGACGCCCAACCCGTTCTCGGTGGTGCCATTGTAAGCCGCCGGCACGTTCAGCAGATTGTAGTTTGGGTCGAGCGTGATCACGCCGGCCGTGGTGGGACTCGCCTCTCCGGTTGTCAACGCCCACAGCACCCGCTCGACGCCCGACTCTGCCAGCGCGCGGGCCTGGGCGCTCGCGACCTGGTTGCTCGCGATCTGCGGCTCGCTCGTCGCGAGGACGGCGAAGGCCGCCATGAGCGCGGTCAGGATGGCCATGACGATCAGCGCCATCGGCAGTGCGATTCCACGTTCGTTCCTTATCATTATTCGTTCCTCACTCTCACGCGCCCTTCCATGACGGCCGAGCGGATCTGCGGAGCCCCAAGCGTCGCGTCCTCGGACCGGGTCGTGATCTGGATGTCGATCGAGCGGACGTTCGCCGCCGTCGACGTCGCCACGCCGCTGGGATCGTAGTAGGTGATCGCCAGGCTGGTCACGCCGCCGATCAACGTGTCCGGCTGGTTCGCGGCGCCCGTCTGGTTGCGCTGGAGCAGGTAGGGCGCTCCGGCGCCGCTGAGCGAGTACGCGACGGTGATCAGTGTGTTGGTGTCGTCGAGGTACGTGAACGTGACGGCGTTCGCGCTCGACGTCGTGATCGTGGATGCGGAGCGCAGCTCGCGCAGCATGCGCTCGAGCGCGACTCGCGCGTTCTGCTGGACCTCGGCGCGCCCGGCGCCGTACTGGTAGGCGGTCTGCCCCTCTTGGAGAGTGAGCAGGAGGCCAGCCAGAAGGAGGCCCATCACGGCCATGGCGGTGAGCAGCTCGGCGAGTGTGTAGCCGCGTTCGTTATTCATTCGTGGCTTCATTTCTGGCTGATGATCATCGAGACAGAATACGACTTGGGGCCGGTCGACGCCGTCCCGGTGACGCTCGGCGGGGTGTAGCTCACGGTGACGGTCACGAAGCGCATGCCGGGATCCGAGATCCCGGTGAAGCACGTCGAGGCGCCGCAGTCGGTGACGCGAACCTGTCGCGAGTAGCCGTTGAAGTTGGTGATCGACGTCGAGCTCTCGTCGGCCAGCCACGGCAGCGTCCCGCCGCTCGCGACCGTGGTTGGCCCGTAGGTGCACGTACCGCTCGAGCTCGAGCTGGCCACGGGCACGGTCGGGGCGTCGGTCGACGACACCGAGACGCCGAGACAGTCGTAGGAAGTCGTCAGCGACGTTGGGTTCCACGGCAGGCTCCGGATCTGCTCCATCTTCTGGTCGGCGAGGAACGTCGCCGTGGAGAGCTGGTGGCCCTCCTGGACCGCGGAGGTCGCGACCGGCACGATCGTCGCGAGCGCAACGAACGCGAGCGAGACGATGACCGCGGCGACGAGCACCTCGGCCACCGTGAATCCGCGCTGATCGTTGAACCTCATGGCAAACCTCATGGCCCGATCGTGACGCGCCCGGAGAGGGCGACGGTGACGGTCATCGTCCCGCTGTTGATGGGGTTTCTCACGGTGTAGATCCCCGCGGTGGTCGCCGCCCCCATGTAGTTGAACACCACGTTGGCGGTCGCCGAACTTATTTGGACGTTGTTCTGGAGCGTGAACCAGCCGTTCGCGTCGGTGCCCGGTCCCGTCCAGACCGTGCCGGCGCACACCAACCCCCCGGTCAGGAACTGCACCTGAGTGGAGCCCCCCTGCTTCACGCAGACCGTCGTGTTCTGCGAGATCGCGACCTGGCGACCGCGGTTGATGATGGTCGTCAGCTCCCGGGCGCCCCCCAGCAGCGTCGCCGACCGCCAGTACGCGACGAACGCGGGCGCGCTGACCGACGTGATGACGGCGATCACCCCCACGAGCACGAGCAACTCGACGAGGCTGAAGCCTGCGCTGCCGATCCGCCGCATGGCTACCCCAAAATATACCTGGGAACCGCCCGCTTCAGGGATGGTCGTGAGGGTCGGCGCGGGTGTCCGCCCGAGCCCGACGCGCTGCCTTCCGGAATCTTCGATACGCATATCCGCGACTCTTCGTGGCAATCTCTGTACCAAGCCCCTCGATCGCGCCGCTTTGCTTCACCCATCGTAGGTTGCCGACGGGAACGGTCTGCGTCTTCGGGCCGGATTGGCCATTTTCTGGCCGATGGACTGACCTTTTTTGGCTCAGCCAGAGCCGGCGCACCGCCTCGGCGAGGGTGCCCTCTCAGCCCTCCGCAGGCCGGTGACGCGGGTCCCGGACCCACACGAGGAGCAGTCCCAGGGCGACCGCGCCCGAAAGCGCCGCGACGCCGAAGACCGCCGCGAAGCCCCACGCGTCGGCGAGCAAGCCGGCGACGAGCGGCGCGCCGAACGCCACCGGCGCCAGGGACGTGGTCCCCAGGCCGATGTAGGTCGGCCGCTCCTCGGGCGAGGGCGCGAACTCGAGCAGCACGTTGAGGTTCGAGATCGTGAGCGCCGAGCCCTGGACGCCGGCCAGCACGAACACGACGCCGAACGCCGCGAGTGACGGCGCGGCGAGCGCGAGCGCGCTCGCGCTGACCGACGCGGCCAGGCCGGCGGCAAGCACGAGGCGGTGGCCCGCGCGGTCGGCGAGCCAGCCGAGCGTCGCGGTGCCCGCGACCTGCCCGGCGAGGAGCAGGGTCGTGAACACGCCCACCTGCGCGTCTGGCGGCGCCCACGCGAGCAGCGCGTAGACGGTGTAGAAGCCGTTCCCCATTCCGGAGACCATGCCGACGGCGCGCGCCAGGAGGAACCAGCGGAGGTTCCGGTCGCGCCCGAGCAGCGCGGGCACGCGCGCCAGGTACGCCCGGAGCCCGACCGGCGGCGCGGCGGCCGCGGCCGGCGGCTCGCGGACCAGCACGAGTGCGGCTAACGAGACGGCCATGCACGCGGCCGCGCAGAGAAAGCAGACCCCGTAGCTCGCGGGCGCCGGCACGGTGGCTAGGATGCGCGCCGTCAGGAAGCTCCCGGCGAACCCGCCGACGCCCGCGACGAGGCTCGAGGCCGCGAAGAAGCGCCCGCGCGCGGTCACCGGAATCGCGCGCCCGACGATGTCCATCCACGCCGGCATCAGCACGCCCCGACGCCGGTGAGCGTGAGGAGCATGAGGAGCAGGAGCGCGAGCGTCACCCCGGGCGCCCGCTCGGCGAGGAGGAAGGCGGCGAACGCCAGGACCAGGAACGGCGCGCGCTCCCAGATCGTGTAGCGGACCACGAAGGGGAGCTTCCGCGCGAGCGCTTCGGTGTGGCCCGCGGCAAAGAGCGAGGGCAGGAACCAGCCGAGCGTCATCACCGCGGGGATCGCGCCGATCACGACATTGGGCGCGCCGAGATGGGCGGCGAACGCGGGCAGGATCGTGGCCTGGGAGGCGAACGAGAGCCCGAGCATGAAGACCGCGTGGTCGACGCCGAGTGCTACGAGGTTGTGGCGCAGGCCGGGGGTCAGCGCCACTCCGCCGTCTCGAGCTCGGCCGCGAGCTGGCGCACGAGCGCGCGCCAGTCCCTGCGGTCGGTGTCGATCACGACCCGTGTCGCGGCCTCACCCTCGGGGCGGGCGCGCACGCGGACGACCTGCGGCAGGAGCCGGCGGCCGGCGCGCGCCTCGAGCGACGCCTCACCCGTATCGTAGCGGACGATGCGCGCGCCGAGCCGCCGGAGCGCGAGCGCGGCGCGGTAGACGACCTCCTCGGGCGCGCCGCGCACGACCAGCTCGCGCGCGGCCACGCGTCTCAGGCGATGCGGATGTCGAGCCAGCCGTGGCGCGTCACGGTCACGCGCTCGCCCTCGCGCGCCAGGACCGTGGTCGTCGCCGACTCGAAGATCGCCGGGCCCTTCACCTCGTGGCCCGCGGCCAGCGCGTCGAGCTTCCAGACGGGCACCTCGACCCAGTCGCCGAGCCACACGCGCCGCCGCCCGGGGCCCGCCGCCGCGCGCCCCGCCGCCGCCTGGCCCTCCGCGGGCAGCACGGGCAAGGCGCCGACGACGGCGACGCGCGCGTTGACGATGACGACCTCCTGGCCCGGCGCGCTGTAGGCGTAGAGCTCCTCGTGGCGGCGGTGGAAGCGGTCGGCGACCTCGTCCAGCAGGCTCGCCGCCTCGAGGTCGACGCCGTCGAGCGGCACCTGGATCTCGAAGATCTGCTCGCCGTAGCGCATGTCGAGCGAGCGGTGGACGCTCACCGGCCCCTCGAAGGCGCCGAGACGGCGCCGCCCTTCCTCCTCGAGCTCGGCGAAGAGCCGCCGCAGGGCCGCGGGCGTCATGCGTGAGACCTCGCTCACGTGGGAGCGCACCAGCTCGTACCGGAGATCGGTCGCGAGCATGCCCCAGGCCGAGAGCACCGCGGCGACCGACGGCACGACGACGCGCCGGATCTCGAGCAGGCGCGCGACCTCCGTGACGTGGAGGCCCGCCGCGCCGCCGAAGGCGACCAGCGCGAACTTCCTCGGGTCCACGCCCCGCCGCACCGAGACGATCTTGATCCCCTCGGCCATGTTGGTGTTGACGACGCGCGAGATGCCGAGGGCCGCCTCGCGGAGGCTCGTCCCGAGCTGCTTGGCGACCTGCGCGACCGCGCGCTCCGCCGCCTTCGCGTCGAGGCCGATGCGTCCGCCGAGGAAGTTCGCCGGGTCGAGATAGCCGAGGACGAGGTTCGCGTCGGTGACCGTCGCGCGCATGCCGCCCTTCGCATAGCCGGCGGGGCCCGGGTCGGCGCCGGCGCTCTCGGGCCCGACGTGCAGGATACGGCCCGGGTCCACCCAGGCGATCGAGCCGCCGCCGGCGCCGAGCGTGTGGATGTCGAGGGCCGGCAACGCGACCTTCGCGACGCCGACCGTCTTCTCGCCGGTCAGCTGGGGCTCCCCCCGCTGGAGGAGCGCGATGTCGGTGCTCGTCCCGCCCATGTCGAAGGTGATCAGGTTCCCCTCGCCGAGGAGCCGCGCCGAGTAGCGGCCGGCCGCGACACCGCCCGCCGGCCCGGACAGGACCGCGCCGGCCGCGAGGCGCGCCGACTCCTTCATCGGCGCGACGCCGCCGTGCGACTGCATGATCAGCACGTCGCCGCGATAGCCGGCGGCCCGGAGCCGCGTGGCGAGGCTCGCCAGGTAGCGCGCGAGGCCGGGCCCGACGTATGCGTTGACGACCGTCGTCCAGACGCGCTCGTACTCCTTGATCTGCGGCAGGACCTCGGACGAGAGCGAGACGTAGGCGTCGGGCAGGCGTTTCGCGACCAGGCGCTCGGTCTCCACCTCGTGCCTGGCGTTGCGGTAGGAGTGCAGGTAGCAGACGGCCACCGCCTCCACGCCGTCCTTGGCGAGCCGGCCGACGGCGGCGGCGAGCGATTTCGCGTCGAGCCGTGCCATGACCGTGCCGTCGAATCGCATGCGCTCCCGGACCCCGAGGCGGCGCGCGCGCGGGACGAGGGGGACCGGCGGCGGCATCCGGAGGTTGTAGCGGTCGTCCTTCAACCCCTCGCGCATCTCGATGACGTCGCGATGCCCCTCGGTCGTCAGCAGACCGACCTTCGCGCCCTTCCGCTCGAGCAGCGCGTTGGTCGCGACCGTCGTGCCGTGCACGATGGACGTGGTGGCCGCGAGGAGACCCCGGAGGTCGGTGCCGAGCTCGGCCGCGAGGAGGCGCAGCCCCTCGATGAGCCCCTCGGACGGGTCCCGTGGCGTGGAGGCGCTCTTGGCGATGACGACCCGGCCGCGCGCGTCCACGGCGGCCAGGTCGGTGAAGGTGCCGCCGACGTCGATCCCGACGCGGTACACGGGCTAGTCCGGCAGGACGTCGGAGCCCGGCTCGGGCTCCACGGCGAAGGCGTTCAGCGCGCAGGCGATCATCGCGTAGTAGCCCGCGGTCGCCGTCAGCTCGACGAGGGCCTGCGTCCCGAAGCGCGCGCGCAACGCCTCGTACACGGCGTCGCTCACGCGGTGGACGCGCAGGAGCGCCGTCGCGTACTGGACGATCTCGGTCTCCGCGGGCGTGAGCCCGGCCGGGGCGCGCTTGTCGCGGATCGCGGCGATTGCCTCGCCGCGCACGCCCGCCTTCTTCGCGAGCGGCACGTGCGCGGCCCACTCGTAGCGGCAGTCCATCGCGCGCGCCGTGGCGAGGATCGCCAGCTCGCGCTGCTCGCCCGAGAGCGCCGACTCGAAACGCACGTAGGTGCCGAGGTGCGCGATCCGCTTGGCGACCTCGGGGCTGTGGAGGAGCACGCTGAAGGGCCCGGCCACCTGGCCCCGGCTCTGCGTGATCAGGTCGAACGCGGCGTGATACTCCGACGGCAGCTCGTCCTTCTGCGTGATCAGCGGCACGCGCGCCATCAGTAGAGCGTCCTCTTGAGCCCCTCCTCGCTCTCGCGCTGGTACTCCTCGAGGGTCTTGCCCTCGGGGCGGACCTGGTCGTAGAGCACGCGCGCCATCGACGGCAGGGCGTCGCGGGCGGGCCAGCGCGCCGGCTCCCAGAGCTCCGCGCGCCGGAACGCCTTCGGGCAGTGGAAGAAGCACTCCTCGACCTCGACGCCGATCGCGAGGAGCGGCGCGCGGCCGCGCGCCACGAGCGAGGCGAGCAGTGGGGCGTCGCGCACGATCCAGGCACGCCCGTTGACCCGCAGCGTCTCCTCGCGCCCCGGGATGAGGAAGATCATCCCGACGTGGGGGTTCTGGAGGAGGTTCCGCATCCCGTCGAGCCGCCGGTTGCCCGGCCGGTCGGGAACGACGAGGTGCCGGTCGTCGAGCACGCGGACGAAGCCCGGCGCGTCGCCCTTGGGCGAGACGTCGCACTGGCCCCTCGCGTTCGAGGACGCGAGCAGCAGGAAGGGCGAGCCCGCGATGAAGGCGCGGCAGTGCGCATCCAGGACCGCGATGTCCTTCTTCACCGCCCGCTCGCTCGGCGAGCCGAGGAGGTCTCTCAGATCTTGCTCCGACGTCACGACGTGCGTCCACATGCCCGCCCTCCTCACCTGGCGCCGCGCTTCGTGACCACGCCGTTGCCGACGTCCGCCGCGCGCGCCGCGCGCGCCCGCTTCGACGGCGGCCCGTACCCGCCGCCGCCCGACGACTCGACGAAGAACACGTCGCCCGGCCGGACGACGATGCCGACCTCCTTCGTCTTCAGGGCCCGCGGCGGCCGGCCGCGCGAGAGGAGCCGGTAGCGATGCGGGAGCCCGTCCTTGCCGCCGAGCAGGCCGTAGGGCGCGTGACGGATGCCGTCGCCCGCGGTGTTGGCGACGGCGGGCTCCTCGGTGTCCATGCGCAGGCGGAGCACCGCGCCGACGCCGCCCCGGTGCATGCCGTCGCCGCCCGAGTCCGCACGGAACTCGTGATGCTCGAAGGTCAGCGGGAAGCGCACCTCGGCGACCTCGACGCTCCCGAACTTGATGCCGCCCGCGGCCTGGCCCTCGCCCGCGGTCTCCCAGCCGTCGCCCGCGGCGGTGGCGCCACCGCCCGGCCGCGCGTGGAACAGGTGCCAGATGAACGACCGCCCCGTCCTCGGGTTAACGCCCTTGATCGCGATGCGGAAGCGCCGCCCCCAGCCCGCGATCGAGCGCTCGGGACACGCGGGCGCCAGGGCCTTGATGATCGCCTCGGCGATGTCCTGGGCGCAGTGGTTGGTCGCGAGCGTCACCGGCGCCGGCGCGAACGGCCAGACGATCGTGCCCTCCTTCAGGATGGTCTTCACGGGGCGGAAGGTCCCCGAGTTCTTCGGCGTGCGGGGGTCGATGAGGTAGGCGAACGCCATGTGCACGGCCGACATCGTGTTCGGGAACGACGAGTTGATGAAGCCGTGGACCTGCCGGTGCGAGTCGGAGAGATCCACCGTGAGCGCGTCGCCCTTCTTCGTGACCGTGGCCCGGATCCAGATGTCGGTGAAGCCGTGGCCGTCGTCGTCCAGGATCGTCTCGCCGCGGTACACGCCGTCCTTCCACGTCCGGACGCAGGCGCGCGCCTGCTTCTCCGCGCCGTCGAGGATCTCGTCCACCGCGCCCACGACCGTCTTCGTCCCGTACTCGTCGAGGAGCGCGCGCAGGCGGCGCTCGCCGACCTTCGCCGAGCCGATCATGGCGCGCAGGTCACCCATGAAGTCGTGCGGGTGGCGCACGTTCGTCGTGATCATCTTCAGCACGTCGTCGCGCAGCGCGCCCGCGTCGTAGAGCTTGAGCGGCGTGATCCGGAGGCCCTCCTGCCAGATCTCGGTCGCGCCCGGGTTGTAGGCGCCGTGGGTCGAGCCGCCGATGTCGCTCTGGTGGGCCCGGTTGATGGACCAGAAGGCCACCTCGTCGTCGACGAACACCGGCACGAAGGCCGTGAGGTCCGGCAGGTGGTTGTTGCCGTGGTAGGGGTCGTTCAGCAGGAAGACGTCGCCGGGACGGACGCGCCCCGCGAAGGCGTCGCGCACGGACTCCACGGCCCATGGGATCGCCCCCACGTGGATCGGCACGTGCTCGGCCTGGGCGACGAGCCGCGCCTGGCCGTCACAGATCGCCGTCGAGAAGTCGCGGCTCGAGTTCAGGATCTGCGAGTACGCCGTGCGCAGCATCGCTTCGCCCATCTCCTGGACGATCGCCTCGAAGCGGTGCGTGAGGACGGAGACCGTGATGGGATCGAGCATGACGCGATGATACCAGAGGCTCAGCACCCCGGGGCAGGCTTGCGTCCTGGCGGCGGCGCCATCATCATAGGGCGTCCATGGGCCTGCCCCGGAGCGCCAGCGCGGTGATCATCGGCGGCGGTGTGGTCGGCTGCTCGATCGCCTATCACCTGGCGCGTCGCGGCGCGCGCGACGTCGTCGTCCTCGAGCGCGAGAGCGTCGGCGGCGGCACGACGAGCAAGGCGGCGGGGGGGATCCGCGTGCAGTTCGCGCACGAGACCGAGGTCCGCTTCTCGCTCGAGTCGATCCAGGTCTTCGAGCGCTTCAAGGACGAGTTCGGCGCCGACCCGGGCTACACGAAGATCGGCTACCTCTATTTGCTCGCCGAGCCGCGCCAGCTCCGCGCGTTCGAGACGCGGATCGCGCTCCAGCGGCGTCTCGGCGCCGACGTGCGCGTGCTGACGCCCGACGACGCGAAGCGGCTCGTCCCGGCCCTCCGCGTCGACGATCTCGTCGCCGGCGTCTGGGGACCGCAGGACGGCATGGCCGGCCCCGCCGAGGTCACGAACGCGTACGCACGCCGGGCGCGGGAGCTCGGCGCGACGATCCTCGAGGGCGTCGACGTCACGGCGCTCGAGGGCGCGAACGGCCGCATCACGGGCGTCCGGACCGCGCAGGGCACGCTCAGCGCGCCCGTCACCATCAACGCGGCGGGGCCCGCCGCGGCGCGCGTCGGCCGCCTGGCCGGGCTCGAGCTCCCCGTCCACCCGCGGCGCCGCCATATCTTCTTCACCGAGCCCTTCCCCGAGATCCCGGGCCCCGTGCCGCTCACGACCGACGTCACGAGCGGCTTCTACTTCAGGAAGGAGCTGCAGCAGGTGCTGCTGAGCCCGGGCGACGTCGAGGACATCGGCGCGGACCTCGAGGCCCCGATGGACTGGGGCAAGGTCGAGGACACGGTCCAGAAGGCGGTCCATCGCCTGCCGATCATCGAGCAGGCGCGGATCTCGGGCGGCTGGGCGGGGCTCCGCCCCCTCACGCCCGACGACCACGCGATCGTCGGCTGGGCGCCGGGCCGCCAGGGCTTCTTCCTCGCCGTCGGCTTCGGCGGCCACGGCTTCCAGCACTCGCCCGCGACCGGCCGCTACGTCGCCGAGTGGGTGCTCGACGGCCGGCCCTCGCTGGACCTGGCACTCTTCGACCCGCGCCGGTTCGAGGCGGGCGCCGGGCTCCACCACGACGAGGCCGACGCGGAATAGCCGGATGAAGATCGCCGACGTCCGCGTGACGCTCGCCGACATCCCGGTGACGCGCCCGCACACGATGTCCTTCACGACGCTCCACGCCGTGAACTTCGCCTTCGTGCGCGTGGAGACGACCGACGGTGTGACGGGCTGGGGCGAGGCCGCGTGCCTCGGCGGACCCACGTGGAGCGAGGAGTCGGCCGAGTCGGTGGCCGCGACGATCGAGCGCTACGTGGCGCCGTGGCTCGTCGGCCGCGACGCCTCCGAGGTCGAGCCGCTCCGCCTGGAGATGGCGCGCCGGGTCCAGGGCAACCCCTTCGCGCGCGCGGCGGTGGAGATGGCGCTGTGGGACCTGAACGGCAAGGCGATCGGGGTCCCCGTCCACCGGCTCCTCGGGGGCAAGGTGCGCGACCGCGTGCCGCTCTCCTGGTCGCTCGCCGTCGCGGACCCCGACGCGGAGCTCGCGGAGGCGCACGCGAAGGTCGCGCTCGGCCACCGGATCTTCAAGATCAAGACCGCGGCTCACCCCGTCGCCCAGGACGCGGAGCGCGTGCGCCGGATCCGCGAGGCCGTGGGCCCGGATGTCGCGCTGCGCGCGGACGCGAACCAGGGCTGGGACCGGCCGACCGCGCTGCGGGCGATCCGCGCGCTCGAGCCCTATCGCCTCGACTTCGTCGAGCAGCCGGTGCCGAAGTGGGACCTGGGCGGCATGGCCGAGATCGCGCGCAGCGTGTCGGTGCCGATCATGGCCGACGAGTCCTGCTGCTCGCCCCACGACGCCATGGCCATCGCGCGCCTCGGCGGCGTCAGCATCCTCGCGCTCAAGCTCACCAAGTCGGCGGGCATCCTCGGCACGATGGCGATCGCGCGCATCGCCGAGGCTGCCGGCCTCGGCTGCTACGTCGGCTGCATGATCGAGACGTCGCTCGGCACCGCCGCGTACCTGCACGTCGCGCTCGCGGCGACGCCCGTCACCTGGGGCTGCGAGCTCTTCGGGCCGCTGCTCCTCGCCGGCGACGTCGTGCGCCGGCCGGTCCAGTACGCCGACGGCGCCATTCTCGCCCTCGACGGCCCGGGCCTCGGCGTCGAGGTCGACGAGCGACGGTTGAAGGAGTGGGCCCGACACTGACCCCTCGAGGAGGAGGACGTATGCGACGTCTCACGGTGGCGATCGTGACCCTCGTGCTCGCGCTCGGCTCCGCGGCCGTGTGGGCGCAGCAGAAGAACCTCACGTGGACGGCCGGCCAGGTCGGCGGCGGTTGGTACGCGCAGGCCGGTGGCTTCGTCGAGTTGATCAAGTCGAAGGACCCGAGCTTCAACATCAAGGTCGTGCCGGGCGCCGGCATCCAGAACATGAGCAAGCTCCAGCAGGGCGAGACCGAGATCGCCTGGGGGCTCCCGCCGTTCATCGCGGCCTCGTACAACGGGTCGGACCCGTTCAAGGAGAAGCACGCCGACCTGCGCCTGGTCATGAACGGGCTCGGCTTCGTGCACATCCAGTGGGGCGTGCCCGCGGACTATCCCTACACGTCGATCCGCGAGATCTTCCAGAAGAAGGGGCCGATCACGATCGGCACGACGCCGCCCGGCGGCTCGGACGAGTGGGTGATGCGCAAGGTCTTCGAGTTCTACAAGACGACCTACAACGACGTCCGGAGCCGCGGCGGCAAGGTCATCCTCGTCTCCTACAGCGACCTCACCACACAGTACCGCGACCGCAATATGGACATCTTCTTCGCCAACCTGGCCGTGCCCGGCGCCGCCATCCAGGAGGCCTCGCTCGGGCGCAAGATGCGGATCCTGCCCATGGACGACGACCTCATCGCGTTCATGGAGGGGCAGGGCCTGTCCCGCGGCGTGATCCCGAAGGGCAGCTACAAGGACGTCGTCAACAACGACGTGGATATTCCGACGATCACGATGGCCAACACGATCGTCGCCAACGCGAAGGTGTCTGAGGAGGACGTGTACGCATTCACCACGATCCTCTTGAAGAACCTCGACGACGTCCGTCGGGTGCACCCGGCGTTCAAGGCCTTCGACCCGAAGGACGCGGTGAAGCTCGCCAACGTGCCGCTCCACCCGGGCGCCGCCAAGGCGTACCGGGACGCGAGGCTCCTCAACTGAGACGGCTCGCCGGACCCGTGGGCTGGGCGGTCGGCGGCTGGGCGGCCGCCGCCGCCCTGTTCCACGTGTGGACGGCGTACGCCGGCGTGTGGGAGCCGCGCCAGATGCGCGCGACCCACCTCCTCTTCCTGCTTCCCCTCGCCTTCCTCCTCTTCCCAGCCAGCGCGCGGTCCCCCGGCGACCGCGTCAGCCGGTGGGACTGGGCCTGGGTCGTCGGCTCGCTCCTCCCCTGTCTCTACGTCCTCTGGAACGTGCACGAGCTCACGGAGCGCTGGGAGGGCGTGCACCCGGTCTCGCACGCGCAGGTGCTCGTCGGCACGGTGCTCGTCATCGCGGTGCTCGAGGGCGCGCGCCGCGCCGTCGGCTTCTGGTTCTTCGTCACCACGCTCGCGTTCATGGCGTTCCTCGTCCTGGCGCCCTGGCTGCCCGGCTTTCTCCGCTCCCCGCGCGCCTACAGCTACCCCCGGCTCATCGAGATGTTCTACCTCTACGCCGACGAGGGCGTGCTCGGCACGCTCACCGGCATCTCGTCGAACATCCTGATGATCTTCATCCTCTTCGCCTCGGTCATGCTCCATTCCGGCGTCGGACAGTTCTTCATGGACATCTCGGTCGCCCTCGCCGGGCGCTTCCGCGGCGGCCCCGCGAAGGTGGCGGTCCTCTCGTCCGGCCTCTACGGCACGATCAGCGGCTCGTCGGTCGCCGACTGCTACGCCACCGGCAGCTTCACGATCCCGCTCATGAAGAAGATCGGCTACAAGCCCGAGATCGCGGGAGCGATCGAGGCGTGCGCCTCGTGCGGCGGGCCGCTCATGCCGCCCATCATGGGCGCGGGCGCGTTCATCATGGCGGAGCTGACCGGCGTGCCGTACTCGCAGATCGTCGTGGCGGCCGCCCTCCCCGCGATCCTCTACTACGTCGGGATCATGGCGACGGTCCACTGGGAGGCGCTGAAGCAGAACATCGGCACGATGACCGCGGACATGCCGCCGCTCGTCTCGCTGGCGCGGCGCTCGCTCCTCTTCGCGCCGTTCGCCATCGTCGTCTACTTCCTCGAGGCGGGCTACTCGCCGTCGAAGGCCGCGCTCTACAGCCTCGGGAGCGCGATCGTCGTCTCGTGGTTCGCGGGCTCGCAGCCGATGACGCCGCGGCGGATCTTTGACACGCTGGGCGAGGCGATGCGCTCGGGCGTGATCGTCGCCACGGTGCTGGCGGCGTCGGGCCTGATCGTCGCCGCGATGAGCCGCACGGGCGTCGCGCTCGCGTTCTCGAGCGCCGTCATCAACCTCTCGGGCGGTCACCTGCTCGTCGCGCTCTTCCTGATCTTCCTGGTCGTGTCCGTGCTCGGCACCGGCATCCCGACGACGCCCGCCTACATCCTGGCGGTGACCGTCGGCAGCGCCGCGATGCAGAAGCTCGGCGTGGACGTCCTCGCGGCGCACCTGTTCGTCTTCTACTACGCCGTGCTCGCCGACGTGACGCCGCCCGTCGCCGTGACCGCGTTCGCCGGCGCGCAGATGGCGGGCGCCGATCCGATGCGCACCGGCTGGCAGGCCTCGCGCATCGCGCTCAGCGGCTTCCTGGCGCCGTTCCTGTTCGTCTACCAGCCGGCGCTCCTCTGGCGGGGGCCCGTCACGGACATCGCGATCCTCTTCGTCTCCGCGGTCATCGGCATCACGGCGCTCTCTGCGGCGGCGGCGGGCTACATGTTCCGCCCGCTCGGCTGGCCGCAGCGCCTCTTCCTCGTCGCCGTCGCGCTCGCGGCGATCAGCTCGCACCTCGCCGTCTCCGTGGCGACGAGCGTCGTGCTCGTGCTCTACGCCGTGTGGGACTGGCGCGGCGCGCGGCGCGAGGCCGGGCGGACACTCAGCGTTCCCACGAGCGCCTGAGGCGCGTCAGGGAATCGCCTGAGCGTGACGACGAAATCGCGCGAATACATCGCCGTGGCAGGTGCGTCTACCCTCGTAGGCGGGGGCGTACGTCCCGCCACCGGCACACGGGGTGCCGGCACACAAAGGAGGAAAAACCATGACGCGACTTCTCAGCACCGTCTTCGCGCTCCTGTTCGCGACGAGCGCGGTCGTCGCGCCGGCCGCCTGGGCCCAGTCCAAGGCGCACCCGCCGATGACTCAGCCCCAAGCGGACGACCCGAAGTCCGGAGATGCGCAGAAGCCTTGGGACGCTCCAAAGACCATGGAGGAGCCCAAGACGTCGGACGACACGAAGGCCGACGCTGAGCACGACAAGACGGGCAAGGGCAAGCAGGTTCGAGACAAGCGCAAGTACGAGAAGTCGATCCAGTAGTCCCGCCTGATCGAGCAGTCCTCGCGTAACACATCACGAGCGCCGGGTCCCCCTCGGCGCTCGTGGTGCGTCAGCGCCCGTGGCGCAGCTCGAAGCTACGAAACGACCACGCTCACGCGGACGTCGTGCGGAGATGCTCGTCGCGCCGCGCTTGCAGCTCCTGGTCGGTGTAGGTCATGAGCTCGGGCTTGGCCCGCCCGAGCATCACTTGGAGGTAGGCGGGCTCGAGGCCGACGTTCTGGAAGCCGTGGATCACGTTCGCCGGACACGACACGCAGTCCCATGGGCCGAGGACGGCGTCCGCCCGTTGGCCCGCCGCGTCCTGGAAGAACACGAGCACCTTGCCCTGCAGGACGAAGAAGACCTCCTCGACCTCGTGCGTGTGCGCCGCGTTGCCCTGGCCCGGGGGGACGAACATGACGCTCAGCGTGAAGTGCTCCGCCGGAATCGCCGCGGCGTCCGCCTTGCCGGACGCGCCCGAGCCGATGAACCGATGCTGCGCGCGCCGAAAGCCCTCCACGCGCGCGTCCGCGAAGGCGTCCCAGTCCGGCGTGCGGTCCACGAACCGCGCCACCTGCCGCTTCAGGAGCTCGTCCACGTGGAGCCCCATGGCCCGTCAGGCGTACGAGATGCTCAGGATCTCGGCGACGAGCGCCGGGCGCTCCTGGCCGTCGATCTCCACGGTCATCTCCGAGGTCAGGCGCACCCCGTTGCCAGCGACCTCTTCGGCGTTCACGATGCGCTGGCGCAAACGGACGCGCGCGCCCGCGGGCACGGCATTGGTGAAGCGCACCTTGTTGGAGCCGTAGTTCAACCCGCGGCTCCGTTTCGTCACCTGCAGGAGCGTCGCCGCCAGGCGCGGCACGAGCGAGAGCGTCAGGTAGCCGTGGGCGATCGTCTTGCCGCCGGGCATCTCACGTTTCGCGCGCTCGACGTCCACGTGGATCCACTGATGGTCGCCCGTCGCGTCGGCGAACGTGTCGATCATCGGCTGGTCCACCGTGATCCACGAGGAGGGGCCGAGCGTCTTCCCCACCAGCGCCAGCAGGTCCTTCGGCGTCTCCACCTTGAGCATGCGTCCGCCCTACGCGTCCACCCCGTTGATGGCGAAGTCGAACAGCTCCCGGCTCCGGAGCGTGCGCGTGGCCGCGCGCTTCGCGTACGCCGAGGTCAGCGGGCGATTCAGGATGAAGGGCACCCGCGCCTCCGCGAGCGCCCCGTGCGTGCGCAGCCGATGGCCCCGGAGCCCCGAGAGGTCGTGGTCCGCCGCCGCCGCGCCGAGGCACGTGTCGGCGCGGCCGATGACCACCACGTCGCCCTCGCGGTCGAGCGGCAGGTCGAACGTCAGCGCCGCCGTCTCCCGGTCGAAGACCGCCGCGACGCCGTCGAGCCCCTCGGCGACACGCATGACGTCCCCCACGTCCTGGCCCCGGGAGCAGTAGACGCGGACGAAGCCGCCGAGGGCGCCGTGGTGGGCGACGAAGCGGTCGGTGATCGGGCAGATCACCGTGCTCGTGGCTCGGCCGAGCGCGCGATCGAGCACGTCCTGGAGCCAGATCACCCGCGGCGAGCCGTCGGCGTTGGACTTGTCGCTCATCCCGTGGTCGGCCGTGAGCGCGACGACGGCGCCGAGCGCGTCCAGCCGACCGAACAGGGCGTCCAGGCTCGCGTAGTAGCGGTTCGCCTCGGGCTCCCCAGGCGCGTACTTGTGCTGGATGTAGTCGGTGAGCGAGAGGTAGAGGATATCCGGCCGCCGCTCGGCGAGCAGCTTCACGCCCGCCTCCAGCACGAAGAGCGAGAGCTCGGGCGAGTAGATATCGGGCTTTGGCCGACCGACGAAGGCCAGGACGTCCGCGATCCCGTGCTCCGCGAGCGATGTTTGGTCGGCGCACTCGGAGGAGAAGTTGACGCTCCCGCCCGTGAGGTCCATGTCCTTGCCGAGCTGCCTCCGGAGCTTATCCTTCGCCGTGATCGAGACGACCCTGGCGCCACGGCGCGAGAACTCCGCCATGAGCGTCCGCGAGCGCAGGAGCTCGGGCCCCGTCATCACCACCGCCTCGCCCGTCGCGCGGTCCAGGTAGAAGTTGCCCGAGATGCCGTGGATGGCCGGCGGCGCGCCCGTCGCGATGGACATGTTGTTCGGGCACGTGAAGCTCGGCATGTCTCCGTCGGCGACCGCACCGAACCCCTGCTTCAGGAAGCGCGCCACGTGCGGCACGATTCCGTCCCGGACGCCCTGCTCGAAGTACGCCGGATCGCCGCCGTCGATGCAGACGACGACCACGGGGTGCGTCGGCCAGCGGTACGTGACGCCGTTCAGCGAGACGCCGGGGCGATCCATCCGGGAGAGGATAGCGCAATCAGGAGTTGAAGTTGACAGTGTTTCGCCGCATCATTCGCGGCATCTTCGCGAGGCGCGCGAGGTGAGCTCGATGACGATCACGGTGTACGGCGCCGGGGCCATCGGCGGCGTGACGGGCGCCATGCTGGCGCGGGCCGGTCACGACGTGCTCCTCGTGGACCGGGCGGAGGATCACGTCGCCGCCATGAACGGGGGCGGACTCACGATCGACCGGCGCGACGGCCCGTTCACGGTGCCGGTCCGCGCGCTCACGCCCTCGGCCCTCGGTCACGGCCTTCCGCTCGTGCTGCTGGCGGTCAAATCCCAGGACACGCCGGGCGCGCTCGCGGTGCTCTCACCGCGGCTCGCCGCCGACGGCGCCATCGTCTCGCTCCAGAACGGCCTGAACGAGGAGCTGATCGCCGCTGCCGTGGGCGCGCGTCGCACCGTCGGGTGCCTGGTCAACTGGGCGGCCGACTGGGTGGCGCCGGGGAGGATCCTGCACGGCGGCACGGGTGCCCTCGTCCTCGGCGAGCTCGACGGGGGCGTGAGCGACCGGGTCGAGCGTCTTCGGAAGCTCCTCGATGCGGTGGCGCCGACGCGGGTGAGCACGAACATCCTCGGCTACACGTGGGCCAAGCACGTCTACGGCGCGCTGCTGATCGCCACCGCGGTCGTCGACGCGCACGTCTACGAGGTCGTCGAGCGCTCACCGCGCGTCCAGCGCATGCTGGTCGCGCTCGTCGTGGAGAACATGGGGGTGGCGGAGGCGGCCGGCGTCCGGCTCGAGGCCTTCGACGAGTACGACCCCGTGCTCTACCGGGCCGCCGGGCGGGGCGACCCGGCCGCGCGCGAGCGCGCCATGGCGATCGTCGCCACCCACTACCGCGCGCACACGAAGACCAAGACCGGCATCTGGCGCGACCTCGCCGTGCGGAAGCGCCCGACCGAGGTCGGCGCGCTGCTCGGCGCCACGGTGGCCAAGGCGGAGACGCTCGGCCTGGCCATGCCGCTGACCCGCCGGCTCATCTCGATGATCGCCGACCTCGAGGCCGGCCGGCGCGTCATGGCGTGGGGCAACGTGGACGAGCTCGTCGCCGCGGCCGCGCCAGCCGAGGCGCGCGAATCGAAAAGGAGCTAGCCATGCGCACCCTCGTCTCCCGCCTCGCCGTCGCGCTGCTCGGCCTCACGCTCGTCGCGGCCCTCGCGGAGCCGGTTCCGGCGCAGAAGCGCGGCGGCACGCTCACGATCGTGCGGCCGACGGACCCCGTCTCGCTCGAGCCGAACCTCGAGACCACCGCGCCCGGCGCCTGGGTCTACTTCAACATGCTCGAGGGCCTCCTGACGCTCGACGAGAAGATGCAGATCAAGCCCGTGCTGGCGACCTCGTACGAGGTGATGTCGCCCACGAAGGTGCGCTTCAAGCTGCGCCCCGGAGTGAAATTTCACGACGGCACGCCCTTCAACGCCGCCGCGGTGAAGTTCACCTACGACCGCGCGCTGCATGGCACCCCGCCGGCGCGCTGGGCCAGCCTCGCGGGCTCGCTCGCGGGCGCCGAGGCCGTGGACGACCTCACGGTCGATATCCTGACCCGCGAGCCCTACGGCCCGATCCTCCGGACGCTGGCCATGTACTGCATGGGCATCGTGTCGCCCGCCGCGGTGCAGCGGCTGGGCGCCGACTTCAGCCGGGCGCCGGTGGGCACGGGGCCCTTCAAGTTCGTGGAGTGGAAGACCAACACCCACGTCATCATCGAGCGCCACGCGGACTACTGGGGCGACAAGGCGCTGGTCGATCGCGTGATCTTCAAGGTCGTGCCCGAGGAAGGCGCGCGGATGATCGCGCTCCAGACCGGCGACGCCGACATGGTGCTCTTCCCCTCGCCGGCCCAGCTCCCGGCGCTGCGTCGCGATCCGAAGTACACGGTCCACGAGACGACCGGCATCCGCGTCGTCTTCGTCGGCATGCACGCCGGCCTTCCGCCGCTGGACGACGTCCGCGTGCGGCAGGCGCTGCTCCACGCCGTCGATCGCCAGGCGATCCTCGACAACATCATGGAAGGCTCGGCGGGGCCGGCGCGCGGTGTCCTGGCGCCGGGCGTGTTCGGCTACAAGGACATGCAGCTCGACCGCGTGTACCCGTTCGATCGCGCCCGCGCCCGGGCCCTGCTGGGGAAGGCCGGCTTCACCCCGGGGCCCGACGGGATCATGCAGAAGGGCGGGCAGCGGCTCAGCCTCTCCTGGATCGCGGCGCGCGGGCGCTATCCCAAGGACGCCGAGATCACCGAGGCCGTGCAGGCCATGTTCAAGGACGTCGGGGTGGAGGCCAAGGCGCAGTTCCTCGAGTGGGGCACGGTGTTCCCGCAGCTCCGCGGCAACCCGCTCAACCACCATCTGTTCACGCTGGGCTGGGTGACGTCGAACGCGGATGCCGACTACTCGCTCTTCGCGCTCTTCCATTCGAAGCAGGTGCCGCCGGCCGGGTGGAACACGTCGCGGTATGAGAATCCGCGGCTCGACACGCTCGTCGAGCAGGCGCGCCGGAGCCTGAACCAGACCGAGCGCGAGAAGCTCTACGGAGAGGCGCAGGACATCCTCGCGAAGGAGATGGTGTGGATCCCGGTGTACACGACCAAGGAGATCATCGTCACGCGCGCCGCGGTGAAGGGCTTCGGCATCCACCCCGTCGAGTACAACCTGGCCCTCTGGAAGACCTGGCTCGACAAGTAGCGGTGCCCGCGGGAGGCGGCGGATGCTGACGTTCACGCTCCGTCGCCTCCTCCTCGCCGTGCCCGTGCTGCTCGGCGTGGTCTTCGTCGTCATGCTCACCGTGGACCTGCTGCCGGGCGACGCGGTGACGCTGATGCTGGGCGAGCACGCGACCAAGGACGCCGTCGCCGCCCTGCGCGAGCATCTCGGCCTCGACAAGCCCTTCGTCGTGCGCTATCTCGACTACGTCGGCCACCTGCTGCGCGGCGACCTCGGCCGGTCGATGCAGCAGAACCGCCCCGTGGCCGCGGAGCTCGCCGACGCCTGGCCGGCGACCCTCCAGCTGACCGTCGCGGCGCTGGTCATCGCGGCGGCCGTGGGCATCGCCGCCGGCGTCGTCTCCGCCGTGTGGCCGAACTCGCTGTTCGACGCCGTGGCCCGCCTGGCCTCGCTCTTCGGCCTGTCGATGCCGATCTTCTGGACGGGGCTCGTGCTGATCGTCGTGTTCTCGCTCTGGCTCAACTGGCTGCCCGTGGGCGGCGCGGGCTCGTTCGCCCACCTGGTGCTGCCCGCGGTCACGCTGGCGCTGCCGTCGGTGGCGATGGTCGCGCGGATGACCCGCGCGGCCATGCTCGACGTCCTGCGGGAAGACTACGTCCGGACGGCGCGGGCCAAGGGCGTGGGCGAGGTCTGGGTCCTGGGCAAGCACGCGCTCCGCAATGCGTTCATCCCCATCCTCACGCTGCTCGGCCTGCAGTCGGGGCAGCTCATGGGCGGCGCCGTCCTCACGGAGACGGTCTTCTCATGGCCGGGGCTCGGCCGGCTCATGGTCAAGGCCATCTTTGCCCGCGACTACGTCCTGCTGCAAGGCGCGGTGCTCGTCTTCGCGCTCGCCTTCGTCGTCGTGAACCTGCTCGTGGACCTCTCCTACGGCGCGCTCGACCCGCGCATCGCGCGTCAAGGCTGAGCGTGGGCCAGGCCTGGAGGCGCTTCCGCACGAACCGCCTCGCCCTCGCCGGCCTGGCGCTCGTCGCCCTCCTGGCGCTCACGGCCGCGCTCGCGCCCTGGCTCGCGCCGTACGACCCCGCGCGCCAGAGCCTCGTCGAGAAGCGTGCGCTGCCCGGGGGCAAGTATCTGCTCGGCGCCGACGAGTTCGGACGCGACATCCTCTCGCGCGTCATCTACGGCTCGCGCGTGGCGCTCCTGGTGGGCGGGCTGTCGGTGACGATCGCGCTCGCCTTCGGCCTGCTCCTCGGTGTCGCCGCCGGCTTCAACGGCGGCTGGCTCGACGCCCTGCTGATGCGCGGCGTCGAGATCCTCCTGGCCTTTCCCTATCTCTTGCTGGCGATCGCCATCGTGGCCGCCCTCGGGCCCGGCGCGCTCAACACGACGCTCGCCGTCGGCATCTGGGGCGTGCCCGCCGTGACCCGCATCGTCCGCGGCTCGGTGCTCGCCCTGCGGGAGACGGAGTACGTCGGCGCCGCCCGCGCCCTCGGCGCGCCCGCGCCGGCCGTGCTCCGGCGCCACATCCTGCCCAACGTGCTCCCGGGCCTCATCGTCTACGCGACGCTCTTCATGGCGAACGCGATCCTGCTGGAGGCGGCACTCTCCTTCTTGGGCCTCGGCGTTCAGCCGCCGACCGCGTCGTGGGGCCTGATGGTGTCCACCGGCCGCGACGTGTTGCTCGTCGCGCCGCACGTCGCGACCGTGCCCGGCGTCGCGATCATGCTCGCGGTGCTGGCGTTCAACCTCGTCGGCGACGGGCTGCGCGACGCGCTGGATCCGCGCCTCGGCGGGGGCGGATCGTCTGCCCTCACCAGCCCATGAGCAGGAACACGCCGAGGACGATGAGCACCGCGCCGACGACGACGCGCCAGCCGAGCTTCTCCACCGCGCTCGGGAAGAGGTAGGCCAGCAGGAGCACGAAGAGCGGCGCCGTCCCGGCCAGGGGAATGACCACGCTCACGTCGCCCAGGCCGAGCGCCACCAGCACGAGGAAGACCCCGGTGTTCTCCGCCACGCCGCCGCCGACGAAGTAGAAGAGGCTCCGGGCGTCGCAGCGCAGCGCCCCCCCGTGTCCTGACGCGAGGACGAAGGCGCTGGCCGCGACCATTGCGGCGGTGATGTTGATGGCCGAGTCAAAGAGCGGCCCGGCCAGGCCCAGGCCGAGCTTGCGGATGATCGCCACCACGCCGAAGCACGACGCCGACAAGAACGGGTAGACGAGATCGCGGGGGCGAAAGCCGACGTGCCTCCCGCTCAGCGAGAGCAGGATGGTGCCGAGGACGATGACGAGCGTGCCGGCGAGGATCGGCGGCGTGACCCGCTCGCCCAGGAGCAGGATGGCCAGGCCCGTGGAGATCAGGGGCGCCAGGTTGAGGATCGCGGCGGCGACGGACGCGCCGACCTTGTCGATCGCGGCGACCCTGAAGAGTCGGCCCGCCGCCGTGCCCACGACCCCGGAGGCGACGAAGTAGGGCACCGCGCGCCAGCTGTATTCGCTGCGCGGGACGAGCAGGAGGACGGCGGACCACAGGCCGACCATGCCGACGGTGACGTTGATCCAGAAGCCCGCGTAGAAGTTCGAGCGCCGCAGGCCGCGCTGGATCAGCGTCGTCGCGACCGCGGAGCACACGGCACTGGCCAGCGCGATCGCGTGCGGGGTCAATGGACGCGCGTGAGGCTATCGCGACGAGGGGCTCGGGGCTTGGCCGGCGAGCCAGTCCCACAGACGGGCGGCGAGCGTGACCGAGAGCTCGACGTCCTCGTCCAGCAGATAGCGCTCGGCGACGAGCTCACGCGCCGCGCGACGGACGCGCTCGAGATACACGTCGCGCGAGGCATAGCGTTCCTCGATCGAAGGGCGGGGATCCGCCGCCGCCGCGCGCTCCCGCCGCGTCCGGGCGAACGGGATGGTCGCGCCGGCGAACACGAGGAGCTGCGCTCTCCCCCCGATGTCCGGGTGCCGGAGGTTCCAGCCGGTGTGGCTCGCGAGCGGCACGCGCACCTCGGGCACGGCGATCCCGGCCACCTCGTTGCCGTCCTCGTCCACGGCCGAGACGCGTGAGCCGAACGCGGGCCCCTCGCGCGGCGGTACCCGCGTCATCACGCGAAGCTCGGCGTCGGCGCCGAAGTCGAGCCGGCGCGGGCGTGCGTGATGCCGCGGGTACGAGGCACCCGGGATGCGGCCGAACGCCTTGTCGAGCGACTCGGGCGGCACCGCGGTGCCGTCGTCGAGCCGCGGGTGCCGGCTCGGCGGCGGCTCGACGCCCTCGGTGACCCAGCGGTCGAGGTTCACCAGACACGCGCGGAGCAGGCGGCCGTAGTTCACGACGCCGCGCAGGTGCTGCGAGCGCTCGGCCCACCCGGCCGGATCGGCGGCCACGACCGCGGTGTCGGACGGAGGCCAGACGGCGAGCCCGTGCTCCGTGCCGCCGAAGTGATAGACGCGTGTGTTTGCCCCGTGCGTGACGTCGCGGAGGCCGTCGGGGTCGGTGTGAGCGAGCGACGCGTCGCCCCGATGATACTCGGCCGACGTGTTCGTGTAGAAGACCTTGAGCCGGCTCGCCCGCGCCTCGAGGCGTCGGTGGAGCGCGTCGGTCAGACCCGTCACGCGATCCGTCGTGGCCACGTCGGTGGACGGGAACACGTGGGCCATCATCTGGGGCCGGTCCTTCGAGTTCTGACCGAAGCGCTGGTTGAACTCACCCCGCATCCCCCCCGCAACGTTCGCGATGATCCCGTCGAGCGCCTCCCGGCCCTGCTCGTCGACGTTCAGGTCCCAGTAGACGAGCGTGCGCAGGAGACGGCCGGTCTGCGAGCGCCCGTAGGCGTACGCCCAGCGCAGCCTGCCGGCCCCCGGGTTCGCCTGGGCCTCGGTGCCGTACTTGAGCCACGACACGCACTCGCGCAGCGCGGCGAAGCTCACGCCCAGGACCGGCGCGCCGACGGCCGTGTACGCGACCTGGTAGAGGCGCCCCTTCTCGAAGCCGCCCTCGAGCCAGACGTGGCGCGCGTCGGGGACGGCGCGGCCGTCCGTCACGCGCGCGAAGCGCCACCGGGCCCGCGGGATGGCGCGCGCGTCGCCGTCCAGCTGGTCGCGCACGAGCAGGACCGCGTCGCGCGCGTCGACATCGGCCGCGGGATACGCCAGGTGGCCGCGGTCCGAGAGGAGGAAGTGCGGCACCGGCTCCGGCGCCTGGAGATTCACGTAGACGCGCCCGTGGAGCGGCCGGCCGTTGCCGTCGCGCGCCTCCGGTGCCTCGAGTCTGAGGAGTCCCGGAAGCTCGGGCACGTCGCACTGCCAGCCGCACGACACGACGGCATAGCCGCGCCGCATCAGGAACCCGTCGCCGACATCGATGGCCGGATCCGGGTCGGCGCCCGGCGCGAACGCCGGCCGCGTGGCGTGGTTGAAGTTCGGCAGGGTGACGGTGTGGCCGCGGTTCACGACGTCGAGAATCACGCGCCCATTGCCGCGGGCGCGCTCGACGGGCAGCAGGATCGACACGTCGGCCGCGAACTCCACGCGCCCGTCGCGGTTCCTCGGTGCCTGGCCTACGTCGGTGATCCGCGCGTTCGCGGGATGCTCGGGGTCGAGGGCGAAGCGGAGCCGCCCCTTCAGCTCTTCGTAGGGCCCGACGCCACCGAACGCGCGGCCGCCGGCCAGCGCGCGCTGGAGCGCGATGTCGAAGTGTGTAACCGCCACGGCGACGGGCTCAGCCCGTCTCCATCGGGAGCGACGGGTCGGCGGCCCACTCGGAGAGCGAGGCGTCGTATACGGCCACGCCGCCGTGGCCGAGCAGCGTCAGCACGAACGCGTCGCTGCTCGCGGCGATGCCGGCGCCGCAGTAGGTGATCACCCGCCCCGCCGTGAGCGCCCCCGCGGCGGCGAACTGCTCGCGCAGGACGTCGGCCGGCAGGTAGGCGTGGGTCTTCGGGTCCACGAGCGATCGCGCGGGGACGTTCGCGCTGCCGGCGATGCGCCCGGGCCGGCCGTACGTGACACCGCCGCCGCGGTGCTGCTCGCCCGTGAGCGCGTTCAGGACGCACGTGGCGCGCTCCCCGAGGCCCGCGAGCACCGCGCCCTTGCCGGCGAACAGCTCCGACCGCAGCCGCGCCACGAAGCGCCCCGCCGGGTAGGCGCACGGGTCGGTGGAGGTCGGGCGGCCCTCGAGCGTCCACGTGCGCCAGCCGCCGTTCAGCACCGCCGCCTCGTCGAAGCCGACCGCGCGCAGCATCCACCAGACGCGCGCCGCCCACATGTTCACGAAGCGGTCGTACAGCACGACGCGCGTGCCCTCGCCCACCCCGAGCCGCGCCATCGACGCCGCCATCTGCTCGGCGGACGGCATCATGAAGCGCAGCGACGACGTGCCGTCACAGAGGTCGTCGGTGAGGTCGGCGAAGCCGCTCCGCGGGATGTGGCCGGCGGCCCACGTCGCGCGCCCGGACTCGGCGCGATAGCCGCCCTCGGGCAGCGTGTCGAGGATCACCGTGCACTCGAGCACGCGCAGCGTCGGGTCCTCGAGGTGCGCCGCCAGCCAGTCGGTCTCCACCAGATACTGCGGGTTGGTCCAGGACATGACGCGGAGGGTAGCGCCGCGCGCGAGGGCGAGTCAAGCCGTCGTCGGAGCGGCCGTTGACATCGCGCGACGGCGGCGTGATAGTGAGCCGCCGTCGAAGTCCCGATCGCGGGGCCGCTGCCGGAGACGCTGGGCTTCATCCCCTGACGCAGTCGACGGGTCACCCCAAAAGGAGCGACGGATGCTGAAACGCATACCGATTCTCGTCGGCCTCGCAGTCTTGTTGCTCCCCTCGAGCAGTCATGCCGAGTTCCCGTCGCCGCCGCCCGGGGCCGGCGCATGGCTCTATGAGACCTCCGAGCGCGTCATGTTCGAAGCTGACGAGGGTGTCATCCTCCGCAAGGCGGCCTCCCCGCTGGCGGGCTTCACGCCGATCGGCACCCCGTTGTGCCCCTCTGCGACGCTCGCTAATGTTCCCGGCCTCGCGCACTGCACGCTGATCGGCGTTGGCAGGAGCACCCTCGACGCCCAGACCGGGAATGGGTCGACCTCCGGCACCCTCGACGTGGTCATCGACATTCCGTCCAACCCGTCGGTTCACGTGCCCAACCTTCCCGTGATCAGCGGAACGTTTCGAGGGGCCATCACGTCGGTTCCCGGACTGCCGCTCCTTTCGCTGGCCGGCCGCTTCCGGGTCGGCAGGGTCGACGCCCAGACGTTCCCGGGGTTGGACTCGTTGATCGGCACGAGTGTGTCGTTCACCGGCACCTTCAGGATTCCGGTCGGGCCCAATGAAACGTCGGGGCTCTGCCCGGCCGCGTGCTACGTCGTCGATGGCAGCCTCGTGCCGGTGCAGAACGCCGAGCTCTCGATCGGCTTCGCCTTGGTTCGCCTGGAGATCCAGTTTGGCGCGATCGAGCAGGACCGTGCGATCGAGCAGGACCGTGACATCGAGCCGGAGCCTGACAATGAGCAGTGAGATCACGGGCGGACGCACGCGCGCGTCGTGAAGCTCAGCGTCGAATTCCCGAGCGTCTCGTACCGCGAAGGCCCCGCCGCCGTGCTCCGCTTCGCCCGGGCGATCGAGCGGATCGGCTACGACCACATCGACGTGTTCGACCACGTCGTCATGGGCTACCCGATCGGCGGGCGCCCCGCGGGCCCCTACACGCCTACCATGCCCATCCTCGAGGCGCTGATGATCCTCGCGCACCTCGCGGCCGTCACCGAGCGCGTGACCCTCGGCACCGAGGTGCTCGTGCTGCCGCAGCGCCACCCGACGCTCGTCGCCAAGCAGGTCAG
>QHSZ01000160.1 GCA_003220595.1 Candidatus Rokuibacteriota bacterium | reverse complement strand
GTCAGGTGCATCTCGCTCCCGAGGACCACGAGGCTGGCGGTGCCGGTGTGACGCGTGAGGAACTCCTTGCCGTCGAGGGCGAGCGTGTCCCATGAGTACTGCGCGCCGAGCACCGCCGGATGCTCCCCGAGCAGCATCTTGCGCGAGACGCCGAGGCTCCCGAGATGGTCGATGACGTTGAACTTCGGAATGTCGTTGTTGTACGTCGTGAAGAAGGAATAGCCGAGCGTGGACTGCCACTCGTCCGTCTTCCACCAGACGTACTCGGCCCGCGCGCCGAACAGCTCGCCGAACGACTCGTGGCGAAGCCTCCGGAGCTCGCTCACGAGGGGCTCGCGGGTGTCGGCGTTCGGTCGCACGTCCACGTTGTCGTCGTAGGTGGCCCCCAGGCGCACCTCGGCCGAGAAGCGCCGTTCGGCCGCCCGCGCGGCGATGATCGTGTCGCGCAGCCGCTCGGCCGGCCCGACGAGAGGAGTCCCGGGCGCGAGGCGGAGCGCCTGCTCGACCTCGGCCGCGGCCTGCTGCGACATGCCGAGCACGCCGAGGGCCAGGCCCGTGTAGAAGCGCGTGAGCTGCTGGATCTCGACGTCGGTGGAGCGTCCCGCGCGGAACGCGGCGAGCGCGCGCCGATAGTCCTTGTTCCGGTAGCGGAGGAAGCCCGTGTAGTAGCCCACGCCGTCGAGGTCGGGATAGGCCTTGAAGACCTCCTCGAAGAGCGGCTGGGCGCGGTCGTATTGCTGCTGGGCGAAGTACGCGAGGCCAAGCTGGAAGGCGATCGCCGGATCCGCGGGGGATTTCGTGCGCGCCTTCTCGAGGAAGGGCACGGCCTCGGCGGGCTTTCGCTGCGCCGCGTAGACGACACCCGTGTAGTAGAGCGCCTCGACGTGCTCCGGGTTGACGGAGAGCGCCTTCTTGAGGCTCTCGAGGGCCTCGGCGTACTTCTTCTCGTCGATCTCGATGATCGCCTGGGCGACATACACGTCGGCCTCGGTCGTCTGGGCGAGGACCGGCCCGACCGGACCGAGCGAGAGCGCCACGACGAGGATCACCACGGTGAGGCGGGGACGCATCATCGCGAGTCCTTCATAACTGATTGTTTTCGCCAAGGCAAGCGGTTGCGTCACCTCTCACGAGTCCCGCTGCCATCGTGTTCCCCGGCGCGCAGGCCGTCGCGCCCGCCCTCGATGAACCAGCGGTGCCACCGCTCGAGCTCCGCCGCCGGCACCCCGCTCTCGCGCGCCACGGTGTCGACCGCCTGACCGCGCAGCACCCGGAGCACGAGGTCGCTCCGCCGCGCGGTCTCGGCGTCGCTGAGCACCGGCGCGGGGGGCGGCGTCGATACCAGGTCTTGCGCGACGAGGTTCAGGAACTGGCGCGTGCGCAGCTCGCGTGGGTGTTCCAGGATCTCCCGCGGCGCCCCTTCCTCGACGATCCGCCCGTCGGCCATGAAGACGATCCGGTCCGCCACCTCGCGTGCGAAGCGCACCTCGTGCGTGACGACCAGCATCGTCATGCCCGCCTCGGCCAGCTGCCGGATCACCGCGAGCACCTCGGCCACCAGCTCGGGATCGAGGGCCGAGGTCGGCTCGTCGAAGAGCATCACGCGCGGCGAGATGGCCAGCGCGCGTACGATCGCCACGCGCTGTTGCTGGCCCCCCGAGAGCCGGAACGGCAGGTGGTCCGCGTGGTGAGCCAGGCCGACGCTCGTGAGAAGCTCCATGCCTCGACCGCGGGCGACCTCGATCGGCTCGCCGTGGACGCGTACGGGCGCCTCGCAGATGTTCTCGAGTGCCGTGAGATGCTCGAAGAGGTTGAACTGCTGGAAGACCATCCCGATCCGGGCCTTGGCCCGCGCGGGCGCGACGTTCCGCAACGGACGCAGGACCCCATCGATCCTTGTGTAGCCGACGTGGCGCCCGTCGACCGTAATCTCACCACGATCCAGTGTCTCCAGGTGCGTGATGAGCCGGAGCAGGGTGCTCTTCCCCGACCCGCTCGGCCCCATGATCGTGACCACTTCACCGCGATTCACCGAGAGATCGATGCCGCGGAGCACCTCACGGTGGCCATAGGACTTCCAGACGTCACGACACACGACGAATGGCGTCCGGTCGGGGCTGATTCCTCGCGTGGAAGCGCCGACAAGCCGGACGAGGTCGATCGGGGCCCCGCGACCGACGCCGCCACTGGGGACGCGCCGCTCGGGCCGGGACTCGGTCGGCGTCGGCACGGGGGGCGCCGGGGGCAACGAGAAGCGGAAGCTGAAGAACCGCCCGAGCGCGGATTCCGAGAAGGGACGCGGGCGTCGCTCGGCGTCCGGGCTCACACGTCGCTCCAACACGTATTGCACCCCGGCGATCAGCGTCGTGACGGTCAGGTACATGATGCCGGCGGCGGTGAAGACGGCGAAGAAGCGGAAGTTCTGCGCCACGATCTGCTGGCTGCGCAGCGTCAGCTCGTTCACCGCGATCACCGACGCCAGCGAGGTCCCCTTCAGGACGCTGATCGCGTTGTTGCCGAGCGCGGGCAGGATGGCGCGCATCGCCTGGGGCAGGACGATTCGTCGCAACGTGAGCAGCGGTCCCATGCCGAGCGACGCGGCCGCCAGGGTCTGGTTGCGGCCGACGGAGAGAATGCCGCCCCGGATGATTTCCCCGCTGAACGCCGCCTCGTTCAGGGAAAACCCGAGAATGGCGGTCGTGATCGGCGGCATGACAATGCCGACCGCCGGCAACGCGTCGAAGAGGAACACGAGCTGGAGGAGGACGGGCGTGCCGCGCACGAGCCAGATGTAGAGCCAGGCGGTCGCGGACAGCGCCCGGTAGGGCGACATACGCAGCAATGCGACGACAAGCCCGAGCGCCGTACCGCCGGCCATCGAGGCCACGGCGATCTTGATCGTCAGCCACGCGCCCTCCAGCAGGAAGGGGAGGGTCAGGTACTCGAAGAACTCGCCCAGGGTGTCGCCTTACCTCAGGATCTCCGCGGGGATCGCGAGCGATGGATCCATGCCGTTCTTCTGCAAGAGCGTCCGCTGCGTGCCGTTGTCCTGGAGCGCCTTGACCGCGTCTCGCACGGCCGTCGCCAGCTCCTCGTTCCCCTTCTTCACCGCGACGCCAATCCTAATGTTCGTCCGGAACGCGAAGGCGCGCTCGACCTTGTCAGGGTTGCTCTTCACCACTTGATCGACGAGCACGAGGTCGTACATCGAGATGTCGGCCCGATCGTTCTCGAGGGCACGGGTCGTGGCCGGTGCGTTCGGATAGGTCGAGACCTCGATCGGCGGCTTGCCCGCGGCCACGCACTTCCCGCTCTGCTCCTTGAAGGCCACTTCCTCGACCGTGCCCAGGATGGGGGCGGCGCGGACGCCACACGTGTCGGCGAGGCTCGTGATCTTCTTCGGGTTGCCTTTCCTCACGATGCCCGCCGTGCCCGTCGTCGCGTACGCGACGAAATCGGCGGCCTTGGCGCGCTCCGGGGTGTAGTAGATGTTCGACCAGACGAGCTGGATCTGGTTGGCCTGCAAGGTGGGAATCAGCGTCCCGAAGTCGAGCCCGACCAGCTCGTACTTGACGCCGAGGCACTTCATGGCGGCGTCGATCATGTCCGGGTCCTGTCCAACGATCTTGGACGGGTCCTTCGGGTCGCGGTACATCACGGGCGGCAGCGTGGGGTCGAGGCCCACCTTGAGCGTCTTGCCGGCCAGGCCCGGGTACTTCGTCGAGACCTTCTCCGGCTCGCACGCCGCCTGCGCCGGACTGCCGGCGAAGACCGCGAGCACCACCACGGCCACGGCCCAGATCGCGATGCCACGGATTCGACTCATCTCATCGCCTCCTCACTCAGCCTTCGGGCACTGCCATCGTCGGTCTCACGACGCTGTCGACGTTGCGGCGGTCGCGTGCTCGCCCCACGGCAGCCGTCGCCGCGTCAGGAGCCTGCCGCGCCCTGCCCGGCTCGCCAGCTCGCCCTCGCGCGCGATGACCTCGCCCCGCGCCATCGTCAGCACGGGGACCGCGCGGAGCTCGAAACCGTGAAAGGGATCATATCCCGCTCGGGAGTGCAGCCGTCGCTCGTCCACCACGGCGCGCCGCCGCGGGTCGAACAGGACGAGATCCGCATCACTTCCGACGGCGATCGTGCCCTTGCGCGGGTAGAGCCCGAAGATGCGCGCCGGGTTCGTCGCGAATGCGCCGACGAACGTGTGGATGGAGATGCGCCCCTTGGCGACCCCTTCGGTGTAGATGACGCTCATTTCGGTCTCGAGCCCGGGCACGCCGTACGGGACCCGCGTGAAGTCGTCGGCGCCCGTGGCCTTCTGGGCCACCGTCCAGGAGGTGTTGTCGCTCCCGATGGCCTGGATGTCGCCGGCGCGGAGCCCCTCCCAGAGGGCCGCCTGATCTCTGGCGGAGCGGAGCGGCGGCGCTCCGATGAACTTGGCGGCCTCGGCCCCGCCGGCGCGATAGCGCTCATCGGTGAGCGCGAGGTAAATCGGCCGGGTCTCGGCCCAGACCCGCACGCCGCGGCGGCGCGCCGCCCGCACCGCGTCGAGCGCCCCCTCGCACGACATGTGGACGATGTAGACCTCGGCGCCGACCAGCTCAGCGTAGTCGAGGGCGCGCCGGGTCGCCTCGGCCTCGGCGAGGGCGGGCCGACTGTCCGCGTAGTGGCGGGGCGTGCGGTGGCCGGCCGCGAGGAGCTCCCGCGTCGCATGGTCGAGCATGTCGCCGTTCTCGGCGTGCACGTTCACGATCGCGCCCGCTCGGTTGGCGGCATCGAGCAGTCTCAGAAAGGCGTCGTCCCCGATCGCAAACTCGTTGATCATGAACACCTTGAAGCTCGGGTACCCCGCGTCGACGATCGCGGGGATCTCGGCCAGCGTGGCGTCCGTGACTTCCGAGAGGATGACGTGGAAGCCGTAGTCGATGTGCGCCTTGCCGTGCGCCTTCCGCTTCCACGTCTCGAGCGCGTCCAGGATGGTCTGACCCCGCCGCTGCCACGCGTAATCGCAGATCGTGGTGATCCCGCCGCACGCCGCGGCCGCGGTGCCCGACTCGAAGTCGTCCGCGGTCGTCACGCCCCCGACTTCGACGTCCAGATGCGTGTGCACGTCGACACCGCCGGGGAGCACGAGCAGGCCGCGCGCGTCGATCTCCTCCCTACCTTCAGGGATCGATGCCGTCACGGCCGCGATACGGCCTCCTTGAATGGCGAGGTCCGCGACGAAGGCGTCGCTCGCGGTCACGACCGTCCCGCCCCGCACGACCACGTCGTAAGCCATCGCGCGTCTCCACGATTCTCCTGCTGCAACGCCCACGGATCATAGAGGACACCCGGAGGGCTGGCAAGCGCCGGGCCCTCCTGTGGCGCCGGCGGGGCTCAGCCCTTCAGGCTGTGACCCAGCAGCCCGGCGGCGAACGAGCGCGGGTCGGTCCGGGTGAGGTGACGGGCGACGGCGGGTGGCAAGAGGCGCGTGTGCGGGATCTCGCAGAGGTGCTCGGCGATGAACCAGACGTCGCGCTCCGTCGTCATCCAGTCGGGGTGCGCGCGATCGAAGCGCGCCAGGTTGACCGGGCGCGAGTAGCGGCGCATCGTGCGCTCCCCGCGCAGGTTCCAGTAGTCGTCGAAGTAGCTCAGCGCGAGCTCCCGGAGCGTCCGGTGGATGGGCTCGCGATAGCGGAGCCCCGAGTAGTTCGACTTGGCGATCGCTCCCCAGTGCCCGCGGCGCCGGTACACGGCGATCACGTGGTCCGTGTCCCGCTCGGCCTCGAGGTCGAGCAGCAGCGGCGGGAACCCGAGCACGCGCAGCGCCGCGGCGGCGAAGATCGCGGCCTCGAGGCAGTGCGCGGTGCGCGCGCGCAGCACGCGCCGCGGCGACCAGGCGGTGTCCGCGTCGTGGTAGCGCATCGCGTCCAGCGCGCGCTGCACGCCGACCGGCGTCTTCAGCGCGCGCAGGGTCCGGAGCTCCCGGGGCGTGAACCCGAAGGCCGCCCGGCTCCTAGCCACGCTGCTGGACCACCGGATTGCCGAGCGTGCCGATCTCCGGCACCGTGATCCGGACGACGTCGCCGGCCTGCAGCGTGAAGTCGTTCGGCGGGACGAGGCCCGTGCCCGTCAGCAGGAACACGCCGCTCGCGAACACGTTGTCGCGCGCGAGCCAGCGGCCCAGCTCGGCGAAGCGCCGCTTCATCGAGGCGGTCGAGGTCTCGCCGGCGAACGCCACGGCGCCGCGGCGCTCGATCATCAGCGTGATCTTCAGCGCCCGGTGCTCGGGCGGGTCGTCGTCGAGCCAGATCACGGGGCCGAGCGCGCAGCACTCGCGGTAGACCTTCGCCTGCGGCAGGTAGAGCGGGTTCTGGCCCTCGATGTCTCGCGAGCTCATGTCGTTGCCGATCGTGTAGCCCACGACCTCGAGCCGCGGCGAGAACAGCACCGCGACCTCGGGCTCGGGGACGTTCCAGGTCGCATCCGCGCGGATCCGCACGGGCGCGTTCGGCCCCGCGACCCGGGACGGCGTCGCCTTGAAGAAGAGCTCCGGGCGCTCGGCGTCGTAGACGAGATCATAGAAGCGCTCGGCGCCCTGCGTCTCGTCCATGCGCGCGACCCGGCTGCGCTCGTAGGTGACGCCCGCCGCCCACACCTCCTGGCGATCGAGCGGGGCGAGCAGATGCGCGCGGGCGTCGTCCGGTGGTGCGGCGAGCAGGGCGTCGAGCGGAAGCCACGCCAAGCGTCCCGCCGCGTGCCCCGTCCGGAGGGCGCGCGCCGGGTTCGGGAGCTGGAGGAGCGAGGCGAGGAAGGCGCCGCCCGTGCCCGTGTCGGCGGCGATCACGCTGACGTCCGCGCCGTCCACGACGCCCCAGGCCGGGCCCACGCCGGGCAGATGGCAGCGGAGGAGCTTCACTGGCGCGTCGGCCATGTCCCGGAGAGAGTATCACCGGACGCGCGGTCCGCCGCGCACGACGACCGAGGACACGCCTCCCCGCCTCCCGCGGGAACGCGTGCCCTCGGTCGTGCCGTCAGCGGCCAGCCGCGGGCGGGGCGGTCGCCGTCGAGCCCGCCTCCGGCTCGCCCCCGCTCACGACCTCCGCGGGGACGGGCGCAGCGGCGGCACGGGCGAGCTTCCGGATCTCGACGTGCACGCGGCGGTTGAGCTGCTGGCACTCCTTGCTCGGCTCGTCGCAGAGCGCCCCCTCCTGCCCGAGGGCGACGACCCTGATCGACGTGTCGGGGACGCCGAGCTCGATCAGAAACTGCCTGACCGCGTCGGCGCGCCGCTGCGCCAGCACCTTGTTGTACTCGGCCGGGCCCTGCCGGTCGGCGTGGCCCTGCACGAGGACCACCCAGGTGCTGGTCCGGTCCACGAGCGCGGCCTTCTCCTGGAGGAGACGGACCGCGTCAGCCCGGAGGCGCGTGCTCTTGAAGTCGAAGTAGAGGTCCGCGTGGACGCCCTCGGCGTCGCTCGGCGCGGTCACGGCCGCGCGTGGGGCCGCCTGGGCCTCTGCCACCACGGCCGGGGTGGCGGCGGGCTTTTCCTCCACGCCCTTGAAGCTGGCCCAGTACGTCGCGAAGATTCCTGCGCCGGCCATCAGGAATACTCCGACGAGCACCGCCACTTCCTTCCCGAACCGCATCGCCTGCTGCTGTGTCGCCTGCTGCTGTGAGTGGGTCTGTGAGTGGGTCATTGGTGTTTCCTCCTTGGGCGAGGAGACAGAGCAACGCGCGAGCCAAGGGCCGCTGGAGAGGCGGCACGAGTGGTTTCGCGCACTTGCCTGAGGGCCGCGGTGGGCGCGATGCGGGGATGGCCCCGCATCCCCGCGTGGGGCCCCGCGTCCCCGCGGGCCCCGCGGGCCGCTCAGGTGCCGGACGGCGGCGGGCGGCGCTCGAAGTGCTGGCGGACGAGGAACTCGAGCGAGCGGAAGTGGCGCTCGGGCAGGTTCTTGAAGCGTCGCCGGCACGCCGCGACGGCGGCGTCGGCGGAATCGAAGCCCTCGACGGCCCGCAGCAGGTGCTCGTGATACTCGCCGAGCTTCAGCTCCACCGCGCGGCCGAGCGCCGGGTCGTCAGCCAGGGCCAGCGCGGCCTTCCGCCGATCGCCGTCGGCCTCGACCAGCGCGCGGAAGCCGAGCCCCTTGAGCCGCTGGGTCACCGTGCTCCGGTCCCATCCGAGCGCCCGCGCCGTCGCCTGCATGTCGAACCCGTGCGCGCGCAGGCTGTCGAGGACCGAGCCATCGCCGGTCGCGTCGGCGGCCCTCGGGTCCCCGGCCGGTGAGAGCCGCAGATCCTCCGGGCCGAGGACGGCGCGTTCGGAGAGCGCCACGGCTTGCCGCAGGCAGTTCGACAGCTCCCGGACGTTGCCAGGCCAGTCGTGCCCTTCGAGGGCCAGCAGTGCGGCCTCCGACAGACCGACGCGGCGGCCGGCCTCGGCGGCGGCCTCTTCCAGGAAGCGCGCCGCCAGGGGCGCCACGTCCTGCCGTCGCTCGCGCAGCGGCGGCAGCCGGAGAACGAGACCCTTCAGGCGGAAATAGAGATCCTCGCGGAACCAGCCGGCCGTGATGCCGCGCTCGAGATCCCGGTTGCTCGCGGCGACGACTCGAACGTCCACCGCCGTGGAGCGCGTCGCGCCGACGCGGTAGAAGCTCTTCTCCTGGAGGACCCGGAGCAGCTTCGACTGGTGCGGGGGCCGCAGCTCGCCGATCTCGTCGAGGAAGATCGTCCCGCGATCGGCCTGCTCGAAGTACCCCTTACGCTCTCCGACGGCGCCGGTGAAGCTGCCCTTCACGTGACCGAACAGCTCGCTCTCGAACAGCTCCGCCGGGATCGCGGCCATGTTGACGGCGACGAACGGCCCGCCGGCGCGGGGGCTCAGGCGGTGGACCGCCCGCGCGAACAGCTCCTTGCCCGTCCCGGGCTCGCCGGCGATGAGGATCGGCAGGGTCGAGCGCGCCGCCTTCTCGAGATCCCGGAACAGCGCCAGCATCACCGGATCGCGGGTGACGATCCCGACCTCCGCGCACTGTCGCCGAAGCCGCTCCTGCTCGGCGTCGTCGAGCGGCACCGGGCGGCGGTCGGCCGCCCGCAGCTCACGCTCGAGGTCACCCAAGTGGCTTCGCGTCTGCTCCTCGTGCAGGCGCGCCTCCGCGAGCTGCTGGCGCAGCGCGTCCGCAGCCTGGAGCAGCTCGCGCTCGGCGCCGGTGGAGCGCGCCGCCGCGGCGCGCGCCGCCTCGAGGTCTTCCTCGAGCGTCTCGACCGCCGACTCCTGGCGTACCAGCGCCTCGCGCATCCCTTCCACCTCGCCCTCGAGGCGGCGCAGGCGGCCGGCGGAGCCGAGCTGGCGCCACGCGACGGCCCCGGCGCACCCGACGACGAGCGCCCCCGACGGAAACAGCAGCGGCAGGACCAGGCCGAAGAGTGAGAGGCCGAGGGGCACGCTTGCCACATAGCCGAGCCCGAGGACCACGGTGCCGATCACGGCTTTCCATCCGGGGAGCCAGAGCCAGAGCCACGCACCGAGACACGCGAGCGCGATGGCGCCGAGACACGCCCACGCCGCCGGCGTCTCGCGGAGCCACGCGGAGGTCAAGACGGTGTTGAGCAGATGAGCGTGGATCATCATGTCGGACATGGGGCCGACCGGAGTGAGGCGCTGTCCCCGTGACGGCTCGGCGAGGAGGAGCACGATCTTGCCGTCGACGAGACTCCGGAGCGGCTCGGGCTGTCGCTTCTCGAGCGCCTGCCAGACGTCGAGGAACGGCACGACGTCGAGGCCTCCGTCGCGGGCTCCCGGCACGTACGCGAGCAGCGCCCGACGCTCCGAGACGGAGACCCCCGGCCCCGTCAGCGGCGTGGCGAGCGCCAGACCGAAGGCCGGCACCGCCTGACCCTCGAGTCGAACAGCGAGCGGCACCCTGCGGACGACACCATCGGCGTCGGCCCAGGCGAGCGTGTGCCCGACGCCCCGCGCGTGCCGCGCCAGCGAAGGCAGGGGCGCGCGGGCCCCGGCCGAGTCGAGCGTGATTCCGAAGACGACGTTCCCCGCGTCCGCCGTCGCCTGGCCGAGGAGCGCGTCACTGGCCGCGCCTCCGCGACCGGGCGGGCTCGCCTGCCCGAGCGGGAGGTCCGCGCCGATCGCGACGGCGCCGGCTCGCGCGAGGCTCGTGATGACCCGCGCCAGCACGGAGCGGTCCCACGCGCCCGCGCCGAACCGCGCCTCGCTCGCCGGGTCGCGCGCGACGACCAGCAGGGCCGGGCTGACGGGCACCGGCGCGCGGGCGCGAAGCCAGCGGTCGTAGGCCGACCACTCGAGCGCGGTGACGCTGCCGCCCGCGAGCGTGACCACGCCCAGCGCCAGCAGGGTGGCCGCGAGCCCGATGAGCGCGGTCGGCAGAGCGCGGCGGAGAATCGCGGGGCTCCTACCGAACGGGCGCGCGCAGACCCTCGGCAGCCGCGCGGTTGAAGTAGCCGAGGATCCGCGGGTCATGCGCGGGCAGCTGTCCCTCGACGCCCTGCTCGTAGAGCGTCTCGAGCAGCCGCTGCGCCGGCTCGCTCAGCGCTCCGGCCTCCCGGATCAGCACGGGCACCGCCTCGCGCGCGCGCCCTCGCCGCAACAACGCGCCCCCGACGGTGTCGTCGCCGTTCGCCGCGAGGTCCGGGAAGTCTCTCCAGAGCGCCGTCCGATAGTCCCGGAACGCCTGCTCGACGGCCTCTCGGTCGCTCGGCACGCGCCGGCCCCGTCCGAGCGCCACCTGACGGAACTGCGCAAGCGCTTCGTCGGCCTGCGTCACCCCCTGCTCGGCCGCGCGGAACCACCACATGATGGCCATCGCCAGATCGCGCTCGACGCCGACGCCCGAGGCGTAGGCGGTGCCGATGAAGTACTGCGCGCGCGCGTGCCCTGCCTGGGCGGCGCCGAGGAGTTCCGGCGTCGCCTCGGTCTCGCGGTGCACGAGCTTCAGCACGAGCGCCAGGCTGTAGCGCGCGTCCTGGTTCTGCGGATCGCCCGCGAGGACGCGACGGTACGCCTCGATCGCCCCGTCGAGATCGCCCTGCGCATAGCGCACGACGCCCAGGCTGTAATGGGCCTGGAGCAGGTCGGGGTGCGCGCTCAGGATCTGCTCGAGCTCGACACGCGCCGCCCCCCAGTCCTGCTTTGCCACGAGCACGGTCGCCAGCGTGAGCCGAGCGGCGACGGCATCGGGCTCTCGGCTGAGGGCCGCGCGCAGCTCTTCGACGGCGGCGTCGAGATCCCCCGTGCCGTAGAGGGCAAGCCCGAGGCTCGCGCGGGCCTCGATCAGATCGGGCTCCCGCCGCAGCGCCGCGCGTAGCGCCGTCGCGGCCGCCGCCATCTCGCCCCGGGCGATGAGGGCTCGGCCGTGGTCGAGATACTGCTGCGCCGTGGCCGCGGGCGTCGTCGCGGCCGGAGGAGCGACCGTCGCGCACGCGGCCTGAGCGACACCGACGAGGGCGAGCACGCACAGGACTCTCTGCGTCAGACGACGGCCTCCTGGGGAAGCGTCCGGTGTCGAAGCGCCTTAAATCATAGCAGCGGAAAGTCGCCACGGACCCGTGTTGTTTCCGGAAAATTCCGGCGCAGACTGCAATGAAGAGTCACACCTCCATCCCTGAGCGCACGACGCCCACCACCAAGACTCGGAAACTGATCTACCATAGGGACGTGGACCGCTCACGTCTCCTCGTCGTCGACGACGATGCTGAAGTAGGAAACCTCCTCACCGAAGCTCTGACCCAGTGGGGATACCAGCCCACCCTCGCCTCGAGTGGAGGTCAGGCGCTCGGGTTCCTCAAGCGCCAGGTCTTCGAGGCGGCGATCCTCGACATCGGCATGCCCGACATGGACGGTCTCACGCTGCTCGAGGCGATCAAGGACCACGACGCCACGATCGACGTCG
>QHSZ01000331.1 GCA_003220595.1 Candidatus Rokuibacteriota bacterium | reverse complement strand
AGCTGACGATCCTGTTCGGCGGGATCGCGACGGTGCTCGGCATGGCGCTGCTCGGGCGGCTGCCGCGGCTCACGCCGAGCCCGAGCTTCGACCCGCGCTTCACCAACGACCGCTTCGGGGTGGCCATCCACGTGGCGCCCGGGCGCGGCGGCTCGGTGCGCGAGATCCTCCGCGCGGCGGGAGCGGACGAGGTGCGGCCGTGAAGTGGGTCTTCATCCTCACGCTTCTGATCGTCGCCGCGGCCGGCGGGCTGATGGGCACGGCCGTGGTCGTGCGCTTCACCCACAACATGGCCGAAACCGCCAGGATCATGCCGGGCGAGCGCGTCTTCCGGATGCCCGCGGGCGTGGTCCCGCGCGGCGGCGACCTCGTCCTCCCCAAGGAGCAGCGCGAGGTCGCCGCGAAGCAGCCGAACCCGGTGCGGGCGTCGGCCGCGTCGATCGCGCTGGGACGCGAGCGCTACGTGACCTTCTGCGTGCCCTGCCACGGCGCCGAGGCCAAGGGCGGGGTGACGGGCCTGGTGGCGACGAAGTTCATCCCGACGCCCGACCTCACGAACGCGGAGCTCCAGAAGCAGCGGACCGACGGCTACTGGCACAGCTACATCGTCGCCGGCGGCGCGGTGATGCCCAGCTACGGCGAGGCGCTCTCCTCGGAAGAGGCGTGGCACATCGTGAACTTCCTCCGGAGCGTGGCGCGACAATGACGATCGTCTGGGCCCTGATCGTGACCGCCGGTGCGATCGCCTTCCTGTCGGGGGCGCGCTCGGCGGACGCCACCCAGGTGTGGTCCATCTATCTCGTGAACCTCGTCTTCTGGTCGGGGCTCGCCGTCACAGGGCCCGCGATCGCCGCGATGATGCAGCTCACCGAGGCGCGCTGGTCGCCGAGCGTCCGGCGTATCGCCCTCACGACGTCGGGGTTCCTGCCCGTCGCGTTCGTGCTCTTCCTCCTGCTGAGCCTTGGAGGCGTGACGCTCTACCCGTGGGAGACGACGCCGATCCCGGCGAAGCAGCCGTGGCTCACCTGGGGCTTCTTCTGGCTCCGGACGTGGCTCGGCACGGGCGCGCTCTTCCTCGTCGCCATGCTCTTCGTCGCGACGCTCCTCCGGGACGCGGTCCCCCCGGACGACGAGCGGGAACGCGCGCGCCGCAACCGGCTCGCGGTCGCGCTGCTGATGCTCTGGGTGGTGGTCGTGTCGCTCTGGGGCTTCGACCTCGTGATGTCGCTGGAGCCCACGTGGTACAGCGGCCTCTTCGGGGGCTACTTCGTCGTGAGCACGTTCTACACGAGCCTCTGCTTGCTCTCGATCCTCTCGGTCCGGGCGAACGCGCGCGGGCAGGCATCCATCCCGCCGGCCGCGATCCAGGACGTCGCCAAGCTCCAGTTCGCGATCTGCATCCTGTGGATGTACTTCTTCTGGTCGCAGTACCTCGTGATCTGGTACGGCAACGTGCCCGTCGAGACGCGCTTCTTCGTGCGGCGCTTCTTCGTCCAGCCCTGGCAGGCGGTGGCCTGGGTCGTGCTCGTCGTCGGCTGGCTGATCCCGTTCGCGTACCTGCTGAAGCGGCTCACGGGCCGGCCGCCGCAGCGGCACGCGCCGCTCATCGTCGTCGCGCTGTTCGGTCTCGCCGCGATCTTCCTCGAGCGCATCTTCGTCGTCTTCCCGTCGGTCTCGGCCGCCGCAGCGCTGCCGGTCGGGGCGCGCGACATCGCGATCACGCTGGGGTTCCTCTCGCTCTTCATCCTGTGCCGGCGCGGCTTCTTCAACCGCGTCCGGCCCGTCCTGAACCTGCCCCACACGGGCCACCACTAGGCGCCCGCTACAATAGGCTCCATGCTGAGCGTCGAAGAGGCGCTGGCGCAGATCCTCTCGCGCGTCCGTCCCCTCGGGACAGAGCAGGTGGACGTGCTCTCTGCCCTGGGGCGCGTGCTCGCCGAGCCGATCGTCGCGCGCCGGGAGCTCCCGCCGTGGCCCAACTCGTCGATGGACGGCTACGCGGTGCGGGCCGAGGACACGCGGCCGGGCGGCGCGGCGCTCGCGGTCGTCGGGCGGGTCATCGCGGGTGACATGCCTGCGCGCATCCTGCGCGCAGGCGAGGCGATGCGGATCTTCACCGGCGCGCCGCTGCCCGAGGGCGCGGACGCCGTCGTGCCCCAGGAGGACGTCGCGACCGACGGCGACACGGTCACGATCCGCGGGCGCATCGCGCACGGCGCCTACGTCAGGCCGGCGGGGGAGGACGTTCGCGCCGGCGACATCGTCGTCTCGCCGGGGCAGGTGGCGGGCGCTGCGGAGGTCGGGCTCCTGGCGACCCTCGGCTACGCGCGGGTCCGCGTCCACCGCCGGCCGCGCGTCGCGATCCTGTCGACCGGCAACGAGCTCGCCGAGCTCGGCACGGTCCCGGGGCCCGGCCAGATCCCGAACACGAACACCTACTCGCTGATGGCCCAGACGCTGGAGGCGGGCGCCGAGCCGGTGAGCCTGGGCGTCGTGCCCGACCGCCTCGAGGCGATCATCGAGCGCCTCGGCTGGGCCGGCTCGGCCGACGTCCTCGTCTCCTCGGCGGGTGTCTCGGTGGGCGAGCTCGATCTGGTGCGCGCCGCGCTGCAGCGGAGTGGCGCCCAGCTCCACCTGTGGAAGGTCTCGATGCGCCCCGGCAAGCCGATCACCTTTGGCTCGCTCGACGGCCGTCCGGTCTTCGGGCTCCCCGGCAATCCCGTGTCCGCCATGGTGACGTTCGAGCTGTTCGTGCGGCCGGCCCTCCGGCGGATGCTGGGGTGCGCGGTGGTCGCGAGGCCCCGCGTCGTGGCGAGGGCGCTCGCGCCGATCGCCAACCGCGGCGCGCGGCGGGGATACCTGCGCGTCGGACTCTCGCGCGACGCCGAGGGCTACGGCGCGCGGCTCACCGGCGATCAGGGCTCGGGCATCTTGCGCTCGATGGTGCTCGCCGACGGCCTCGCCGTCGTCGCACCCGACACGGAAATCTCCGCGGGCGGGCCGGTGGAGGTGATCGTGCTCCGCGGGCTCGAGCCCCGCGCCACGGACACGACCGGCCGTTGACTTCGCTTTCGACCGCGTGCTAGCGTCGGCCCGGATGAACCGGGTCTTTGGCGCGACAGCCGTCCTGGCCGTCCTCGCAACCGGCTGCGCCACTCGAGGCACGGTGAATCGCCTCCAGACCGATGTCGCCGCTCTCCGCACCGAGGTCGCCGCCAGCCACGCCTCCCAGGAGCTTGCCGCGCGCGACGTCGCCCTGATTCGCGCCGAGCTCGAGGCGCTCGCCACGCGCGCGCGGGAGCTCGCTGAGGGCGTGCGGGCGGCGCGCGAGGAGCTCGCGAAGCTCGCGACCCGCCTGGACGCCGCCGAGGAGGAGAACAGGAAGACGCGCGCGCTCGTCGAGGCGCGCGCCCCGGC
>QHSZ01000332.1 GCA_003220595.1 Candidatus Rokuibacteriota bacterium | reverse complement strand
GTTCGGCAGCGCGATCACGCTCGCCGGTCTGCTGTACCTCGGCAGCCTCGTCAGCCTCATGGCCCTCGCCGTGACGGCGGTCACCGTGGCGCTCTACCTCTTCGCCTATACGCCGCTCAAGCTCAGGACGCCGCTCTGCACGATCGTCGGCGCGGTGCCCGGCGCGCTCCCGCCCGTGGCGGGCTGGGTCGCTGCCCGCGACGACCTCGGCCTCGGCGCCTGGGTGCTCTTCGGGATCCTGTTCCTCTGGCAGCTGCCGCACACGCTCGCGATCGCGCGCCTCTACCGCGACGACTTCGCGCGCGCGGGGGTCCGGCTCCTGCCGGTCGTGGACGCGGAGGGAGCGAGCACGGAGCGTCAGATCCTGAACGGCTGCCTCGCGCTGCTCGCGGTGAGCCTGTTGCCGACGCTCATCGGGCTTGCGGGCCCGATCTACTTCACCGGCGCGTTCCTGCTCGGGGTGGCGTTCGTCGCGCTCGGGGCGCGGCAGGCGCTCCAGCCGTCGCTCGTCGCGGCCCGGCGCGTGCTCTTCGCGTCGCTGCTCTACCTGCCTGTCCTTCTGGCACTCATGGCCTTCGACAAAGTATGACGAGCGGCACGCGGAACCGACAGACGCTGCGCGTGCTCCTCCTGATCATCGGCGGGCTCGTGGTCGTCGCCTTCCTCGTGGGGATCCGCTGGTGACGCCCCCCGTCGCCGTCGAGGCGCCGCCCGCGCGGCCGGTCACGCGCCGGCCGAACGGTCCGGTCCTGCCGCCGCCGCCGACCGGCGGCGGTGACGGGCCCGAGCGCGAGCCGTCCGAGGGACGGCCCGCCCTCGACAATCTCCGGCTCGCGATCCTGTTCCTGATCGGCGGTGAGTCCATGTTCTTCGCGGCGCTCATCGCGGCGCTGTTCGTGCTGCGGCTCGGCCAGCCGCTCTGGCCCCCGCTCTCCCAGCCGCGCCTGCCGGTCGGGGTGACGGGTGTCAACACGCTCGTGCTGCTCGCGTCGAGCGTCACGATGGTCGCGGCGGTTCGCGCCCTGGCGCGCGGGGAGGAGGTCCGGGCGGTGCGGCGGCTCGCCCTCACGGCGGGTCTCGGCACGCTCTTCCTCCTCGTGCAGGGCTATGAGTGGGTGCGACTGCTCGGGTACGGGCTCACCGTCTCCTCGGGCGCCTACGGTGGGACCTTCTACACGCTGATCGGGGCCCACGGCCTGCACGTCTTCGGCGCCCTGATCTGGCTCGGCGTCACGCTCGTCGGCGCCTCGCGTGGCCGCTACGCGGAGGGCCGGACGGCGCCCGTCAAGGCGTGCGCGATGTTCTGGCACTTCGTCGTCGGCCTCTGGCCGATCCTCTACGTCTCGGTGTATCTGCTGTGACGCCATTCTTCCTCGCGCCCAAGGAGACGACATGAGCGCAGCCTCGGTACACTCGGCGATCGAACCGGCCGAGACTCCCCTGACGCCGGAGAGCTGGGGGAAGCTCGGGATGTGGATCTTCCTCGCGGGGGATGCCGTGGGCTTCGGCACACTGCTCGCGGGGTACGGCGCGATGCGGGCGACCAGCGCGGACTGGCCGAGCCCGTACGAGGTGCTCGGCATCAACCTGACCGCGCTGATGACGTTCCTGCTGATCTGCTCGAGCGTCACGATGGTGAAGGGGCTCGAGTGGCTCGGGAAGGGCGACCGCTCGAAGTGCAAGATGTTCCTCTTCCTCACCGCCCTCGGCGGCGCCATCTTCGTGAGCCTCCAGGCGTACGAGTGGACCCACCTGATCCACCGGGGCCTGCACATCAACGGCAACCCGTGGGGCGCCTCCCTCTTCGGCACGACCTTCTTCCTGGTCACCGGGTTCCACGGCCTGCACGTGACGGGCGGCGTCATCTATCTCCTGGCGATCCTCCGGTACGTGGCGAACCGGCCCGAGCCGCGGGCGAGCTACAACGCGGTCGAGATCGTCGGCCTGTACTGGCACTTCGTCGACCTCGTGTGGATCATGGTGTTCACCTTCATGTATCTCATCTGAGGGGCGGAGCGATGGCGAGCGCAGAGCACAAGCACCCCAACTACATGGCGATCTTCTGGTACCTCGCGATCCTCACGGTCGTCGAGATCGCGGTGATCTACGCGCCGCTCGCGAAGCTGACGATCGGCGTCCTGCTGTGCGCCCTGGCGCTCGGCAAGGCCGTCCTCGTGGCGATGTACTTCATGCACCTCCGCTTCGAGACGCGCACGCTCGGGATGGTCGCGATCACCCCGCTGGCGATCGCGACGCTCCTCGTGTTCCTGCTGCTCCCCGACGGCTTTGCGGTGGCGAAGCGGACCACGGGTGCGAAGGCGGCGGTGAGCGCCCCCGCGAAGCCCTGAGCGGGCGGCGGAGGATGGCGGAGGTGACGGATGCCGCACGAGCCGCGCGCCGGGCGCCTGGCGCGGGCCCTCGCCCGGGCGGCGCGCCTCTCCTGCCCGCGCTGCGGCGGGACGCGGCTCTTCTCGAGCTGGTTCACGATGGCGCGGTCCTGCGCGCTCTGCGGGCTCGTCTTCGAGCGGGCGCAGGGCTACTTCGTCGGCGCGATCTACGTCAACTACGCCGCGACGGTCGGCCTCGTGATCGGCGGATACCTCATCCTCTGGGGCCTCACGGAGCTGTCGACGGCGGCCCAGCTCGCGTTGTGGCTGCCGGTGGCGGTGCTGTTTCCGCTGTGGTTCTTCCGCTACAGCCGGAGCCTCTGGCTGGCGGTCGAGTACCTGCTCAACCCCGAGCCCTGAGGCTCGCCCTCGTCGCGGCCGTCGCGCTCCTGGCCGCGGCCCCGGCGCGCGCCTACGACATCGTCGGCGTGCGGGACGGCGGGACCCTCACGGGCACGGTCAGGTTCGTCGGGACGCCGCCGAAGCTCGACGCGATCCCGGTGAACAAGAACCGTGACGTCTGCGGCGACCACAAGCCCCCGGAGGCGCTCGTGCTCTCCGCGGACCGCGGCGTGAAGGGGAGCGTCATCCTGATCGAGGGCGTCGCCCGCGGCAAGAAGGGCACCGGCGACGTGCTCCTGGACAACCACCAGTGCCTCTTCGTCGCCCACGTCACGGCCGTCGGCCCGGGGAACCAGGTGCGCGTGAAGAACTCCGACCCGGTCCTCCACAACACGCACGGGTTCCTCGGCCGCGCGACGGTCTTCAACCTGGCGCTGCCGACCAAGGACCAGATGATCGACGTCACGAAGCGACTCCAGAAGCCCGGCGTGATCCGCGTCCTCTGCGACGCCCACCCGCACATGTCGGCGTGGATGATCGTCCACGACAGCCCGTACGTGACCGTGACGGACGACAAGGGGGCGTTCAAGATCGCCGACGTCCCGCCGGGCGCCTATCGCGTCACCATGTGGCACGCGGGCTTCCAGCCGAAGGGCGCCGACAAGGACGGCCGCGCCATCTTCGACGAGCCCAGGACGGTGA
>QHSZ01000024.1 GCA_003220595.1 Candidatus Rokuibacteriota bacterium | reverse complement strand
CCTCCTCACCGGGGACCTCGGCCGGTCCCTGCGTGTGACCACATTCGAACAATCGGGAGAATCCCATGGCTAAGGAAATCCTGTGCGCATTCGGCGTCGATGTGGATGCAGTGGCGGGCTGGCTCGGGTCCTACGGCGGCGAGGACTCTCCGCTCGACATCTCGCGCGGCATGTTCTCGGGGGAAGTCGGCACGCCCCGGCTGGTGAAGCTGTTCGAACGCTTCGGCATCAAGACCACCTGGTTCGTCCCGGGCCACTCGATGGAGACCTTTCCGCAGCAGATCCGGATGGTCGTGGACGCCGGGCACGAGATCGGCATCCACGGCTACTCGCACGAGAACCCGATCGCGATGACGCGCGAGCAGGAGGAGACGGTCCTCGACAAGTGCATCGAGCTGGCGCAAAAGCTGACCGGCCACCGCCCCGCCGGGTACGTCGCGCCCTGGTGGGAGTTCAGCCCGGTGACCAACGAGCTCCTGCTGAAGCGGGGCTTCAAGTACGACCACAGCCTGATGCACCACGACTTCCAGCCGCACTTCGTCCGCGTCGGGGACAGCTGGACCAAGATCGACTACGCCAAGCCTCCGAGCGCGTGGATGAAGCCGCTGGTGCGCGGGCGGGAGACGGAGCTGATCGAGATCCCGGCCAGCTGGTACCTGGACGACCTGCCGCCGATGATGTTCATCAAGGCGGCGCCGAACAGTCACGGCTTCGTCAACCCCCACGACATCGAGCAGATCTGGCGGGACCAGTTCGACTGGGTCTATCGCGAGTACGACTATGCGGTGTTCCCGATGACCATCCATCCAGACGTTTCCGGTCGCCCGCAGGTGCTGATGATGCTCGAGCGGTTGTACGGTCACATCATCCGGCATCCGGGCGTGCGCTTCGCGACGTTCGACGAGATCGCCGACGATTTCGCCAGGCGGAGCCGGCGCCCGAAGTGACCGGGCCCTCGCGGAGATCTGAGATGTGCGGATTGTGCGGGGTGCTCGGATCGGAGGCGCACTGGACCGATGCCGCCGGGCCGGATCGCCCGTCCGGCGTGCCGCCCGTGGGATCGACCCGGCGGCAGGAGCGGCTGCACCGCGTGAGGCTGGCCAACAAGGTGCTCAAGCATTACGGCCTGATGCTCGCCGACTGGGACGGCGCCTGCTTCGTCCTCCGGAGTCGGACCGGGCGGTCGGCGATCGTCCAGCACCTGGCCGCGCTGTGGCCGGTGGCGGAGCGGATGAGCCGGCGCCGGTGCGACCCGCTCGATCCCGCGCTGATCGCCGCCGTCGAACACGAGTAGCGGGCCCGGCCGTTATGGCTGCCGCCGATCTCATCCCCGTCAACATCGTCACCGGCTTCCTGGGCAGCGGCAAGACCACGCTGCTCCGGCGGCTGCTCGCGTCCCCCGAGCTCGCCAACACGGCCGTGCTGGTCAACGAGCTCGGCGAGGTCGGCCTGGATCATCTGCTGCTACGCCACGTCGACGAGACGACCGTGGTGCTGCCGAGCGGATGCGTCTGCTGCGCCCTACGCGACGACCTCAGCGCCGCCGTCCGCGACCTGTACGGCAAGCGCGAGCAGGGGACAATCCCGAAATTCGACCGCCTGGCCATCGAGACGACGGGGCTCGCGGACCCGGCGCCGATCATCTTCACGCTGATGGCCGACCCCGTGCTGCGGCACCATTTCCGGGTGGGCCACGTGGTGACGACGGTCGACGCGGTCAACGGCGCGACGCATCTGACCCAGCACCCCGAGTCGGTGAAGCAGGTGGCCGTCGCCGACCGGGTCGTCCTGACGAAGACCGATCTCACCGGGCGAGAGCACGCGGAGGCGCTCCGAGCCGCCTGCCGCCGCATCAACCCGGCCGCGCCGATCTTCGAAGCGGCGGTCGATCCGATCGGGCCGGAGCAACTCTTCATCGGCGATCCCGCCGATCCGTCCGGCACGCGGCAGGACGCCTGGCGCTGGCTCGGGGTGGCGCCGGGCACGCCGCCGCCGGAGACGGCCGCCGGTCAGGTCAGCCCCCACGACCGCGACGTCTACGCCTTCAGCGTGACCGTCGACCGTGCGCTGGACTGGACGGCGTTCGGCATCTGGCTCACGATGCTCCTCAACGCCCACGGCGACGATATCCTGAGAGTGAAGGGAATCCTCCACGTGGTCGGCGTGCCCACGCCGGTGGTCGTCCATGGCGTCCAGCATCTGGTGCATCCGCCCGTGCACCTGGACGGTTGGCCCACGGCGGACCGCGGCACGCGTCTGGTCTTCATCGTCCGGAAGCTACCGCGCCAGGTCATCGAACGCTCGCTCGCCGCCTTCAACCGGCTGGCTACCGTCGGCGAGCGTGTCGCGTGAGGAGGCCCAGATGGCATCGACGCTGATCAAGAACGGCCGGATCGTCACCGCGGTCGACGACTACACCGCCGACATCCTCATCGAGGGCGACCGTGTGCGCATGATCGGGCAGGACCTCCCGGCGGCCGAGCACGCGCAGGTGTACGACGCGCGGGGCCTGCTCGTCCTCCCCGGGGGCGTCGACGTGCATACCCATCTGGATTGGGATTTCGGCGCGGCCCGCACGGTCGACACCTTCGGTACGGGGACGAAGGCGGCGGCCTTCGGCGGCACCACGACCGTGGTCGACTTCGCCAACCAGACTCGCGGCGAGCGGCTGCGGCCGGGTCTGGAGAACTGGCGCCGGCGGGCGGAGAGCGCCTGCGTCGACGTCGGCGCCCACATGATCGTCCTCGACGTCAACCGCGAGACGCTCGGCGACATGACCGCGCTCATCCGGGAAGGCGTGACCAGCTTCAAGCTGTTCACCGCCTATCCGGGGGTGCTGATGGTGGACGACGGCGCGCTGTTCAGGGCCATGCGAGTGGCCGCGGCCGGCGGCGCGATGATCTGCGTCCACGCCGAGAACGGCCCCGTCATCCAGGTGCTGGTCGAAGAAGCGGTGGCTCGGGGCGACACGGCGCCGAAGTATCATGCGCTGACGCGGCCTTCCTCGATGGAAGGCGAGGCCACCCACCGGGCGATCCGGCTGGCGGAACTTGCCGCCACGCCCCTCTACGTCGTCCACCTCTCGGCTGCCGAGGCGCTGTCGGCCGTGACGCAGGCGCGCGACCAGGGGCTCCCGGTGTATGCCGAGACCTGCCCACACTATCTGTTCCTGACCGCCGCCGACTACGAGCGCCCGGGCTTCGACGGGGCCAAGTACGTCATGACGCCGCCCCTCCGGACCCCCGCCCACCAAGAGGCGCTGTGGCGCGGCCTCAAGACCGACGACCTCCAGGTGATCTCGACCGACCACTGCCCGTTCTGCTTCAACGAGCAGCCATACGGTCTGAAGTTCTCCAAGCAGCAGGGCCGGAACGACTTCAGCAAGATCCCCAACGGCGCGCCGGGCGTGGAGACGCGCCTGCCGCTGATCTTCGACGGCGGGGTCAAGCGGCAGGGGCTCTCGCTGAACCGCTTCGTCGAGCTGACCTCGACCGCCCCCGCCCGGCTCTTCGGCCTGTTTCCCCGGAAGGGCACGATCGCCGTCGGCTCGGATGCGGACATCGTCCTGTTCGATCCCGACGAAACCTGGACCATCCGATCCGCGGAGGGTCACAGTCGGGTCGACTACACGATGTTCGAGGGCCGTGCGGTCACGGGGCGGGTCAAGCGAGTCTTCCTGCGCGGCCAGCTGATCGTCGACGGCCCCGAGTGGCTCGGCAAGGAAGGCATGGGCGAGTTCCTGCGGCGCGGCGTGTCCGGGAAGATCTGATCCGCGGGGGAGGGACGTGATGGCGAATCACGCGGCGAGCTGGCGAAATCGGAAGACGTTGATCCTGAGCCGCACCGACATGATGGGGCTCCTCACCCCGGCCGAGTACCTCGCGTGCGTCGAGCAGGCCTACCGGATGCACGGCGAGGGCCGCTTCGTGATGGAGCCGAAAGGGCACATCGTGCTCGCCAAGTACCCGGGCGAGTGGGAGGCGATGCCCTCCTATATCGAGGAGCCCGAGGCGGCCGCCTGCAAGTGGGTCTCGATCCGCGAGCAGAACCGGGCGCGCTTCGACCTGCCGACCGTCTTCTCGATTCTCATCTACACCCACCCGGAGACCGGCTTCCCGCTCGCGATCTGTGACGGCAGCTATCACACCGTCATGCGCACGGGCGCCGCCGCCGCCGTGTCCGCCAAGTGGATGGCGCGCCCCGACTCGACGACGCTCGCGATCGTCGGCGCCGGCCACATGGCCGAAGGCGCGCTGGCGACCTGCAACGAGGTCTTTGCGTGGAAGGACGTGCGCGTCTGGAGCCGCTCGCGGGCGACGCTCGACCAGTTCGTGGCGTCACAGCAACCGAAGTACCCCGGCTTCGAGATCCGTGCCTCGCTCGACCTCGAGGCCGTCGTGCGGGGCGTCGACGTGGTGGTGACGGTGACGCCGGCCCGCGGCCCCATCGTCATGGCCGACTGGATCGAGCCGGGAACGCATATCGCCGCGCTGGGCGCCGACAAGGGCGGCGACCAGGAGCTCGATCCGCGGATCCTCCAGGGCGCCCGCATCTTCGTCGACGACATCCGCCAGTGCCGGACGGACGGCGAGATCAACGTGCCGCTCACGCAGGGTCTCATCACCGAGGGCGATATCGCGGGCGAGATCGGCGAGGTGATCGTGGGGCGCAAGCCGGGCCGGACGTCGGCCTCGCAGATCACCGTCTTCGACTCCACGGGGATCGCCTTACAAGATTCGGCGACGGTACCCCTCGAGTACGAGCGCGCGCTCGCCGCCGGCGTCGGCGTCGAGAAGAAGATGATCTCGGCGTGACCGTAATCAGGCGCGAGCCAGAACCGCGACCACTCCCCCGCCGGGCGGTCCCTGGTGCTCGGCGCCGGCCGACACGTAGCACATGGTGTCGCCGGTCACCGCGGCGATGACGGCGTTGACGACCCCCCGGATGTGGCGGGTGTAGTTGATGTCGCCGTCCTCGAACATCACGTGGCGCCGGCCGCGCGTGGCGCCCGATGGGTCCGGCTCGCACTTGGCGAAGACGTTGACGAGCCGCTCGCGGTCGCGCTCGGCCAGCTCGCACTCGACGGCCAGCCCGGCCCGGCGGAGCGCCTCGCGCACGGCCACGGCATCGATGGCGTCGCGCATGACGGCGTGAGCGATGACGAGATCGCTGGTGGACGCGGCCGAGTTGCCGAGGACGATGACCTCGCAGTTCATCAGCTCGACGCCCGACGACGTCGAGGCGACGTTGGAGGCGATCGAGAAATCGCGCCCGATGACGTCGTCGACGACCGTGTGCGCGGCGATCTCGCCGGTCGCCACGCCGATGCCGAGGGCGGCCACCGCGCGCGCGTAGGCCATCGACTTGTAGGTGTCCGTCGTCACCACCGGCCGGCCCCGGCTCCGCGCCTGGGCGATGCGTTCCGTGGTGAGCGCGCCCGTCTTGATCTGGATGAAGTGCAGGTCCTCGGCCGACGCGATCCCGGCGTCCTTGATCGCCGCCCGGACGCCCTCGGCGGCCACCTGGGCGTGGACCGCGATCCCGAACTCCTCGGGGAGCAGGTCGCGCGTGTAGGCGGTGCCGACCGCGAAGCGCTTCTGGCCGGTCGGCCTCCCGCGGTCGGGTTCACGGGTGAAGATCGTCGCGTGGGGGCTCATGAGGCCTTCCGTGCCGCCCGACCAGATGATGGGCACCCGCCGGGCGATGGCCTCCAGCGACCGGCTCCCCCGCTTGGCCAGGAGGTGCTGAAACGAGAGCGTGGCCAGCGCCCGAGTGTAGTCGTTGACGGCCCCGTTGCCCTCGGTCTTGCCCAGAACGGCCACGACGTGATCGGCCTGGAACGCGTTCCGATCCAGCAGCTCGGCAGCCGCGCTCACGTCGTCGGGAGCCCGCATCCCTACCTTGAAGGCTTGCGCATGCATAGTCGCTGTCCTCCGTGAGCGCCCTCAGCGGCCCGCCGCGCCAGCCGCGCCGATCAGCTCGGTGATCCGAGCCGGGCTCAGCGGCATTTCGCGCACGCGGACGCCGAAGGGCGCGAGGGCGTCGTCGACGGCCTCGGCGATCAGCGCCGGGACCGGGATCGCTCCCGCCTCCCCGACCCCCTTCACGCCGAGAGGGTTGAGCGGTGAGGGCGTCTCGGTGTGGACGATCTCGATCTCCGGCACCTCCATCGCGGTGGGCATCAGGAAGTCCATGAAGCTGGTGGTGAGCGGCTGACCGGTCGCGTCGTAGACGATCCGCTCGTAGAACGCCCCGCCGATGCCCTGGGCTACCCCGCCGTAGATCTGTCCCTCCACGATGGTCGGATTGATCAATGTGCCGCAGTCGTGCTGGACCACGTAGCGGAGGATCCGGAGATCGCCGGTGGGTGGGTCGACCTCCACGATGGCGGCATGGCAGCCGCTGGCGAACGTGGCCTGGGGCGGCGCGTAGTAGCCGCGCGCTTCCAGCCCGGGCTCCTCGCCGGGCCCGAGCACGGCGCCCGCTCGCGGCTTGACGAGCCGGAGCGCGGCCTCGGCCGTCTCGTTGCCGTAGGCGTAGCGGATCGGGTTCGCGACCGTCGCCAGCGCCCCCAGCGTCAACGCCCGGTCGGGCGCGCCGCGGACCCGCGCGACGCCGTCGGCCAGCTCGAGATCCTCGGGCGCCACCTCCAGGAGCTCGGCGGCCAGCCTCAGCGCCTTGTCCCGCACCTTCCGCGCCGCGGCCGCCACCGCGTTGCCGCTCGTCACCAGCGCGCGGCTCGCGAAGGTCCCCGCGCCCCAGTTGAAGCGGCTGGTGTCGCCGGTGACGACCGTGACGGCGGCCGGATCGCAGCCGAGGACCGCGGCGGCGATCTGGGCGAAGGTCGTCGGGTGGCCCTGGCCCTGGGTCGTGACGCCGGTGGCGACGAAGACGTGACCGCTCGGCTCGACCCGCACGTGGGCGCCCTCGTACGGGCCGATCCCCGTCCCTTCGACGTAACACGCGACGCCGAGACCGAGGTGGCGACCGTCGCGGTGCGCCTCGGCCTGCCGCTTGCGGAAGGCCGCGTAGCCGATCCGCTCGAGCGCCAGCTCGAGCCCGCGCGGGTAGTCACCGCTGTCGTAGCGCGTCGGGCCACCGTCCTGGAACGTGAGGCCGACATCCCAGGGCATCTCGTGAGGCTGGATCAGGTTACGGCGTCGCACCTCGACCGGCTCGAGCCTCAGTTCCCGGGCGATGAGGCTGATGACCCGCTCCATGACGAAGGCGCCGTGCGGCCGGCCGGCGCCGCGGTAGGGCGTGACCACCGCCGTGTTGGTGTAGACCGCCTCGAACTCGACCGCGTAGTTACGGAGCCGGTAAGGCCCGGGGAGCTGCGTCGACGTGATGAGGGGGACGACGAGGCCATACGGTGTATAGGCGCCGGCGTCGTGGACGAAGCGGTCGCGCAGCGCGAGGATCCGTCCGTCGCCGTCGACGGCGACCTCGACGTCGTGGCGCTGGCCGCGTTCCTGGTTGGCGGCGATCAGGTGCTCGCGCCGGTCCTCCGTCCACTTGACCGGCCGGCCGAGGCGGATCGCCGCGTACGGCACCAGGATCTCCTCCGGGTAGAAGAGCATGATCTTGGTGCCAAAGCCTCCGCCCACGTCGGGCGCGACGACCTCCACGTTGAACTCCGGCAGGCCGAAGATCCGGGCCAGCCCATTCTTGATGGGCAGCGGCGCCTGGGTCGAGTCCCAGACACGGAGCCTCCGCGTGCGGGCGTCGAAGTCGGCGACCACGCCCCGGCCCTCGAGCGGGCAGCCGCAGCTCCGCTCGATCCAGAGCTGCTCGCGCAGCACGCGGGTGGGCCGGGCGAAGGCGGCGTCGGGGTCGCCCGTGCGCTGGGCCAGGCGGCCGGCACGGTTGCCGGGCACGTCCGCGTGCACGCGTGGGGCTCCGTCGGCCAGCGCCGCCTCCAGGCTCGCCACGGCGGGCAGCGGCTCCCACGTCACGTCGATGGCGTCCAGCGCGTCCTCGGCCGCGTAGCGATCCTTGGCGACGACGAGTGCCACGGGCTCGCCGACGTAGCGGACCTCGTCCACGGCCAGCGGGCGCGCCGTCCGCGGGTGGGTCAACGCCGGGTGGGGGATCAGCAGGGGCGTCGGTTGGTTGACCGGACCGAGGTCGGCGCCCGTCAGCACCAACGCCACGCCCGGCAGGGCCCGGGCGCGCGAGGCGTCGACCGCCACGAGCCGCGCGTGGGCGTGCGCGCTCCTGAGCACCGCGCCGTGCAGCAAGCCCGGGGGGTTCACGTCGTCGACGTAGCAGCCGAGCCCGCGCAGCAGCCGCGGGTCCTCGTTGCGGGGAATACGAGCCCCGAAGCCGGACACGGTGGCCGATACTAGCATGCGCGGACGCCGCGGGAGTTCGCTGATATGATCGGGGCATGGCGACGACCACGGGACGGTATCTCACCGAGGAGCAGCTTGCCGGCTATCACGCGGACGGCTATCTCGTCCTGCCGCGCGTGATCGACATGGCGGACGTGCAGGCGCTGCGCCGGGTGACGGACGCCTTCGTCGAGCGCTCGCGCCGGCTCTCGCGCGGCGACGGCGTCTTCGACCTGGATCCGCGCCACACCGCGGACGCTCCCGTCCTGCGCCGGATCAAGAACCCGGCGGACCACGATCCGCTCTACCGCTGGGTGGCGTTCGAATCGCCCATCCCGGACATCGTCACCGAGCTGATCGGTCCCGCGATCAAGTTCAACCACAGCAAGCTGAACCTCAAGAGCAGCCGCATCGGCGCGCCCGTCGAGTTCCATCAGGACGCCGCCTTCTACCCCCACTCCAACGACGATGTCCTGGCCGTCGGTCTGCTGCTCGACGACGCGACCGCGGAGAACGGGGCGCTGAGCGTCCTGCCCGGCAGCCACCGCGGGCCGATCCACACCCACTTCGACGGCGAGGACCGGTTCGTGGGCTGCATGCGCCGCGAGGACATCGAGCGGCTCGATGTGCGCGCCGCCCGCCTGCTGGCCATGCCGGCCGGCGGCATCACCATCCATCACTACCGGCTCGTGCACTGGTCGGCGCCGAACGCCTCGGCGACCGAGCGGCGGCTCCTGATCAACGCCTATAGCGCCGCCGACGCCGTGCAGCTGGTGCCCGACGCGACCGGCTCGCCGCTCTTCGGCGCGCTGGTGCGGGGGAAGGCGCCGCGCGCCGTGCGCCGGACCGCCGGCGAGCTGCCGCTCCCGCCCGACTTCGGCCGCGGCTACACGTCCATCTACGAGCTGCAGAGCCACGCGGAGGTCAACCCTTGACCGAGCCGGCGGCGAGGCCCTCCACCATCCAGCGCTGGATGAAGACGTAGAGCGCGACGACGGGGACCGTCGTGATGACGGAGGCCGCCATCAGCTGGCCCCAGGAGAACACGTCGCCGTAGATCAGAAGGTTCAGGCCCACCGGCACCGTGAGCGCCGTCTCGTCCTGGATGAAGACCAGCGCGTAGAGGAACTCGTTCCAGGAGAGCGTGAAGGCGAAGATGGCCGAGGCCACGATCCCCGGCGCGGCCAGCGGCAGCAGCACCCGGACGAGCGCCGCCGTGCGCCCCGCCCCGTCGACCAGCGCCGCCTCCTCGAGCTCGTGCGGCAACGCCTTGAAGAAGCCGATCAGCAGCCACGTGCAGAAGGGCACCGTGAATGTCGGGTACGAGAGGATCAGCGACGCGAGGGTGTTCGTCGCTCCCAGCTCGGCCAGCACGCGGTAGAGCGGGATGAAGAGCAGCGCGGGCGGCACCAGGTAGAGGACCAGGATCAGGCTGGCGACGAACCCGCGGCCGGGGAAGCGCAGGCGCGCGATGGCGTAGCCGCCGAGGCTCGCCATGACGGTCGTGAGCGCCGTCACCGCGACCGCCGTGACCAGGCTGTTGCGCAGCCAGAGGGGGAAGCGCGTGTCGAGCCAGAGCGCGGTGTAGTTGGCCCACGTGAACGGCCGCGGGACATAGATGCTGGTCGCGAACTGGACCTGCTCGTAGGTCTTGAACGACATGTTCGCGATCCACCAGAACGGCACCAGGACCACGAGCGCGAAGGCGACGAGGCCGACCACGGCGAAGGCCCGCGCGGCCGTCATGCGTTCTCCTGGCGCAGCAGGTAGCGGCTGAGCAGCGCGATACCGGCGACCAGGAGAGGCACGAGGAAGATCGAGACCGTCACGCCGCGGGCCCAGCGCAGCTGATTGAAGGCCACCTCGTAGGAGTAGGTGGCGAAGACCTGCGTCGCCGTCCCCGGCCCGCCGCGGGTCATCACGTAGACGATGTTGAAGTCGTTGATCGTCCAGATGAAGGAGAGCAGCACGGTGACGATCACGACGTGCTTCACCCCCGGCAGGGTGACGTGCCAGAACCGGCGCCACATGCTCGCGCCGTCGATCGAGGCCGCCTCGTAGAGCTCCAGCGGGATGCTCTGCATCGCCGCGAGGTACGACACGCCGAAGAACGGGAAGCCCCGCCACCAGTTGGCGACGACGACGGCGAACATGGCGCCCCCGGCGGTCGCCATGACGGCCATCGGGCTCCTGAGCAGCCCGAGGTCCATCAGCACGCTGTTGAAGAAGCCGCGGCCCGGGAAGGAGTCGAACATCCACCGCCAGGTGAGGGCGATGATCACGGTGGAGGTGATCCAGGGCAGCAGGAAAAGGCCGCGGAAGAAGTTCCGCCATCGCCAGGTGACGTTCAGGACGAGCGCCATCGCCAGCCCCGTGAGGACTTTGAGACCGACGGAGGCGACCGTGAAGACCAGGCTGTTGCGGACGACCGCGTGGAAGCCGTCGTCGTGGAGGAGGTAGAGGTAGTTCCGCAGACCGACGAAGCGCTCGGGGTAGCCGACGAGCTTGTCCGTGAAGGACAGCCAGATCGCCCGGCAGAACGGATAGACGATGAGGCCGACCACGAGGACGAAGAGCGGCGACAGGAAGAGCAGCGCCGTGCCGCTGTCCCGCGCGCGCGCCGGCCTCACCCGAGTGTCGCGTAGATCTCTTTGATCTTCTTGTCGGCCCAGTCGATGGCTTGGTCTGCCGACCACTTGTCGATGATCACCTTGGCCGGGGCGTCGGTGAGCACGTTGCTCGCCTGCACCTCGGCCGCGGCCGCCGTCACGGGCCCGGGCCAGCCCGTCCCCACGAACCACTCGGCCGCCCGGCCGAAGGTCCGGTAGTTCTCGTTCTTCTCGAAGTACTCCTTCGTCGCCGCGCGCGCCTTGTCCAGCACCGGCGTGAACTGCCCGTGGGACTCCCGCATCACGGCCAGCGTCTCCTCGGGTGACAGGAGATGGGCGATGAGGCTCATCGCCGCCTCGGGGTCCCGGGCGTTCTTGAAGATGCCGAAGCTCAGCGCGAGCCCCCACATCCGGCGCCCGTCGGGCCCGCCGGGGTGGGGGAGTGCCTGATGGTTGGCGAGCGCCTCCTCGCGCTTCTTGCGCTCCGTGGCGTCCCCCGCCTTGGCCAGCGCGTTCTCGAGCGCGAAGGTGATGCTCGGGCCGTTCGAGGTCTGGGCGATCTTCTTCGCGATGAAGTTCTCGTTGTTCTGCGAGCCGGTCCAGGACAGCGTGTCGGCGGGCTGGATGCCTTCCTTGTAGATGTCCGTCGCCCACTTCATGACCTGCTGCATCTTCGGCGTCTTGATCGACTGGTACTTGCCGTCCTTGGTCGTCCAGCCGACGCCGTGGGAGTACATGAGGCTCTGCATCACGCCGTAGCCGTCCGCGGTCCGGTTCCAGCTCTGGCCCAGGCCGTAGAAGTCGGGCGGCCGGTTGAGCGCCTCCGCCGCCTTCTTGGCGTCCTCGAACGTGCTGGGCAGCTTGACCTTGTGCTTGTCGAACACGTCACGCCAGACGTACCAGAACGCGGGCATGATGTACCAGGGTAGGGCATACGTCTTGCCGTCGATGACCGTCACCGGCGCCACGTTGGCGGGCGCCCGGCCGACCTCGCCCTCCACCTGGCGGGCGAAGCCCGTGAGGTCGAGGAGCTGCCCCATCCCGGCGAAGCGCGCCGGAGCCCCCGTCTCCAGCTGGCCGACGTCCGGCGTGTTCTTGTTCTCGATCGCCGCGACGTACTTCGTCTGCATGTCCTCGAACGTGAAGTACTCCACGGTGACCGTCGCGCCGTGCTTCTGCGCCCACCGCGAGGCACTCGCCTCGATGGCCTTGTTGGTCGGCTCGACGTACGTCTTGAGGATCCAGAGCCGCAGGCTCGTGCCCTTCTTCACGGCGGGCGCGGCCGGGCCGGCGAGCGCGAACAGTGCCGAGCTGCCGACGGCTCCTGCCAGGAACGTGCGCCGGCTGAGGCGTGCGTCTCGCATGACTGTTCCTCCTCGTGTGGCGGGAGTATCGGCCCCGGTCGCGATCGTTGTCAAGGCGCGCGCCCCTTGACGGCGCGCGAACGCTCCACCATAGTTGCGCCTGGTCACATCCCCGAGCTTCGGAGGAGGAGCGTATGGCTCGCATGACATCGATCGAGAGGCGTGTGTGGGCGGGAGCGGTCGCGCTCGCGCTGGTGGCCGCCGCGCCCGCCGTCGAGGCGCAGCAGGTCGTGAAGATCGCGGCCGGCGTCCCGCTCACCGGCCAGCTCGCCAAGCAGGGACAGGAAGTGGCCAACGCCGTCAAGCTCGCCGCCGAGGAGTGGAACAAGAAGGGCGGCGTCCTCGGCAAAAAGATCGAGGTCCTCGAAGCCGACGACCAGGGGAATCCTCAAGTAAGCGTCGCCGCCGCCGAGAAGGTCGCGGCGGACGCGGCCGTGCTCGGCGCGGTGTGGGGGATCACCAGCGTCACGTGCATTCCGGTCTCGGACGTGCTCGACCGGGTCAATCTGGTCCTGATCAGCCCCGGCTGCACCAACCCGAAGGTGACCGATCGCGGGCTCAAGAACACGAACCGGGTCTGCGCGCGGGACGACGCCCAGGGCCCGGCCGGCGCGATCTTCGCCGTCCAGGACCTCAAGGCGAAGAAGATCGCCGTCTTCGACGACGGCACGACGGGTCCCAAGGGCGTGGCCGACGAGGTCGAGAAGAAGGCCAAGGAGCTCGGCGCCCAGCCGATCCGCTACGTCATCCGCTCGGGCGACAAGGACTTCCGCGCGATCCTGGCCACCGTGCCCAAGGACGTCAGCGTGATCTACGCGAGCCTGTGGGCGCCCGACGCCGCGCTCGTCGCCAAGCAGCTCCCCGACGTCGGCCTGAACGTGCGGATGATCGGGCCCGACGGGCAGTTCGAGCCGGTGGACTACGTCCAGGCCTCGGGCGGCGCCGCCGAGGGGAACTACGTGAGCTTCCTCGTGCCCGATCTCAAGAAGATCGCGGCCGCCACCGCCTTCACGAAGGCCTTCGAAGCCAAGTACGGGCCGGTCAGCTCCTACGGCCCGCTCGCCTACGAGGCCGCCAACATCATCCTGGAATCGATCAAGAAGGTCGGCAAGGCCGACCGGGCCGCGGTGCGCGACGCCGTCCGCGCCACGAAGAGCTACAAGGGCATCCTCGGTGTGCCCATCTCGTTCGACGACAAGGGCGACGTGGCCGGCGGCGTGATCTACTTCTACCGGGTGAAGGGGTCCGGCTTCGAGCAGGTGAAGCAGATCACGGTGAAGTAGGAGGGCTCGCGGGACGGCGCTGGAGGATGGCGCTCCTCGAGACCGAAGGCCTGACGAAGGACTTCGGCGGTCTCCGGGCCGTGCAGGATCTGGCGCTCCGGGTCGATGAGGGCGAGATCGTCGGCCTCATCGGCCCCAACGGCTCGGGGAAGACGACTCTCTTCAACCTGATCACGGGCCTCCACCCGGCGACGGCCGGCCGGATCCGCTTCGACGACGGCCGGCGGGAGCTCGTCGGCCTCGCCCCCCACCGCATCACGGCGCTCGGCATCGCCCGCACGTTCCAGAACCAGCGGCTCTTCAATCACATGACGGTCCTGGAAAACGTGCTGGTCGGCCTGCACTGCCGGACCCGGTCCGGGATCGCGAGCATTCTGCTGGGCACGCGCCGCTCGCTCGAGGAGCGCCGGCGCGCCGAGGCGCGCGCGGGCGGGCTGCTCTCGCTCTTCGGAGACCGCCTCCTCCCCCGCGCGTCCCGGCCAGCGTGGACCCTCTCCTACGCCAACCGCCGGCGGCTCGAGATCGCCCGCGCGCTCGCCGCCGAGCCGCGGCTCCTGCTCCTCGACGAGCCCGCCGCCGGCATGAACCCCACCGAGACGCGCGAGCTGATGCGCGACATCAAGCGGATCCGCGAGCGCGGCGTCACGATCCTCGTGATCGAGCACGACATGGGAGTCGTCCGCGGGATCTGCGACCGCGTCGCGGCGCTCGACCACGGGACCAAGATCGCCGAGGGGAGCTTCGAGGAGGTGCGGCGGAGCCCGGCCGTCCTGGAGGCCTACCTCGGGCGGCAGGCGGGTCGTGCTTAAGCTCACCGACGTCGACACCCACTACGGGCCCCTGCCGGTCCTCAAGTCGGTCAGCCTCGAGGTGCGGGTCGGGGAGATCGTCTGCCTGCTCGGTGGCAACGCGTCGGGGAAGTCGACCACGATGAAGACGATCCTCGGCGTGGTCCGGCCCACGGCCGGGCGCGTCGAGTTCGAGGGCGACCGGATCGACGGCTTGGCGACCGAGGTCATTGCACGGCGGGGGATCTCACTGGTGCCCGAGGCCCGACGGATCTTCGCCCGCATGACCGTGTGGGAGAACCTCTCGATGGGCGCGTTCACCCGCCAGAAGGCGCCGGCCGGCGAGGTGGCCCAGGACTTCGAGCGCGTCTGGACGCTCTTCCCGCGCCTCAAGGAGCGGCAGCACCAGCTCGGCGGCACGCTCTCGGGCGGCGAGCAGCAGATGCTGGCGATCGGACGCGCCCTCATGGCCCGCCCCCGGCTGCTCTTGATGGACGAGCCCTCGATGGGGCTCGCGCCCGTGCTGGTCGATCAGGTGTTCGACATCATTCGGGCCATCAACGGGCAGGGGACCACGATCCTGGTGGTGGAGCAGAACGCCCCGGTGGCACTCTCGATCGCCACCCGCGGCTACGTGCTGCAGAACGGCCGCATCGTCATCCACGACACGGCCCGGATTCTCCTGGCCACCGACTACGTCCGGCGCGCCTACCTGGGCGAAGACTGACGGCGTGGCCGACGTCCTCGCGATCCTGCCCCAGCAGCTCGTCTTCGGCTTAGCGCTGGGGACCGTCTACGGGCTCGTCGCCCTCGGCTACACGATGGTCTACGGCATCCTCTTCATGATCAACTTCGCCCACGGCGAGATCTTCATGATCGGCGCCTACGTGGGCTGGTGGGTGCTGGCGCTGCTCCTCCAGGCGCAGGCGGGCGCGCTGCACCCGGCGTGGGTGCTGCCGCTCATGCTGCTCCCCGCGATGCTCTTCACCGGCGCCCTCGGCGTGGGACTCGAGCGCTTCGCCTACCGGCCGCTCTACCTGCGCGGGGCGACCCGCCTCGGCCCTCTCATCAGCGCCATCGGCGCCTCGATCTTCCTCCAGAACGCCGTCATGCTGACCCAGGGTGCCAGGATGAAGGTCTACATGACGAGCCTCCTGTTCCCCCGCGACTGGCGGATCCAGATCGCGGGGGCGAGCGTCTCGGCGCTCGTGATCGTCATGGTCGCCGTGGCCGGGCTGATGATGTGGGGCCTGCACCTCCTCGTGCAGCGCACGACGCTCGGTCGCTCCATCCGCGCGGTGGCCGAGGATCGCGAGATGGCGGCCATCATGGGGGTGAACGTCCGGCGGGTCATCGCCCTCACGTTCTTCATGGGCTCGGCGCTCGGCGGCGCCGGCGGAGTGCTGGTCGGGCTCTACTACACCCAGATCGATTTCTTCATGGGGTACTCGGCCGGCCTCAAGGCCTTCACCGCGGCGGTGCTCGGTGGGATCGGCAACATCCGGGGCGCGATGCTGGGCGGGCTGATCCTGGGCTTGGTGGAGAGCCTCGCGGTCACCTTCATGAACCCGGCCTACAAGGACGTCGTCGCCTTCGTGCTCCTGATCCTGGTCCTCGTGATCCGGCCGACGGGCCTCCTGGGCGAGAGCGTGGCCGCGCGAGCGAAGGTCTGACGTGGCGCAGCCGGGCTTCCCGCGGTGGGCGGCGGTCCTCGGCCTCGTGGCCCTGGTCGCGCCGCTCGCGGCGCCCAATGACTACTGGATCGGCGTGATGGCGCGCATCTGCCTCTACGCCACGCTCGCCCTCGGGCTCAACATCGTCGTCGGCTTCGCCGGCCTCCTCGACCTCGGCTACGTGGCGTTCTTCGGCATCGGCTCCTACCTCTACACGTTCCTGGCCTCCGCGCACTTCGGCCTGCACCTGCCATTTCTGGTAACCCTGCCGATCGTGATCCTCCTCACGGCCGGCTCGGGGATCCTGATCGGCGCGCCGACGCTCCGCCTCGCGGGGGACTACCTCGCGATCGTCACGCTGGGGTTCGGTGAGATCACGTACCTCCTCCTCATCAATCTCGACCGGCCCGTCAACATCACCGGGGGCCCGAGCGGGATCGTGGGCATCGATCCGCCCGCCGTCGCCGGCTTCGCTCTCTCCACCAACACGCACTACTACTATCTGTTCCTGGCCGCCCTCGGCCTGACGCTGCTGGCCTCGGCGCGCCTCCGCCACTCGCGGATCGGATGGGCCTGGCAGGCGATCCGCGAGGACGAGCTGGCCGCGCGGGCGATGGGCATCAACACCACGGTGGCGAAGCTCCAGGCGTTCGCCATCGGGGCCTCCTTCGCGGGAATCGGCGGCAGCTTTCTCGCGTCCTGGCAGCGCTCGGTGTTCCCCGAGAACTTCCTCTTCACCGAGTCCATCAACATCCTGGCCATGGTGATCGTGGGCGGGATGGGCAACCTGCTCGGCGTCGTCGCCGGGGCCGCGTTGCTCGTGTCGCTCCCAGAGGTGTTCCGCGACTTGCAGCGCTACCGGCTGCTCGCCTTCGGGCTCATGCTGATGGTGCTGATGGTGTTCCGGCCCCAGGGGTTGCTGAGCTTCGAGCGCAAGGAGAGCAGCGATGACTGATGCCAGCGCTCTGCTGAGCGAGGTGTCCCAACAGCTGGCGCGCTTCCCCGGGCTGCTCGACCTGCTGGTGGGCGAGCTGGACGAGGCCACCTGGCGCTCACGCCCGGCGCCCGCCGAGTGGTCGCCCGTGGAAATCGTTTGCCACCTGCGAGACGAAGAGACGGAGGACTTCGCCGCCCGAGTCGGTGTGATCTTGAACGGCGGCGCGCGGTTCGCCCGGATCGACCCCGAGCGCTCGGCCATCGAACGCCGCTACCGGGAGGCGGACACGCGGGAAGCGCTGGCGGCCTTCCATGCCCGCCGCGCGGCGAGCGTCGGGTGGCTTGCCACGGCCGTACCCGCCCGATTGCTCGCCTCGGCCGAGCGTCCCGACGGCGGGCGGCTGTCTGGCCTCGACCTCCTGGCCGCGTGGGTGACCCACGACAGACTGCATCTCCACCAGCTCGCCGGGACCTTGGCGCGCTCCTGGGCCAGCCGATGGGCGCCGCTCCACACCGACTACGCGGGGCCCATCCCCTACGCCTCGCCCTGAGTCTCAGCGCCGCAGCCGAAGGCTCACTCGCGCCCCAGACGGGGATCGAGGGCGTCGCGCAGTCCGTCGCCGAGCAGATTGAAGCCGAGCACCGAGAGCATGATGGCCGCGCCCGGAAAGAAGAACACCCACCAGGCGCCGCTGGTGAAGAACTTGTACGAGTCGGCGAGCATGGCGCCCCACTCGGGCGCGGGCGGCTGGGCGCCGAGCCCGAGGAAGCCGAGCGCCGCGCCCTCCAGAATGGCGAAGGCGATGGAGAGCGTCGTCTGCACGATCAGGGGGGGCAGGCTGTTGGGCACGATGTGGCTCAGCAGCACGCGCGCGGCGCTGCAGCCGAGCCCCTGCGCGGCCAGCACGAACTCCTGCTCGCGCAGGGCCAGCGCCGCGCCGCGGCTCAGGCGCGCGTAGACGGGCACCGACACCAGGCTGATGGCGAACAGCGAGTTCCGCAGGCCGGGGCCGATCATGGCCACGATCGCGATGGCCAAGAGCGTGGCCGGAAAGGCGAGCAGGATATCCATGCAGAACATCAGCGCCAGGTCGACGTGCCCCCGGAAGTAGCCCGCGAGGAACCCGAGCGCCGAGCCGATCGCCATCGCCAGCGCGACGGCGCTCAGCGCGAGGCCGAGCGACACCCGCGTCGCATGCAGGACGCGGACGAGGATGTCGCGGCCGAGGCTGTCGGTGCCGAACGGGTGCGCCCCCGTGGGGGGCTTGAGGCGCAGCGTGAGGTCGGCGTCGGTGCTGGCGTCGTAGACGTGGACGGCGGGCGTGACGATCGCGACGAGCAGGACGGCGACGACGATGACGAGCCCCGCTCGAGCCGCCGGGCTCGCCACGAGCCGGCGCCAGGCGGCGGCGGCCGGGCTCGCGCCGTGGCCGGTCACCACCACGTGACGACCCAGGGCGGCTTCGAGCGTCGTCATTCGTACTTGATGCGCGGATCGACCGCGGCGTAGAGCAGGTCGGTCACGAGGTTCACCACGACGACGATGGCGGCGATGAACAGGCTCGCGCCCTGCACGATCGCGTAGTCGCGCGACTCGATGGACTCGTAGACCCAGAGGCCGATGCCCGGCCACGAGAAGATCGTCTCGGTGAGGATGGCGCCGGCGAGGAGGTGCCCGACCTGCAGCCCGATCACCGTGAGCACGGGGAGGAGAGCGTTCCGGAGGGCATGTCTCAGGATGACCGCCTGCCGCGAGAGCCCCTTCGCTTCCGCGGTGCGAATGTACTCACGCGACAGCACGTCGAGCATGCTGGCGCGAGTCATCCTGGCGATGATCGCGAGGGGTATGGTCGCCAGCGCCAGCGCGGGGAGGACCAGGTGGCGGAGCGCGTCGGCCAGGGCCGACCAGTCTCCCTGCAGCGTCGCGTCGAGCATGACGAAGTTCGTCCACGGGACGAACGTGGTCCCGCTGTCGAGACGGAAGCCCGTCGGTAGCACGCGCAGCTGCACCCCGAAGAACCACGCCAGCATGAGGCCGAGCCAGAAGATCGGCATCGACACCCCGGTGAGCGCGCCCAGGCGCGCGAGACTGTCCAGCAGCGAGTTCCGCCAGACCGCGGAGCCGATGCCGATGGGAATACCGATCGTGATGGCGAGCACGATGGCCGCGAGGGCCAGCTCGACGGTCGCGGGAAAGCGCCGGAGCAGGTCGGTGGTGACGGGATCGCCCCGGACCACGGACACGCCGAGATCGCCGTGGAGGACGTGGCCGAAGTAGAGGACGTACTGCTGCCAGATCGGGCGGTCGAGCCCGAGCCGGGCGCGGACCTCCGCGACCTTCTCCGGTGTCGCCCGCTCGCCGAGCATCGTCAGCGCCGGGTCGCCCGGGATCATGTGGACGAAGCTGAAGACGAGGACGGAGACGCCGAGGAGGACGGGGACGACCGTGAGGCTGCGCCGGATCGCGTAGCGCCTCACCGCGGCATCCTCCTCGGCACGCTCCGTGCTACTGCAGCTCGACCGTGTTGAAGTACTCCGACCCCGTCGGGTGCGGCACGTAGCCCCTCACGCGCTTGGCGAAGGCCAGGGGCGGTTGATTGTTGGCGATGAAGAGCCGTCCCACGTCGTCGTGCAGCATCTGCTCGGCCTGCCGGTAGAGCTTGGCCCGGTCGGCCAGGGTCGTGAGCTTCTGGGCGCGCAGGAGCACGTCGGCCAGGGGTTTGTTGGTGTAGAACCCCTCGCGCGCGGCCCCGGGCTGGCAGAAGAAGTAGCAGAGGAAGTTGTCGGGATCGCCGTTGTCCCCGGTCCAGCCGAGCATGTAGAGCGGCACCTGCCCGTTCTTGCGCTTGTCCAGGTACACCGCCCACTCGGTCGTCTGCAGCTGCGTCTTGATCCCGGCCTTGGCCAGATCGGCGGCCATCGCCTCGGCGATCTCCTTGGGGTTCGGGAAGTACGGGCGCGAGCGCGACATGTACCAGAAGATCAGCGGCTCCTTCTTGCCGTCGTCCCACGTGATCTCCGACAGCCCCTGCCCCCGCCCGGCCTCGCGCAGGAGCGCCTGCGCCTTGCTCGGGCTGTACTCGAAGTCCTTGAGCTCGCGGTTGTAGCCCCAGAGCGCCGGCGGCTGGAACTGCGAGGCCACCATGCCGGTGCCTCCGTAGAGGGCGTCCACGATCGCTCGCTTGTTGATGGCGTGGGCGAAGGCCTGGCGGACACGCTTGTCCTGGAACTCCTTCACCTTGTAGTTGAAGGCGATGTACCCCGTCGTGTTCGTCGGGCGCAGGAGGAGCTGGAGGTTCGCGTCGCCCTTGACCACCGCGACGTCGTCGGGGTTGAGGCCTTCCATGCCGTGGATCTCGCCGGCCTTGAGCGCGCCCAGCCGCTGCGAGTTGTCCTTGATGTTGCGCACGACCACGCGCTTGACCTTGGCCTTCGGGCCCCAGAAATCGGGGTTCGCCTCGAGGATGACCTCCTGGTTGGGCTTCCACTCCACGAACCGGTAGGCGCCGGTGCCCACGGGGTGCTTGCCGAAGTCGGTGCCCCAGCGCTCCACCGCTTTGGGGCTGGCGATGTCGAAGACGAACATCGCCAGATTCGCGAGGAAGGGTGCCTGCGGCTCCTTCAGGGTGACGCGCACGGTATGGGAGCCGACGGCCTCCACGGCGCTGACGATCGACTGGTCGTCGAAACCGCCGAACTGCGCCTCCCAGTACTCGAAGGTCTGGCCGGCCTTGACCTGGTTGTCGTGCTGGGGGTGACTCGCCTTCCACCACCGCTCGAAGTTCCAGACGACCGCGGCGGCGTCGAGCGGCGTGCCGTCGTGGAACTTCACGTTGGGGCGGAGCCGGAACGTCCACACGCGGCCATCGGGAGAGACCTCCCACTTCTCGGCCAGTGCTCCCTCGACCTCGGTGGTCGCGCCCTTGTACTTCACGAGGCCGTCGAAGACCTGCCGCGTGATGCGCGAGGAGATCCCGTCGGTGATGACCGCGGGATCGAACTGGACCGGCTCACCCTGAGCCCCGAAGACGAATGTTTGAGCCGGCGCCGGGGCGACGGCGCCCAGCAAGGCGAGAGCGACCAGGGACGTGAACGTGGCGAGCCGCATGGGATGCACCTCCTAAGAGCACGCACGGCGTTCGGGACGCGTCGGAACGGCCCATTATCACACTACCGCGGTGCCGTGTGCCGCGGCAGCCACAGCGCGAGCTCGGGAAACACGAAGAGCAGCGCCACCAGCGCCACCATCAGGACGACATAGGGCGTCGTCCCGAGCGTGACGTCCCGTGCCGTCGTGCCCGGCATGAGGTTCTGGATGACGAAGAGGTTCAGGCCGACCGGTGGTGTGATGAGGCCGATCTCCAGCCACAACACCATGATGATGCCGAACCAGACGGGCTCGAAGCCGAGCCCGGTGACGAGGGGAAAGAGGATCGGCAAGATGATGATCATCACCGACAGCTCCTCGAGGGCGTAGGCGATGACGAGAAGGACGGCGAAGAGCGCCGCGAAGAACGCCCACCGCGGCAGCCCGAGGCCGGTCACCAGGCCGAAGAGCGCCTTGGGGGCGCCAATGAGCGCGATGACGTGGGAGAAGATCGACGCGAAGATGATGATGAGCATCACCATCGACGTCGTGCGGATCGTGGCCTGGAAGGCGTCGCGGAGCGTGCGCCACGTGAGGCGGCGGAACGCGGCGGCCAGGAGCAGGCTCGCCAGCGAGCCGAGCGCCGCCGCCTCCGTCGGCGTGACGATCCCGGCGTACATCGAGCCGAGCACCACCACGATCAGGAGCGCGACCGGCGCCACCTCGTAGATCGACCGCAGCTTGTCCAGGAGGCCGCCCCGGTCCTCGGCGACGCGCGGCGCCGCGTCCGGCCAGAGCACGGCGTAGCCGACGACGAAGCCGGCGAAGAGCAGGGCGAGGACCACCCCCGGCACGATCCCCGCCGCGTAGAGATGGCCGATGGACGTCTCCGTCATCACGCCGTAGATGATCATGGGAATCGAAGGCGGGATCAGGATGCCGAGCGTCCCACCCGCGGCCAGGGAGCCGAAGATCAGGCGCCGCGCGTAGCCGCGCCGCTCCATCTCCGGGATCGCGATCAGCCCGATCGTGGCGGCGGTCGCCACGCTCGACCCGGAGATCGCCGCGAAGATCGCGCACGAGAAGATGCTGGCCACCGCGAGCCCGCCGGGGAGGAACGACACCCAGCGCGCCACCGCCGTGTAGAGCCCCTTGCCGATGCCCGAGTGCAGGAGGATGCCGCTCATGAACACGAAGAGCGGCACCGCGATGAACGAGAAGCTCGACGCGTTCGACCAGGCGATCGAGCCCACCACACCGAGGCCGATGGTGAACCCCTTGAGCCAGAGGAGACCCAGCATGCCCACGACCCCGAGCGCGATCGACACCTCGACGCCGGCGGCGAACAGGACAAACATCAGCCCGACGAGCACGCCGCCGAGAGCGGACTCGCTCACGCGTCGCTCTGCTGCGCCACTTCGTCGCGGGCGGCTCGAGGGCCGAGGGCCGTCCTCACCTGCCAGACCAGCGCGGCGAGCATCGTGAACGCCATGAGGGCCAGGCCGGCGGGAATGACGAGCATCGGCGCCCAGAGCGGATACAGCATGACCGCCGAGACGCGGCCGTAGCGAAAGGCCGTGAGTGCGGACTGCGTGGTCACCCAGATGACGACGGTGAGGAAGGCCACCGCGAGCGTGAGCGTGACCACCCGCAATGAGGCCCGGGCCGACCGCGGCAGAAGCCCCGTGATCAGGTCGACGCGCACGTGCCCTCCCGCGCGGAAGGTGGAGGCGGCGCCGCCGAAGATCACGAGCACTTCGAGAAAGCTCGCCACCTCGTCCACGAAGAGCTGCGGTCGGTCGAAGAAGGACCGCATGATGACGTCCCATGAGATGAGAAGGACGATGGCGAGCGTGGCGAAGCCCGCGAGGAGCGACGCCACGCCGGCCGCGCGGCCGATCACCGCCCCAGGGCCTTGAGGGCGAGCTCGAGCGCGCGCTTGCCGTCGGCACCCGTGCGCTGGAGCCAGATGTCCCAGGCGCCCTGGGCGATCTTGCGTGCCTTCTCGATCTCCTCCTTGGGAGGATCGACGACCGTCATGCCGAGCTCGGGCAGGCGCTTGCGCGCCCGCTCGTCCGCGTCGCTGGCGTCCTGCCACTCCTTCTCCTCGAGGTTCGTCTCCTTCATCGCGTCGAGCACGATGTGCTGCAGGTCCTTGGGGAGGGCGTCCCACGCCTTCTGGTTCGCCACCAGCCACTCCATGGCGGCCCCGGCGAGGTACCAGTAGTCGAGGTACTTGGCGACCTCGAAGAACTTCATCGGCTCGGCGTTGGTGGCGGAGGTCATCGCCCCGTCCACGGTCCGCTTCTCGAGGGCCGAGTACACCTCGCCGAAATTGATGTTGACCGGGGCAGCGCCGAGCAGGCGCGCGATGTTGGCGGAGTCGGCGCCGTACACGCGGATCTTCTTGCCCTTCCAGTCCGCGACGCTGCGGATGGGCACGGTGGAGAAAATCTGCTGCGACGGCCACGCATGGATCGAGAGGAGCCTGAGACCCCGCCGCGCGAACCGCTCCGAGTAGAAGGGGCGAAGCTGCAGCGCCGCCTTCTTGTGTTCCCCCACGCTCCCGGTCATGAAGGGCAGCTCCAGCGGGCCGATCTCGAGGAGGACGTCGGTGAGGTACGACGCGAGGACGGTGCCGAGCTCGGTGCGCCCGTCCAGGACCGCGGGGAGCAGCTCGGCCGAGGGATAGAGCGACGAGGCCGGGTGTATGCGGATCTCCATCCGCCCCCCCGACTTCTCCTTCACCTTGGCGGCGAGCGCGTTGTAGTTGACGGTGTGGAAGTAGCTCGGGGCCGCGACCGTCGGCAGGTTCCACACCACCGGCCTCGGCTGGGCGCCCGCGGGCGGTGGCCCGAGGGCGGTGCCGCCCGCGACGAGGGCCAGCAGGACCAGCGCGAGCGTGCTCCAGGTCAGCGTCGTTTTCATGGTTCCTCCAGGGTACGGATAAGCTGCACAGGCGGGCGCCTCGTGTCAACCGTGTGCGCGAAGCGCAAGTTCGAATGCTGGCGCACCGCGCGCGGGCGGGGCTATGCTGGCCGCGACGTGGGAACGGCGCGCTCACGGATCCGCAGGCGGCAGCTCGCGGCGATCGTGCTCGTGGTGTGTGTGATCACGCCCGTCTTCAATGTCCTGACCAGTGAGGCATCCCTCAAGTCGGCGATCCAGGGCCTGGTCGACGGCGTCATCATCCCGCTGCTCGTGGCCGGTTACCTGATGTCCGTCCGCGACGGCGCGCTGCGCACGTGGTTCCGAGGGCTCGGATTCTGGACGGATCTGGCGCTCAGTAGCGCGATCGTGCTCACGCTGTTCCTCGTGGGCCGCGCCGCCGGGCAGGTGATCACGAGCGGCGAGCCACGGCGCTTCGTCACGAGCTTCACCGACGCCCACCTGACCTATGCCGTACCGTTCTTCGCCGTGTTCGCGCTCGCGATCCAGTTCATCCTCCAGATGAACCGCATGATTGGCGCGAACGTCCTGGGCTATTTCGCGGCCGGCGTCTACCACCGACCGAAGGCGGAGGAGCGCATCTTTCTCTTCCTCGACCTCGAGGGCTCCACACAGCTCGCGGAGCGACTGGGCAGCGCCGGATACTTCGAGCTGCTCCGCCGCTTCGTCGACGACTTGACGGAGCCGGTGCTCGAGGCGGAGGGGGACATCTATCAGTACGCGGGGGACGAGATCGTGATCACCTGGCCGATCGAGACGGGCGCCCGCGCGGCCAACTGCGTCCGATGCTTTTTCGCGATCCGGGCCGCCGTCGAGCGCGGCCGGAGCCGGTACGAGCACGACTTCGGGGTCGTGCCCCGCTTTCGCGGCGGGCTCCATGGCGGCACCGTGACCGCCGGCGAGCTGGGCGACCTCAGGCAACAGATCGTCTTCGTCGGGGACATCCTCAACACGGCCGCGCGCCTCGAGGAGTACGCCAAGCGAATGGGCCTCGACCTGGTGGCCTCCGGTGCATTGCTGGACCGGCTCGCGCTTCCGCTGGGCGTCGAGGTGAAGCACTGCGGCGACCTCGCGATCAGGGGGAAGGAGGCCCGCGTGGCCGCGTACGCGCTCTCGCATCGGTCGCTGGATTGACCGGGGCACAGGCGGGGCGCACAATCAGGCCACCCAGGAACAGGCATGCGCTACCGACGCTTGAGTTACCGGTACGCGGTGGTGGTTCCCTCGGACCAGCCGTGGCCGTTCGGCGACATCTGGCAGACCGAGCGCCTGCGCCTGCTCGTGCAGACGCGTTGGCGGCCCGACGCGGACACGTACGAGACGGCGACGACGATCGAGATGGCCGTCGACCTGGCCGGTGTCGACGAAGACGACTTCGAGGTCCAGCTCTTCGATGACGTGGTGCTCGTCGAAGGGCGCCGCCAGCTTCCCTCGTGTGACGAGGGGGCCACGTACCATTCGGCCGGCATCCGCCAGGGCCCGTTCGAGGTGGTGCTGCCGTTGCCGGCTCCGGTCGACCCCGAGCGGGTCCAGGCGCGCTACGAGCGTGGCCTGCTCCGCATCACGCTCCCCAAGCGTGCCGAGACCCGCTGATGGCCGTTCAACCTGGTGGTAGTCCCGGCGACTTCGTCATTCCCGATGCGCTCCCGGTCCTGCCCCTCCGGGAGGCCATCGTGTTCCCGCTGACGGCGGTCCCGCTCGCCGTGGGACAGCCGCGCTCGGTGCGGCTCGTCGACGACGTGATGCGCGGCAACCGGCTTCTGGCGCTGGTCGCGCAGCGAGATCCGAAGGTGGAGCCGGCCACGCCCGCGGACCTCCATCGGATGGGCACCGTCGGCGTGATCCACCAGCTCGCTCGGGTGCCGGACGGCAGCATGCGCCTGATGGTCCAGGGGATCGAACGGATCCGCCTGCTGGACTGGGTCGGGACCGAGCCGTATCTGGTGGCGCGGATCGAGGTGGCTCGCGAGCAGATCGTCCAGGCGACGGAGGTGGACGCTCTCCGGCGTGCGGTGGTCGACATCTTCCGCCGGCTCGTGGAGGTGTCCCCCGACCTCCCCGACGAGCTGGCGGTCGCGACCGAGAACGTCACCGATCCCCGCCACGTGGCCTACTTCATCGCGTCGGTGGTTGCGCTCGACATGGCCGCGCGGCAGGAGCTCCTCGAGCTGGATTCGGTCACGGCCAAGCTCCGGCGACTGGTCGACTTGTTGCAGCGCGAGCTCGCCGTGCGCGAGCTGGGCCGAAAGATCACGACCGACACCGAGGAGCGGCTGTCCAAGCAGCAGCGCGAGTTCTACCTGCGCGAGCAGCTCCGATCCATCCAACGCGAGCTCGGAGAGACGGAAGGGGGCGACAATCAGGTGGCGGAGCTCCGGCGCCGGATCGAGGAGGCCCGCCTGCCCGAGGAGGCGCGGCGCGAGACGGAGCGTGAGCTGAGCCGGCTCGCGGGGATCCCGGCGTCCTCACCGGAGCACGGCATGATCGTCGCGTATCTCGAATCGATGGCGAGCCTGCCGTGGAGCAAGCTGAGCGGTGGGACCATCGACATCCGCCGGGCCCGCCAGGTCCTGGACGAGGACCACTACGACCTCGAGAAGATCAAGGACCGGATCCTCGAGTACCTGGCCGTCAAGAAGCTCCGGCAGGAGCGCGACGGAAGGACGGGCCAGCCCGGTGCCGCCGGGGCGCCGGTGCCTGCCGAGCCGCCGCACGTGACGGGCGACAGTCCCGCGCGGGAGCCGATCCTCTGCTTCGTCGGGCCCCCCGGCGTCGGCAAGACCAGCCTCGGCCAGAGCATCGCTCGCGCCCTCGGCCGGCGCTTCGTCCGCATGTCGCTCGGCGGCGTGCGTGACGAGGCCGAGATCCGCGGCCACCGCCGGACCTACATCGGCGCGATGCCCGGCCGCATCATCCAGGGCCTCCGGCGGGCCGAGACGCGCGACCCCGTGTTCATGCTCGACGAGATCGACAAGATCGGCGCGGACTGGCGAGGTGATCCGTCCTCCGCGCTGCTCGAGGTGCTCGACCCGGCCCAGAATCATACCTTCGTCGACAACTACCTGGGGGTGTCGTTCGACCTGTCGCAGGTCCTGTTCATCGCCACCGCCAACACGCTCGACACCATTCCCGGGCCCCTGCGCGATCGGATGGAGATCCTGACGCTCTCGGGGTATACGGACGAGGAAAAGGTCGGAATCGCCAGGGAGTATCTGATCCCCAAGCAGCTCGCGGCCCATGGCCTCGCCAAGGAGGAGCTCTCCTTCGAGCCGGACGCCATCCGCCAGATCGTGAGGGGGCACACGCGCGAGGCCGGCGTGCGGAGCCTCGAGCGGGAGATCGCCACGGTCGCCCGGAAGATGGCCCGGCGGCTCGCCGAGGGACAGCGCGAGTCGGTGCTGATCACCGCCGAGAACCTCGTCGAGTACCTCGGCCGGCCGCGGTTCTTCGACGACGTCGCCGAGCGGACCACGCGTCCGGGCGTCGCCACGGGACTGGCCTGGACGCCGACCGGCGGCGACGTCCTGTTCGTGGAGGTCAGCATGATGCCCAGCACCGAGGAGCGTCTCCTGCTCACCGGGATGCTCGGAGACGTCATGCGCGAGAGCGCTCAGGCCGCGGTCTCGTACGTGTGGTCCAACGCGGAGGCGCTCGATATCGATCCGAGGCTGTTCGAAGGCAAGACGATCCACGTGCACGTGCCGGCCGGGGCGATCCCGAAAGATGGGCCGTCGGCCGGCGTGACCATCATGACGGCGCTGGCCTCGCTCGCCACGCGGCGGCCGGTGCGGGGCGAGGCGGCCATGACCGGCGAGATCACGCTCCGCGGCAAGGTGCTGCCCGTCGGCGGGATCAAGGAGAAGGTCCTGGCGGCGCACCGGGCCGGGATCCGCTCCGTGATCCTGCCGAGGCGGAACGAGCGGGACATCGAGGACGTGCCGGAGGAGCTCCGAAAGCAGCTGCGCTTCATCTTCGTCGACGATGCGAGCGAAGTCCTCCAGCACGCCCTGACACCCTCCCGGGCTGCGGTCGACCCGGCGGCCCGCTGAGGCGCGTCACCCCGCTCGGGACCCGCCTGACATCGGGTTTTCCCCTCGAGCGTTTGAAGGGATTTGCCGAATTCCGGAAATCCCTGGGAGAGCTTACTGCATGGGGCATGGATCCTGGGGGACGGTCTCGGAGGCGTTCGTGGCAGGTGTGATGATCATCGTCTCTCGCGAGAAACCGAACCGATGCACGTATTTCCGGCATGTGTTCGGCAGCGAGATCGTCTTCGGCAGCGAAACCGTGGACGTCATCCTCGACCGACGCCTGGGGCAACGGCGTCAGCCCCGCCACGCACTCGCGGAGGCCGAGCGGCGCCGCGCCGACCGACGCCGGTGTGGTGTCGCCCGGGACCTCCGGACGCTCGGCTGGGCGCTGGTCCGGCGCTAAGCAGGCGCCGCGCGCTCAAAAGGCCGGCTCGCCCTTCATCGCCGCCTTCCAGTCGTCGCTCATCGAGGGTGCCGCCGGGAAGTCGTGATGCAACCGTTGCGGGGGAACTCCGCATCCACTATGGTGCCCCTGGCGAAGGAGGTCCACCGCATGAGCCAGTCCGCGCGCCCCGTGGTCCAGGTCGTCACGCCCGAGCCGGTCGTCGAGGGCGCCGGCGTTCATCTCCGGCGGAGCATCGGGACTCGAAAGCTCGACCACCTCGACCCCTTCCTGCTCCTCGACCACTTCGAGTCGGTCGATCCCGCCGACTACGAGGCCGGGTTCCCGTATCACCCCCATCGAGGCATCGAGACCGTGACGATCGTCCGCAAGGGGGAGGTGCGCCACGGCGACTCGCTGGGGCACCGCGGGACGATCGGAGGCGGCGACATCCAGTGGATGACGTCGGGAAGCGGCATCCTCCACGAGGAAATGCCGCAGGTGCGCCCCGAGGGGATCGCCGGGCTCCAGCTGTGGCTCAATTTGCCCGCGCGCGAAAAGATGGGCCGGCCGAAGTATCGCGATCTGCAGGCGGCTCAGCTCGTGGAGACGGTGACGGACGAAGGGGCGAGGATCCGGGTCATCGCCGGCGAGGCGGCGGACGGCCGGCTCGTGGGGCCGGTCGAAGGCCTGGCCGTGGCGCCGAAGGTCATTGACGTGACGCTGCCACCCGGCAGCACGTTCCGCGAGACGGTGCCCCGGGGCCACACCGCGTTCGCGTACGTCGACCAGGGTGACGTTCGCTTCGGGCCCGAGCAGAGCCCCACGCATGCGCCCGCCCTGATCGTCTTCGGTGAGGGCGACGTCGTGGAGGCGTCCGCCGGCCCAGGCGGCGGGCGGTTTCTCCTCGCGGCGGCTCGGCCCCTGCACGAGCCGATCGCGCGCTATGGGCCGTTCGTGATGAACACGCGCGCGGAAATCGAGCAGACGCTGGCGGACCTTCGGACCGGCACGTTCATCCGCCGGGAGCCGCGCGACGAGTGACGCGACGGTGGCCATGCGTGTCGGTTCGCGGTAGTGTCTCAGTCTGAAGGAGGCCATCATGGCGCGGCGTCACGTCGTCAGCCGGCGGCAATTTCTGGCAGGCAGCGCCGCCGCGGCGGCGGCCCTGGCGGCGCGCCGCGACGCCCTTGCCCAGGCGCCGGCGCAGGCCCAGAAGTTCCACGTCAAGCCCGTGCCGGCCGACATCTTCATCGACCACGGGATCAATCAGGAGACCCGGCTGGAGACGCTCCCGGGCTACCTGACGCCGGCCAGCCACTTCTTCATCCGCCATCACGCGACGCCGCCGAGTCTCGACGCCCGCACGTGGCGCTTGCGCGTCGAGGGCAACGGCGTCGAGCGCCCCGCCGAGCTCGGCTTCGACGACCTCCTGCGCCTGCCCTCGCGCTCCGTCATCTCCTTCGTCGAGTGCGCCGGCAACGGACGCGGGTTCTTCAAGGAGCTCATGGGCAAGGTGGCCTCGGGAACGCAGTGGCGGCTCGGCGGGATCGGCGTGGCGGAGTGGACGGGCGTCCCCCTCGGGGCGGTGCTCGAGCTGGCCCGGGTCCGGCGGGACACGCCGCGCGACATCCTGAACGTGCTGGTGGAAGGTCTCGACTCGGTGAAGGTGAACCGGCCGATGTCCCTCGCGAAGGCGCTCGAGGACGACACGCTGCTGGCGTACGCGATGAATGGGGAGCCCGTGCCCCCGGACCACGGCTTCCCGGTGCGCGCGATCGTTCCGGGCTGGGTCGGGATCAGCAGCGTCAAGTGGGTGGGGCGTATCGAAGTGCGGGACAGCACGATCGACGTGCCGACCACGACGAAGACCTACGTGCTGGACGGGCCCGACTATCCGAGCAAGGTGGTCTTGAGACAGCAGACGCTCAAGAGCGCGGTGGCGCTGCCGTGGGGCGCGACGCTCACGGCAGGCCGGCAGCGCGTGCGCGGCTTCGCCTGGTCGCCGGTCGGCCGGATCGCCCGGGTGGAATGGAGCCTCGACCGGGGGACCACGTGGGCGCCCGCCGCGTTGCGCGAGCCGAACATCGCGCGCGCCTGGGTCCGGTGGGACTTCGAGTGGGACGCCCGCCAGGGCGACCACGTGATCTTGACTCGGGCGACCGACGAGCAAGGGAACACCCAGCCGGCCAGCATCCCATGGAACGCCCAGGGCTACGGCTACAACGTGCCGGTGCCGCACCCCGTGAAGGTGAGCTGAGCAACCCCACAAGGAGGGTCCTATGGGAGCCAAAGGCGAAGCGCTGGCCAAGCAGTTCGAGGCGAAGGCTCAGGAAGCGGCAACGCTCCTGGGGAAGCTGAGCGACGCCGACTGGAAGAAGACGACGTCGGAGGAGAAGTGGTCGGTGGGTGTCGTCGCGCACCACGTCGCCGGGAGCCTCGAGGGCATCGCCGGCATGATCAAGACCGTCGCCGCCGGGCAGGCGACACCGCCCTTCACGATGGACATGCTCCACGCGATGAACGCCAAGCACGCCAAGGAGCATTCCACCTGCACGAAGGCGGAGACCCTCGCCCTCCACACGAAGAACGCGGCGGCCACGGCGGCGCTCGTGCGCGGGCTCAGCGACGCCGAGGTCGCGAAGAGCGGCACCGTGCTGACGGGGATGCCGCCGATGAGCGTCGAGCAGATCGTCCGCGCGATCCTGATCAATCACATCGACGAGCACTACCGGAGCATCCGCGCCGCCGTGGGCCGCTGAGCGATCGGCGCCCGCCGCCCGCGCCCGCGGTAGAGCAGGACCGCATGGCAGCCGAGCCAGACTCGCAGACGCTCGCGAGCGCGATCGACGAGCTCACGCGGCGCGGCTTCACCGAGAGCCTGGCGGTGGTCGGGAACGAGCTTCGCGCCGCCAAGACGCAGAAGGCATTTCGGCCCGACGAAGTCGTCATCCGAGAGGTCCGCCGCTTCGAGGGCGTCTCTGACCCGGACGACATGTCGGTCGTGTACGCCATCGAAGCCGACGGCGGCCTCCGCGGGACCCTGGTCGACGCCTATGGCGTCTATTCGGATCCCGCCGTCAGCGCGTTCGTGAGCCAGGTGCCGATGAGGAGGAGTCCATGAGCATTCAGTCGATCAATCCCGCGACCGGCGAGATCCTCGAACGCTTCGACGAGACCCCTGGCCCGGAGGTGGATCGCATGCTCGGGGAGGCGCACGCGGCGTTCCTCCAGTGGCGCGAGGTCCCCTTCGCCAGGCGGGCGCAGAGGATGCGCGAGGCCGGGCAGGTCCTAAAAAAGCGCAGGGCCGAGTACGCGCGCGCCATGACCCTCGAGATGGGCAAGCCGATCGTCCAGGGTGAGGCGGAGGCGGACAAGTGCGCGTGGGTCTGCGAGTACTACGCGGATCACGCCGAGGCCCTGCTGGCCGAGCAACCGCGCGAGACGGACGCCTCGCGGAGCTACGTGCGCTTCGACCCGCTCGGGCCCGTGCTCGCCGTGATGCCGTGGAACTTCCCCTTCTGGCAGGTGTTCCGCTTCGCCGCGCCCGCCCTGATGGCCGGCAATGCCGGCGTCCTCAAGCACGCCTCCAACGTGCCGCGGTGCGCGCTGCTGATCGAGGAGGTCTTCCGCGAGGCGGGCTTCCCGCGCGGACTCTTCTCCACCGTGCTCGTCGGATCGTCGGCGGTCGCCGCGCTCGTCGCGGATCCGCGCGTCGTCGCCGTGACGCTGACGGGCAGTGAGCGCGCCGGGAGCGCCGTCGCGGAGCAGGCGGGTCGCGCGCTGAAAAAGACCGTGCTCGAGCTCGGCGGCAGCGATCCCTTCATCGTGCTGGCGGACGCCGATCTCGCCGCCGCCGCCCGGACCGCGGCCGACGCGCGGCTCATCAACAGCGGCCAGAGCTGCATCGCCGCCAAGCGCTTCATCGCCGTCGAGCCCGTGGCCGACACGTTCCTCGCGCGGTTCCTCGACGAGCTCCGCTCCCGCCGCATGGGCGACCCCCTGGTGCGCGAGACGCAGGTGGGGCCGCAGGCGCGCGTGGACCTCAGGGACTCGCTCCACCAGCAGGTCCAGGAGTCGGTCAAGCGCGGGGCCAAGCTTCTGCTGGGCGGCGAGATCCCGGCCGGCAAGGGGGCCTTCTATCCGCCGACCCTGCTCGCGGCCGTGGACAAGGGGATGCCGGCCTTCGACGAGGAGACCTTCGGGCCCGTCGCCGCCGTCATCCGCGCCAAGGACGAGGCCGATGCCGTGCGCCTCGCCAACGATTCGGTCTTCGGGCTCGGCGCCTCGCTGTGGACGCAGGACCGCGCGCGCGCCGAGCGCCTGGCGGCGCGGCTCGAGGCCGGCGCCGTGTTCGTGAACGGCGTCGTGAAGTCGGACCCGCGGCTGCCCTTCGGCGGCATCAAGCGCTCGGGCTACGGACGAGAGCTCTCCGAGTACGGCATCCGCGAGTTCGTCAACATCAAGTCGGTCTGGATCGCGTAGCGATGACCGGAGCCGAGCTGCTGGTCCGCTGCCTGGAGCGCGAGGGCGTGCGCTACGTCTTCGGCGTGCCCGGCGAGGAGACGCTGGACGTCAACGACGCGCTCGCCCGCTCGGCCATCACGTTCGTTCCGGTCCGGCACGAGCAGGCGGCGGCGTTCATGGCGGACGTCTGGGGTCGTCTGACCGGTCGCGCGGGCGTGTGCCTGGCCACGCTCGGGCCTGGCGCCACGAACCTCGCGACCGGCCTGGCCGATGCGAACCTCGACCGTGCGCCGGTCGTGGCGATCACGGGCCAGCTCGCGCGGCACCTGCTCCACAAGGAGTCGCACCAGTACGTCGACATCGTCGACGTGTTCAGGCCGTTCACGAAGTGGAACGCGCGCATCGAGACGGGCGCGGTGGTCGCCGAGGCCGTGCGCAAGGCGTTCAAGCGCGCCCAGGAAGAGAAGCCCGGGGCGTGCCATCTCGAGCTGCCCGAGGACGTCGCGCAGGAGCCCGCCGAGGGCGAGCCGCTCGCCGCCGACCGCCCCCGCCGGCCGTCGCCCGATCGACCCTCGCTCGCGCGCGCGGCGGACATCATCAATCAGGCGAAGCGTCCGCTGATTCTCGCCGGCAACGGTGTCATCCGCGGCCTGGCGTCCAAGGAGCTGACGGCGCTCGCCGAGCGGGCGCAGATGCCGGTGGTGACCACGTTCATGGCGAAGGGGGCCATCTCGCCCGATCACCCGCTCGCGAAGACCACCGTCGGCCTGGCCTCGGACGATCCCGCCCGCCTCGGCTTCACGAGCGCGGACCTCGTGATCGCGGTGGGCTACGATCCGGTGGAATACGGTCCGGCCAAGTGGAATGAGTCGGGCCGGCTCGAGATCGTCCACGTCGACTTCACGGCGGCCGAGGTCGACGCCCGCTACCAGCCGGCGGTCGAGGTCGTGGCCGACGTGCGCGAGGCCCTCGAGCTGCTCGCGCCGCTGGTGGCGGTCCGCCCCGAGCGGGTCCCGCCCGGCCGCCCGCCCGACGACCCGCGTCGCTTCGACGACAGCTTTCCCCTCCTGCCCCAGCGCATCATCGCCGATCTCGAGTCGGCGCTGGCGCCCGACGATCTCGTGATCTCGGACGTCGGCGCGCACAAGCTCTGGGTGGCGAAGCGCTTCAGGGCCCGCGTGCCGAACACGGTGATCATCTCCAACGGGTTCGCGGCCATGGGCATCGGGCTACCCGGCGCGATCGCGGCGAAGCTGGCACTGCCGGAGCGCCGCGTGGTGGCGGTCACCGGCGACGGGGGCTTCCTGATGAACGTCCAGGAGCTCGAGACGGCGGTCCGGCTGGGGCTGGCCTTCGTGGTGCTGATCTTCCGCGACGACGGCTATGGGGTGATCCGCTGGAAGCAGGCGCGGCAGTTCGGGCGAACGGCCGGGGTCGACTTCGGCAACCCGGACTTCGTCGCCCTGGCGCGCGCGTTCGGCTGCGAAGGTGTCCGGATCGATGCCGCCAAGGAGCTGCGGCCTGCCCTCGAGGGCGCGCTCCGGGCGACGGGGCCCGTGCTGATCGACTGCCCGGTGGACTATCGCGAGAACGACCGCCTCGCCGAGTCCTGAGGCCAGGCTCGGCGTTCAGATCACGCCCTTGGCGCGCAGCTCCGCGATTTCCCCCGGCCGGTAACCGAGCTCGGCGAGGATCGCGTCCGTGTGCTCAGAGAGCAAGGGCGCTCGGTGGCGGAAGCGTCCCGGCGTCTCGTCGAGATCGATCGGTGTCGGGGCCAGCGGCGCCGCGCGGGGTAGCCCGGGATAGTCCGTGTCGGTGAGAAGCGCAGCGGCCCGGATGTGCGGATCCTCCAGCGCCTGCTGCGGCGAGTAGAGCGGACCCGCCGGGACCTTCGCGGCCTCGAGCTCGGCGAGGGCCTCGGCGGTCGTGCGCTGCGCGGTCCAGTCCGCCATCCGCTTGGAGATGATCTCCGCGTGCTGGCCCCGAGCCTCGTCGTCCTTGAACCGCGGATCGGTGAGCCAGGAGTCCTCGCCCATCAGCGTCGCCCACCGGGCGAACATCGGCTGCCCGATCGCGTAGGCGATGATCCAGCCGTCCTTCGTCCGAAAGAGGTCGGAGGGCGCGGACGTCTGGCCCCGGTTGAGGCTCGCCAGGCGATTCGTCCGGCGCACCTGTTGCTCGACGAGCGTCGAGTTGTTGAAGGCGAGCGCGGTCCGTAGCAGGGCGCCCTCGACCTTCTGGCCGCGGCCCGTCTTCGCTCGCGCGAGGAGCGCCGCCAGCGTGCCGAAGGCCGCGAGCGAGGCCGTGCCGCAATCGACCCAGGCGACCGCGGCGCGCATCGGCTGCTCGGGCGTCCCCGTGAGGTAGGCCGAGCCGCACATCGCCTGCCCGATGCCGTCGAAGCCGTGCTTGTGACTCCACGGGCCCCCGGCGCCGAAGGCCGTGACCGTGGTGAGGATGATGTCCGGCTTCACGCGGCGGAGGCTCTCGAGATCCAGCGCGAGCGAGCGCAGCACGTCGGGCGGCAGGTTGGCGACGACGATATCGGCGGTGGCCACGAGCTTCCGCACGATCAGGCGGCCCTCGGGAGAGGCGGGATCGAGCGTCATCGCGCGCTTGTTGCGGTTCATGACCAGGTAGAGGGCGCCCACGCCGTCCGTGCCGACCGGCGCGACCCAGCGGTCCTCGCCGCCGCCTCGCCGCTCGACGCGGATGACGTCGGCGCCGAGATCGGCCAGGAGCGCGGCGCAGTACGGCCCGGCGATGTAGCGCCCGAAGTCGAGGACGCGGATCCCCGCGAGAACGTCGGTCACATCGATGGATGCTATACCGCGCCCGAACGCGCTTCAAGCGCGGGGCTCGGCGTACAATCGAGTCAGGAGACTATCAATGGACGCGTGGACGGCAAGCTCGGGACAGGCGGCTGAGCGGGTTTCGGCCTTCCTCTGGAAGGTCTACGGGTGGATGGCCATCGGCCTCGGGCTCACGGCGAGCGTGGCCTTCGCCGTCGCCTCCTCACCGGAGATTCTCCGGGTGCTCGTGCTGAACCGCCTCGTGTTTTTCGGTCTGGTGATGTCGGAGCTGGGGCTGGTCTTCTATCTCTCCGCTCGCGCCGCCCGTCTCGATCCCGGCCGGGCGGCCGGGCTCTTCGCCCTCTACTCGGCGCTCAACGGCGTCACGCTCTCCGTCGTCCTGCTCGCCTACACCGGCGAGTCGGTGGCGACGACCTTCGTGGTCACGGCCGGCATGTTCGGCGCGCTCGCACTCTTCGGCTCGACGACGAAGCGCAGCCTGGCCGGCGCCGGCCAGTTTTTCATGATGGGCCTCGTGGGGCTCATCCTCGCGTCGATCGTCGGGATCTTCTGGCACAGCGACGCGCTGCAGTTCCTGATCTCGGTGGTGGGCGTGATCGTCTTCACCGGCCTCACGGCGTGGGACGCGCAGCGGCTCCGGCAAATGGCGCTGGCGCTGGCGGAGGGGCAGGCGGGGAGCTATGCCATCGTCGGGGCGCTTTCGCTGTATCTCGACTTCGTCAACCTCTTCCTGATGCTGCTGCGTTTCACGGGCCGCCGGGACTGAGTCCCGAGCCGCGGCCTCGCCATGGTCCGGTGATCAGCCTGGCGCCGCGGTGCCAGGTGATGTAGGCCCACGCCCACTCGAAGAGCACCAGGAGGCGGTTGCGGAAGCCGATCAGGAACACGATGTGCACGAGCAGCCAGGCGAGCCACGCGAGCAGCCCGGAGAGCCTGAACCGTCCCACGACCGCGACCGCCGCCGCCCGCCCGATGGTCGCCAGGCTGCCCTTGTCCCGGTAGCGAAACGAGCGGGTCGGCTGACCGCGGAGCCGCCGCAGCACGTTGTCAGCGACCGCACGCCCCTGCTGGATGGCCACCGGCGCGACGCCCGGCAGCGGCGCGCCCGTCTGATGCAGGAACGCGCACATATCGCCGATGGCGAAGGCCTCGGGATGACCCGGGACCGAGAGGTCGGGCTCGACGAGCACGCGACCTGCGTGGTCGAGTGGCGCCCCGAGCGTCCGGGCCAGGGGTGCGGCGGCCACCCCGGCCGCCCAGAGCACGGTGCGGGCTCGGATCTGCTCGCCGCCGAGCCACACCGCGTCCGCCGTCACCCGCGTGACGCTGGCGCTGGTGCGGACCTCGACGCCGATACGCCGGAGCGCGTCCTCGGCGCTCCGCGACAGCGACTCGGGGAAGGTGGGCAGGATGCGCGGCCCGCCTTCGAGCAGGATGATGCGGGCCTTGGTCGGATCGATGAGACGGAAGTCGCGGGCGATCGTCTGGCGCGAGATCTCGCCGAGGGCGCCCGCCAGCTCGACGCCGGTGGGACCGCCGCCGATGACCACGAATGTGAGGAGCGCCCGCTGCTCGGCGCCGTCGCGCTCGCGCTCGGCCGCCTCGTAGGCTAGCAGCACGCGGCGGCGGATCTCCAGCGCGTCCTCGAGGGTCTTGAGCCCCGGGGCGAACACCTCCCAGTCGTCGTGGCCAAAGTAGGAGTGGCTGGCCCCCGCCGCGAGGACGAGCCCGTCGTAGCCGATCTCGCCGCGCTCGAGCACGACCCGGCGGCTGGCCAGATCCACCCGTTCGACGCTCGCGAGGAGGACCGTGACGTTGGTCGCCCGGCGCAGGACGGACCGGAGCGGGGCCGCGATATCGGAGGGGTTCAGGGCGGCCGTGGCCACCTGGTAGAGCAGGGGCTGAAAGAGATGGTGGTTACGCCGGTCGAGCAGGGTGACCCGCACGGGCTGGCCGGCCAGCGCGCGCGCGGCGTAGAGCCCACCGAACCCGCCGCCCACGATCACGACGTGCGGAAGGGTCATGGGCGTATGTTGTGGAGCGAGGCGCCCGACGTGTCAACGCCCAGCGCGCGTGCTTCGGGGATCTACCGCGAGAGGAACTTCTTTGCCATCCGCGGGAACAGCGTGGGTCGTGCGTGGTCGGCCGAGCTGTGGGATCTCTGGGGCGCCCAGCGTTCGCGGCGGCTCGTCGCAGGCTGTCGAACCGGGGCGCCGTTCTCCACTGGCGCGGCGGTGCCGCTCTCCACCGGCGGCGCAGTGCCGTTCGTCACCGGCGCGTCCAGCTCAGGCGTCGACTCCTGCTGAGCCGCCTG
>QHSZ01000159.1 GCA_003220595.1 Candidatus Rokuibacteriota bacterium | reverse complement strand
GTGAGCTGGGTTTAGAACGTCGTGAGACAGTTCGGTCCCTATCTGTCGCGGGCGGAGGAGGTTTGACGGGAGCTGCCCCTAGTACGAGAGGACCGGGGTGGACGGACCTCTAGTGTGCGAGCTGTTCCGCCAGGAGCACCGCTCGGTAGCTATGTCCGGCAGGGATAAGCGCTGAAGGCATCTAAGCGCGAAACCCGCCTGAAGATGAGACCTCCCGGGGCGCAAGCCCCCTGAAGGGCCCTCGTAGACTACGAGGTTGATAGGCCGGAGGTGTAAGCGCCGTGAGGCGTTCAGCTGACCGGTACTAATCGCCCGTGCGGCTTGACCACGTTGTTCTCATTCATTTCATCGATCGGAGAGATGCAGCGTCTGGCTGCACTCGAGAATCTCCGTGTTCGGCGCGGTAGCGATCCGCTGCCGTGAGCGTCTCGATTCCCGGTGGCGTTGCCGGAGGGGCCACACCCGTTCCCATCCCGAACACGGAAGTTAAGCCCTCCAGGGCCGATGGTACTGCGCTGGTAACGGCGTGGGAGAGTAGGTCGCTGCCGGGGTAATTCAGGACGGCGCCCGGGTCACACTCACCGTGATCCGGGCGTTCGTGTGTCGTCGTCAGCCCGTGAAGGCCGTCCAGAGCGCCAGGAAGAAGCCCGCCACGGTCAGCGCGAGGGCGGCGGCGGCGAGCAACTTGTCGAGCACCGTCTCCGTGCGATGCTCGGCCAGTGAGAGGAGGAGACCCGAGGCGAATCCGCCGGCGAACCCCCCCGCGTGGGCCCAGTTGTTGACGCCCGGCATGAAGAAGCCGAGGACGAACAGCACGAGTGCCCACTGTCCGTACTGGCGCAGCACCATCTGGCCGAAGACGCCGCCACGCTTCCGGCCGAAGGCGACGATCGCCCCGAGCAGGCCGAAGATCGCGCCCGACGCACCGATCGTGAACGGCACGCCGATCGAATTGGAGACGACGAAGCCTGCCGCACCGGACACCGTGAAGATGACGACCAGGCGCGCCGGGCCGTAGAGCTTTTCGACTTCGGGCCCGAGCTGACGGATCCAGAGCACGTTGAAGAGGATGTGCAGCACGCCGCCGTGGAGATAGATCGCGGTCAGCAGCGTCCACCAACGTCCCTCCAGCCACGCGACGCTGCCCGTCATGCCGAGCGCCTCGAGGGCGCGGCCGGTCGGCGAGAAGATCTCGAATGGGCCCCGCGGCGCCAGGGCCCCGCGGGGATCGAAGACGAGGCTCACCACGTAGAGGCCGATGCACGCCGCCGTGACCGCATTCGCGAAGTTCCAGGATCGGAAGAGACGAGCGAGCGGGCCGCCGAAGCCCCACATGCCAGGATTCCGGCGCCCGCAGACGAGGCACACCGGCGCGTCCGCGTTGGTGAGCCGTCCGCACGACGGGCAGAGGATCGCCCCGGTGGTCTTACGAAACATCGTCGCCCAGATCCACAAGGCGGCAGGCGAGCGCGCAGTCGGCGGCGAGTTCGTCGTTCATCGTCGCCCGCATCGTACCGGGGGCCGACAAAGCGTGTCAACACGCGCACTTTCCGCGCGCTCGGACGCGTTTCGCATTGACAGGCCCTCACGCGTCACGTAAAGTTTCGTCGGTTCACGCCCCATCCTCGAAGGAGCCAGCGTATGAATCGACGTGTCCCCTGGAGCGGTCGCGCCGCGCTCGCGGCCCTGCCGACCCTCGTCGCGGCCGCGATCCTCTGCCTGATGGCCGCGCCCGCGCTCGCGGCGGGCGGCGGCGGCGAAGCGAGTCTCGTGGTCCCCGACCTCGGGACGGTGACGTTCGGCGGGATCAGCGGCCGCGCCCTCCTCGCGTGGGGGCTCGTCGTGTGCGCGCTCGGCCTCGTGTTCGGCATTGTGATCTACGGCCAGCTCAAGAACCTGCCCGTCCACGCCTCTATGCGCGAGATCTCGGAGCTGATCTACGAGACGTGCAAGACCTACCTGATCACGCAGGGCAAGTTCCTGCTCGTGCTCGAGGTGTTCATCGGCGTCATCATGGTCCTCTACTTCGGTGTGCTCCTGAAGATGGAGGCCGTGAAGGTGGTGGTCATCCTCCTCTTCAGCCTGATCGGGATCGGCGGTAGCTACGGCGTCGCCTGGTTCGGGATGCGGATCAACACGTTCGCGAACTCGCGCACGGCGTTCGCGAGCCTTGGGGGCAGGGCGTTCCCGGTCTACGCGATCCCGCTCAAGGCCGGCATGAGCGTCGGCATGCTCCTCATCAGCGTCGAGCTGTTCCTCATGCTCTGTATCCTGCTGTTCATTCCCCGCGACTACTCGGGTCCGTGCTTCATCGGCTTCGCCATCGGTGAGTCGCTCGGCGCGTCGGCGCTTCGGATCGCGGGCGGCATCTTCACGAAGATCGCCGACATCGGCTCCGACCTCATGAAGATCGTCTTCAACATCAAGGAAGACGACGCGCGCAACCCGGGCGTCATCGCCGACTGCACCGGTGACAACGCGGGCGACTCCGTCGGCCCGAGCGCCGACGGCTTCGAGACCTACGGCGTCACCGGCGTCGCGCTGATCTCGTTCATCCTGCTCGCGGTGAAGGAGCCCACGGTGCAGGTGCAGCTGCTCGTCTGGATCTTCGTCATGCGCGTGCTCATGATCGTCGCGAGCGGCGTGTCCTACCTGCTCAACGACGTGCTCGCGCGCGGTCGTTACGGCACGGCCGCGCGCATGAACTTCGAGGCGCCGCTCACCTCGCTCGTCTGGATCACCTCCATCGTCTCGGTCGTCATGACGTACGTCGCCTCCTGGGCGCTGGTCGCCGACCTCGGCGACGGCAGTCTCTGGTGGAAGCTCTCGACCGTGATCACGTGCGGCACGCTGGCCGGCGCGATCATCCCCGAGCTCGTCAAGGTCTTCACCTCGACCGACTCGGCGCACGTGCGCGAGGTCGTGGCGTCCGCCCGCGAGGGCGGAGCGTCGCTCGACATCCTCTCCGGGTTCGTCGCCGGAAACTTCGCCGCGTACTGGCTCGGCATGGCGATCGTCGTGCTGATGGGCATCGCCTTCTCGTTCAGCACGCTCGGACTCGGCGCCCTGATGGTGGCGCCGGCGGTGTTCGCCTTCGGGCTCGTCGCGTTCGGTTTCCTCGGCATGGGGCCGGTGACGATCGCCGTCGACTCCTACGGGCCCGTCACCGACAACGCCCAGTCGGTCTTCGAGCTCTCCGTCATCGAGACGATTCCGGGTATCAAGCAGGCCATCAAGAAGAGCCACGGCTTCGACGTGGACTTCGAGGCGGCCAAGCACATGCTCGAGGAGAACGACGGCGCCGGGAACACCTTCAAGGCGACGGCCAAGCCGGTGCTGATCGGCACCGCGGTGGTCGGAGCGACCACGATGATCTTCTCGATCATCGTGCTCCTCACGCAAGGACTCACGCAGAACCTCGACAAGCTCTCGCTGCTCCACTCGCCATTCCTGCTTGGGCTCATCACCGGCGGCGCGATGATCTACTGGTTCACCGGCGCCGCGACGCAGGCCGTGACGACCGGCGCCTATCGCGCGGTCGAGTTCATCAAGGCCAACATCAAGCTCGAGGGCGTGACGAAGGCCTCCATCACCGACAGCAAGAAGGTCGTCGAGATCTGCACGCAGTACGCGCAGAAGGGCATGTTCAACATCTTCCTGACGGTGTTCTTCGCGACACTCGCGTTCGCGTTCCTGGAGCCGTACTTCTTCATCGGCTACCTCATCTCGATCGCGCTCTTCGGGCTCTACCAGGCGGTGTTCATGGCGAACGCGGGCGGCGCCTGGGACAACGCCAAGAAGATCGTCGAAGTGGACCTGAGGGAGAAGGGCACGCCGCTCCACGCGGCCACCGTCGTCGGCGACACGGTTGGCGACCCGTTCAAGGACACCTCGTCGGTGGCGATGAACCCGATCATCAAGTTCACGACGCTCTTCGGGCTCCTCGCGGTCGAGCTCGCGGTGACGCTCACGGCCGAACGGGGCACCGGCTTCACCCGGTCGCTGGCGGCGGTGTTCTTCGCGATCTCGGTCGTGTTCGTCTGGCGGTCATTCTACGCGATGCGGATCCGGGGAGGCGCGCCCGCCGCGGCCGGCGCGGGCGGGCCGGTGGGCGCGATCGCGCGGGGCAAGTAAGCCTCGTGGAGTTCCTGTTCGGGGTCGTCACGGGGGCCCACTCCCTCGACGACCTGATCCGCTGGGGCGGCTACGTCGTCCTCGTGGCGATCGTCTTCACCGAAACGGGGCTTCTCGTCGGCTTCTTCCTTCCGGGGGATTCGCTCCTGATCACGGCCGGCCTGGTCGCGGCGGGGGGCGGGCTCAACATCTGGTGGCTCAACGGCCTGCTGATCGTCGCCGCCATCGTCGGCGACAGCGTCGGCTACGCGATCGGGTGGCGCGTCGGCCCCCGGCTGTTCACGCGGGAGAAGTCGCTCGTGTTCAACCCGCGGCACGTCGAGCGCACGCGACGGTTCTACGAGCGCCACGGTTCCAAGACGATCGTGATCGCGCGCTTCGTGCCGATCGTGCGCACGTTTGCGCCGGTCGTCGCGGGCGTCGGCCAGATGCAATACCGGCGGTTCCTCCTCTACAATATCCTGGGCGGTGTGGGATGGGTGCTCAGCATGACGTGGGCGGGGTACCTGCTGGGCCGGGCGATCCCGAACGTCGACCGCTACTTACACGTCATCGTCATCATCGTGATCATCCTCTCCGTCATTCCGATCGGCGTCGAGATCCTCAAGGAGCGCCGGCGGCGGGTGGGCTGATCGCGGCCGTCGTCGTCGCCCTCGTCGGGCGGCTGCCGCCCCGTCTCGGGACGTGGCTCGGCCGCCGACTGGGTGATCTCGCGTCCCTCCTGCTGGTGCGCCGCCGGCGGACCGCGCTCGCGAACCTCGCCCTCGCGTTTCCCGCCCTCCCCGAGACGGAGCGTCGGCGGATCTGCCGGCGGTCGTTCGAGCACCTCGGCGTGATGGGCTTCGAGCTTTGCGCGACCCTCGTCCGACCGGTCGAGCACGCGCTGGCGGGGATGCGCCTGGAGGGGCTCGAGCACCTGCGGCGCGCCATGGCCTCGCACGGCCGGGCGCTCGTCCTCACCGCGCACCTCGGCAACTGGGAGCTCCTGACCGTCGCGCACCGGCTCACCGGTTACCCGCTGGCCGTCGTCGTGCGTCCGCTCGACTCGCCCTGGCTCAACACCCTGGCCGAGCGGCTGCGGCGCAAGTCGGGCGTCGAGCTGATCGATAAGCGCGGCGCGCTCAGGCCCGTGCTGCGCGCGCTGGCCGGCGGGCGCATGGTCGGCATCCTGCTCGACCAGAACGCGGCCCGGCGCGAGGCGGTGTTCGTCCCCTTCTTCGGGCGCGCGGCGTCGACCTCGAAGAGCCTCGCGCTCCTGGCCTTGCGCACTGGCGCGCCCGTCGTCCCGATTTTCATCCGCCGGGAGGCGACGGGTGGCCACCGCGTCACGATCGCTCCGCCGCTGCCGGCACCCGCTCCCTCGGACGGAGACGCCCTGCTCGAGCTGACGCGGCGGTGCACGGAGACGATCGAGGCAGCCGTCCACGCGACGCCCGAGCAGTGGCTCTGGGTGCACGACCGCTGGCGTACGCGGCAGGCGCGGGGCCCGTCACCGTGACGGTGCGCGCCCTCGCGGTGATCCTCGGGCTCGCGGGCCTGGCGGCGGCGCAGGGTCTCGACGCAGACCTGGCGGCCTATCGGAAGGCCGAGGCCGCGGGGGCCGTCGGCACCGTGAGCGGCCGGGCGTACACCGAGCGGCGGACGCCGGATGGAGCCGAGCACCCGCTCGGCGGAACCGTCGTCGTGCTCCTGCCCCGCTCGGCCGCGCTCGTCGGCCGACTCGAGGAGATCAAGACGCACGCCCGGGACTCCGAGCGCGCCTTCGGGTCCGCGGCGACGGCGCTCCGCCAGGCGCGCGAGGCCTACGAACAGCGGCTCTGGGAACTCGGTGTCCCCGACTTTGTTCGGACCACGGTCGTGGACGGGGGCGGCGCCTTCTCGATGGCCGGCCTGCCGGCGGGCTCGTGGCTACTGATCGCCACGCGCTCGGTGTTCGAGGCCCGGTCGTCTCCCAAGACAAGATCGCGGGGGCGTGAGGTCTTCGTCCCGCGGCAGAGGCTCGTGGGCTACTACGCGGTGTCGATCTGGCTGCGGGAGCTGACCCTCGCCGGCGGCGGGTTGGAAACTCTTGATCTCAGCGACCGGAATGTGTGGTTCACGGGGATCGTGGAGGACCGGGTGCTGGACGCCGGCCCCTGAGCCGACGTCCAGCGGAGCGTCCAGCTACTTCTTCTCAGCCGGCTTGCCCTCGTCCGTCTTCGCCATACCCTTCGCCATACCGCCCTGCACGGTGATGCCCTGGGCGACGGCCTTGCCGTTGGCGTCCATGTACCGGACGTGGACCATGTCGCCAGCCTTGAGGTCGGAGGTCGTGATGGACTTGCTGCCCTTCTTGATGGCCGTCTTGGGGTCGACGGCGAAGGTCCACTCGACCTCCTTCTTCTTCTGCTTGCCCGCTACCACCACGCCGTCGGCCGTGACCGACTTCACCGTGCCGTGGGCGTGCTTGACCGGCATCTTCTTCTCGGCAGGATAGTCTGCCTTCTTTTCCGGTACCGCCGGAGTCGGGGTCTGCGCCAGAGCAGACCCGGCCGAGCCGACCACGAACACGACCGCTACTAGGAGAGCCAGAAGCTTCTTCACGTGCGTCACTCCTCCGTCTCGGGTTAAGGGTTGGGTCGATCCCGCCTGTTACCCGTCCGACGACCATGCGCCGGTATTTATTCTGGCTCTAAGTATTCAGGAAAATTGGTGGAAACACAATCTTATCCTGATCTCACGCGGGCGGGTTGACCGGCCCCGGACCCGCGTGATACGAATGAGAGTGACGTTTCCTTCCGCTATGTCGATTCGAATCCGGTTCCTTCTAACGGTCCTGGGTCTTCTGGGCCTTTCGGTGTCGGGCGCGCCCGCCGCCGCGCAGTCGTATTTCCGTGATCCAGCCTCCCTCGAGTTCGCAGCCGTCCCCTCTGCGCCCGAGGCGGTCGAACGCCCCGACCTGACAGTGGAACCGAAGATCGACCCGCCCGGTTCCGAGACCCCGGTGGCCCAACCGGAGGAGATTCCGGACATGGACCCCTGGGCGGACGCGTTCGCCGAGTCGGCGCGGCTTCAGGTGGTCCCGGTGCGCGAGCTCCCCGAGTATGAGGTCACGCTGAACGACCAGGTGCAGTACTTCCTCGATCGCTTCACGGGCACCCACCGCCCCATCGTCGAGAGCTGGATGAGCCGCTCCGGCAGGTACATCGAGATGATCCGCGAGACGCTGCGTGGGCGTGGCCTGCCGACCGATCTCGCGTTCACGGTGATGATCGAGAGCGGCTTCAACCCGCAGGCTGTCTCACGCGTCGGCGCGAAGGGACTCTGGCAGTTCATGGCCAAGACGGCCCGCGGCTACGGCCTGCGTGTCGACCGCTGGGTGGACGAGCGCCTCGATCCCGAGAAGTCCACGGTGGCTGCGGCCGAGTACCTCCGCGATCTCTACGCGCAGTTCGGCTCGTGGCCGCTCGCCCAGGCAGCCTACAACGCGGGCGGGGGATCCATGAACCGGGCGGTGCGCGGGGCAGGCTCCTCGGACTTCTGGGTCATCAACCGGACGAGGTTCCTCCGCCGGGAGACGAAGGAGTTCGTCCCGGCCATCCAGGCGGCCACCCTCATCGGCCGGAACCCGGAGCAGTACGGGTTTGAGACGGGGGAGTCCACCGGCCCCGACCACGAGCGAGTCAGCGTGCCGCCCTCGACCGATCTCCGTCGGCTCGCGGTGGAAGCCGGAGTCCCGTTCGAGACCCTGCGCGCGCTGAATCCGGTCCTCGTCCGAGGCGTGACGCCGCCCGGGACGACGTGGGAGCTCAGGGTGCCGGTGGGGGGACGCGATGACGTCGTCGCCGCGCTGGCGAGGCGCCCCTCGATCCACGTCGTACGCCCGAACGAGACCGTGGGCTCGATCGCCAAGCAGCACGGCATCGCGGTCAGCGATCTCCTCCGCTGGAACAGCCTCCAGAAGCAGGGCCTGATCCGCCCCGGCGATCGCCTGCGCGTCGCCGGGCTGCGCTGAAGGTCGAAGTCAGGCTCTTCGCCTCGTTCCTCGGCTACCTGCCCACACCCCGGCCGGACGGCGCCGCGACGCTCGACCTCGCGGAGGGCGCGACCGTGGACGAGGTCGCCCGCAGCCTCGGCATCCCCGCCGAGATGACCCGTGTCGTGCTCGTGAACGGACGGGACGCGGAACCCGGCCAGCGGCTCGCGCCCGGCGACACCGTCGCGATCTTCCCCCCGCTGATGGGTGGCCGCGCGAGCTGAGCGCCGCCGCGGCGCGAGGCGAGCTGTTCATGGCTCGGTGGCCGCGCGAGCTGAGCGCCGGGGGCGCCTGAGGAACTAAAATGCGCGGCGGTCAGGGCACCGCGGTCGGCTCGGCCGCGGCGCGCTCGACCGCCGAGTTGATCTCGGCCCCGATCAGGAGCGCGACGCCGCTCAGATAGAGCCAGAGCATCAAGAGGATGACGCCACCGATCGAGCCGTACGTCGCGTTGTAGTTGCCGACCAGCGCGACGTAAACGCGGAGCCCCAAGGACATCAGCAGCCAGGTGAGCACAGCGAAGATCGAGCCCGGCGTGATCCAGTACCACCGCCGGCCGGCGGCGGGGGCCAGCCAGTAGACGAGCGACAACGCCGTCACGACGAGGAGGATCGCGGCCGGCCACTGGAGCACGGCCCAGGTGAGCGTGAACGCGCCGCCGAGACCGATCCCGCCTGCCACGACCCTGCCGATGCCCCCGCCGAAGACCAGGAGCAAGAGCCCGACCAGGGCGAACGCCGAGAAGCCGCACGTCAGCGCGAGCGCGGTGAGACGGATGCGCCACCACGGGCGGTGCTCCACGACCCGATAGGCGACGTTCAGCGCCGTCATGATCGAGAGCATCCCGCTCGACGCGGCCCACAGCGCGGCCAGCACGCCCAGGGAGAGCAGGCTCCCGCTCGCCCCGGTCACGATCTCGGCGAGCGTCTTTCTGAGGAGCGACGCCGCGTCCGGCGGGAGCACGCGATCGGCGTAGCCGAGGAGCCGGCTCATCGCGTCGGGGAAGGGCAGCAGGCCGAGCAGCGCGGTCAGGAAGAGCAGGGTGGGGAAGAGCGCGAAGGAGAAGTAGTACGAGAGGCCGGCGGCCCGGTCGAGGATCTCGTCCTCCCAGAGCCGCCGGTAGACGCGCTGGGCGAGCCGCGCAACCGAGAGCCCCCCGAGCCCCCAGGGAGACGCCGCCCGATCCGGTCGAGGGCCCCTGCGCCGTAGTTCTGCCACGTCCCGGGGTATCGTAGCAGGGCACCGACGGCCCTCGACCGGAAATCAGGCGACGCCGAGATCACCCTCCACTTGCGCTTTGTTCAGTTCGCGCCGCCGCGCGGCTCTCCGTACAGCTGCGCCGCTCGGCCCGTGGCCCGACTAGGGGCACGTGTTCGTGAGGTGGCACCGTCGGCCCACCATGTCGATGACGTGCTCGGCCTCGTTACCGCCGATGAACCCGTGCGTCAGTCCGTCGGGATGGGCGGCAAGGCGGAAGTGATCGAAGGGGAACCGCCACACCCGCGGCAGACCGTTACCGGTCTGGGGGTCCACCGTCGCGGGGTCGATGCACTGCCAGTAGATGCTGGACGGATCCGAGGAATTGTAGTTCGCGCACAGGCTGGCGCGGTCGGCCGCGGGGACCTGGGCGATGTACTTCCTGAGCCAGGTGGTCGTCACCCGCTGAATCGCGCTCGTCGAGGGGCAGGGGCCACTTTGGGGTCCTGGGCTATCGACCACGCACTGCGTGACGATGGACTTGTTCCCCACGGGCGACCCGTCGTCGTGCGTGTTCCCGAGGATGTTGTAGTCCAATGTGACGCGAACCTGTCCGTTGCCCCAGTCATCGGTGACGAAGGTGACGCCCGGATCGAGTCCCATTCCATTGGTGAACTGCGCTGACAGCGAGGCCGTCGGCGCCACTACGCCTCCGTCGATGTAGTAACCTGGCGGCCCTTGCGGGAAATTCGGGTCCAAGGCTGGTTTGATGCTGCCGGTCGGGAACACGATCGGCCATGCCAGCGGGTAGAACACGGTCCAGATCGTGTAGATCGTCCTCGGACGCAGGTTACGCACGGAGAACTGCAGGTCCGTGCGCCCATTGGAGACGCCGATCTGCATCGTGGCGCTCGCGTAGTTCGGCCGGACCGCGGCCTGCGTGCCGTTCGGGATCGCGTACAGGTTGGGCGTCGGCTCGAAGCGCAGGACGAAGGGGCCGGGGCCGGACACCGGCGGCGCCAGCACTCCCACGACCCCTCCGACCACGCCGCCAACGACGCCCAACAGCCCGCCGAGAAGCCCGGCGACGGCGACCGCGGGGAGCGCCAGAATCAGAAGCATGGCGACCACCATGGTCGCGCGCGCGCGCACAATCGAGAACTTTGTCACCCTCATGTCGTTTCTCCTTTACCCCTCTGGGTCGATCGTGAAGACCGTGTCGCGGGCGACCCCCAATGGGCCTCCGAGACGAGGCGGTCGACCTCGGTCTTGAGCGTGGACCACTGCAGCGGCTTTTCGAGGAACGCGTCGGCGCCGGCTACGAGACTGTGCTCGCGCGCACCCCCTTCGACGTGACCCGTGATCACGAGAATCTTCGTCGGCCGCGTGGCCGGGTCCTCTTTGACCTTGCGGCAGACATGGAAACCGTCGAGGCCCGGCATGAAGATGTCGAGGATCAGGAGGTGAGGCCGGAAGGTGCCGACCTTGATGAGGCCCTCGTAGCCATCCTGCGCGGTGTCCACCTTGTATCGTTGGTCCAGACGCAGGATCTCGGCCAGCGTGTTGAGGAGCTTCGGATCGTCGTCGACGATGAGGAGGCGCGGCGACTCCTCTTCACCGATCGCCGTCGGAGGCATGTTGAGTGAGGATCGGAAACGTTCGAACACGTCTTCGGTCACGCGGAAGTGACCGCCCGCGGTCTTGAAGGCCGCCAGATGTCCCTCCCGGATCCACCGCTTGATCGTCGGGATCGTCACCTGACACAAGGACGCGATGTGCCCCGTGGTCAGGAAGCGCATTCGACCTCGGCGTCTCCGACAAGCACCGCATCGACCATCTGACCGAGGCGGTCCATCGCCAGGGGCTTGTCGAGGACCGGTCGGCCGGTTCCCTCAAGGAACTGCTGAGACCCCGCGCTCAGCGTGTCGCCCGTCATGAAGATCACGCGGTCGGTCAGCAACGGACGATGGGTGAGGATCCACTGCCAGACCCCGTGACCGTCGATCTCGGGCAGCATGAGATCGAGCACCACCGCGTCGTACGTCTCGTGCTCGAGGAGGCCGATCGCTGCCCGACCCGTCCCCGCCTCCGCCGCCCGATGACCCGCGGCCGTGAAGATGTCGACGAGGATGCCGCGCAGCGCCGCTTCGTCCTCCACCACGAGGATCCGGGCGCTCCGAGTGGACACGGCCGACGCCATCGGCGCGTCGTCGACCTCGGCCCGTTGACCGAGGGGCAGGCGGATCGTGAACCGCGCGCCCGTGGACGGTACGTTCTCGACTGACATGCGTCCCCCGTGGGCTTCGACGATGCCGATGGAGAGGCTGAGCCCGAGCCCGGTGCCCTCGCCGACTCCCTTCGTCGTGAAGAACGGGTCGAAGACCCGGCCGAGGTACTCGGGCGGGACGCCGGTTCCGTTGTCCTCCACCACGATCGAGACCCCGCCGTCGTGCGCCGTCGAGAGGACGCGAAGGACCAAGTCCCGCGCCGTAGACTTCATGGCATGAGTGGCGTTGCTGAAAAGATTCAGGAACACCTGCTGAAGCTGATGCGGGTCGGCCCAGACCCTCGGCAAGGGGTCGAGGGCCGTGACGACCCGGATCCGGTTGAGCTCGAATTCGGGCGCCTGGAGCTTGAGCGCGGCCCCCAGGACCTCATTGAGGT
>QHSZ01000322.1 GCA_003220595.1 Candidatus Rokuibacteriota bacterium | reverse complement strand
CCGCCCCGGTGTTCGTCCGCAACTACGGCTTGAGCGGCCAGGAGCCCGGCTCGTCTGGCGCGGTCCCGACGGGCGTTCACGGAATGATCTCCACCGGCCCGCCGCCGGGCATCAGGGGGATCAGCGATCGTATCTATGCCGGTCACGGGACCGGGTCGGACGGTATCATGCAAGTCGTCGACCGCCGGAAGCTGCTCGATCCGACGCTGTGCTCCACGCCACCCTCGGCCAACTACCGCAAACGGCCGACGGCGGCTGACTTGCTCTGCCCGCAAATCGGCCGAATGGACACCTCGCCCACCATGGGTGCCCACACCACCTTCCCGGTGCTCCAGCAACCGGTGCCAGAGTTCGGAAGAAACGCAGCCCCTGGCAATGCGCCCCGCGACCTCGTCATCCTGGTGAACGAGGCCGGCGGAAACACCGCGAACGGCGTGTGCGAGCAGAATCGGCAGCTGGTCTACGTGGTGGACGTCACGATCGCGACCGGGAGCGAGGCCAGGCCGATGGGGGTCGCGAACTTCCAGGTCCCCGAGGCCAGCGAGAACTTCTGCAGCCGCGGTGGCCGCTTCGGCTCCCACGCCAGCAACGAGTCGTTCACGGAGGTTTTCTACGGCAAGCTCGTCTTCGTCTCCTGGTTCAACGCGGGCGTCCGGGCGATCGATATCCGGGAGCCGTGGAGCCCCCGCGAGGCCGGGTTCTATGTCCCGGCCACCACGGCCAACACCGACCAGCGATGCGCGACGATCGGAGGGCAGGAGATCTGCAAGATCGCGATCCAGACCAACAACGTCGAGGTCGACGACCGCGGCCTGATCTACGCCGTCGATCGCGCCAACACCGGGCTGCACATCCTGGAGCTGACCGGGGACGCCAGGAAGATCATCGAGTCGTAGTCGCTTCGGAAGGACGGAGGGGGCCGTCGCGGCCCCCTCCACGGATCTCCGTGGTATGATCGGGCCTCTTCCGCCACGCTCTTGGAAAATTCGATACGGGCTCGTGGTGCAGCCTGGTTAGCACACTGGACTGTCAATCCAGAGGTCGCGGGTTCAAATCCCGTCGAGCCCGCCATTCAACCAACAGAACGAAAAGAAAGGGCCTAGCAATCGCCGCTAGGCCCTGTATCATTACCGCCCCACGAAGAAGAAGGGCGCCAGCGGTGTGAGCGGACGCGGCTTTCGAGAAGACCAGCCGAACTTCTTATTATGCGCCATGGAACGAGTCTAGTATGTGGCCGCAATAGCGGCGGAGGATCAGAATGGCTGATGAATTGCCCGAAGGGGCTAACGCCAAAGGCGCTGATGACATTGACGTGGCATTTCGCGCCAGCGTTGCTAAGGGAATCGTGGAACGCGGGGCGTCGCTAGACGACGCTCAGGCGCTGTTGAATGCCGCTCAGGCGGAGGGCGAACTCTTGTTTGCTGGTACTGCTGGCGCAGAGTTGTTGGATGTATTGGAATCGCGGACGTTGATGGGGCTATCGCCGGAAGCTGAGGTGCAGGCGCATGCGCACATGGCAAGCTTCCTGGCGGATTTGGCGCGGCTGCGCCGTGACGCTGGCGCGTCAGGCGATGCACCGTCGGACGATGCGTTCCAAGCGTCGTTAGACACCGCGTTGCGGGAACGGGGAATTGACCGCCGCCAACTGCATGAGATGGAGGAGCAGTTGTTCATGGGCGCCCCTGCGGCCCACAAGCACATTCTGAAATATCTCGAGTCAATGCCGCCAGGGGCCCGGCTGGCGGCTCACATCCGTTCGGTGGATGCATTCATAATGTGGAGACGTCTGCAACAGTCGTCGATTTGACTCGACCGATGATCCGTGCCTCTCGGGTCATCGAGCCGCGAGGGCCGCGGCGGCGCGCGGCTTCGCCGCCGGCAGCCCCATAGGCGGTTCAGGTTTGCCCTCGTGGGCAAATCCCGGAGCGAAATGCCGCCTGAATTGTCATCGAGCGCGTACGGCTTCGACCCGGCAGCACCCAACGTCAGCCGTATGCCGGGGCGATTCGCGTCACCCGCCCACGGTTTTCCTGATGCTTCCCATGTGCTCGTCAATGTGGCCGAGCAGGCCGCGCATGATGAGCTGCTCGGCCGTCATCGGTGGCACGTCGGTGAACACGGTTCCGCTCTTCGCCAGCTGATCGTCGTGCAGGCCCCGGACCACCGCAGACGCCGTTGCCGCACCCTTCTGAAAGAGCGCGAGCGTCTCCGCCCGCGTGCAGCCGGCGTGCTCCTTTGCATGCTGGGCGTTCATCTGGTCCAGCATGGCCCGCGTGAAGTTGCCGTGTGACGGGCCCCCGGCGACGATGCCGGTCACGATGCCCGCCACCGCCTCCAGCCCCCCGGCCAGATGGTGCGCGGTCACGCCCACCGTCCATTTCTCCGCCGCGGTCACCTTCTTCCAGTCCGCGTCGCCAAGCTTCTGCAGCGTCGCCACGGCGTCCCGGGCCTTCCCCTCGAACTGCTTGGCCAGTGCCTCCGTCTTCGCTCCCATGGATGTCCTCCCTTTCTCGTCCGGCATGCCACTCCCGCCGGACTCTACCTCCACTTACACGTTACACGTCGAACCAGGCCGGCCGAAATCGACATTGACGCGGCTCGGGTGCCCCCTGGAGAGCACGCAGACTGACGCGGAGCTATCGGCGCGCGGTCGTCGGCGGCACGATCCCGTTCATCCGCAGATAGACCACGAGCTGGCCGTGGTGGTTGCGGATCTGGTACAGCGGGCCCTGCCAGAACGTGGCGCGGGTGACCGTGCGGTCGCCGAACGGGAACTTCACGGGCTCGAGGAGCTGGGCATCGGTCAGCGGCGTGAGCATCTCCTGCGCGCTCTGGAACGTCTTCTTCAGCAGGCCGATGATTTCGGGCTTCGCCATCGCGCCGTGATGGGCGGCTTCCGTCTTGGTGCCCTTGGCGCCGTCGATGAAGCGCTGGCAGACACCGGCGACGTGCACGAGCTGGTCCCCAAAGCTCGAGATCTCGGGCGCCGGCTTGAAGCCGTACTTCTCGGCGGGCATCACTTCTGCAACGTCGAGGATCTCGGTGGCGGCGCGCTGGAAGGTCGCCGCGAGCTCCTTGGCCAGGCTCGGCGCCGGCGTCTGGGCCGCGAGCCACGAGGGCGCGGCGGCTGCGATGGCGGCGAAGAATACAACGCACGCATAGGTCAGGGTTTTCATGGTCGCCTCCCGGCGAGATTCATCCCACAGCGTTCACTTCTGGTCAAGGTGACCGACCCACGCGCGCGTGCGTGGGCCGTCACCGGCACAACCGGCGGTAGAGCGCTTCGTAGCGCGGCACGATGACCTCCGCGGAGAACCGCTCGCGCGCGCGTGTCAGCGCGGCGCGCCCGAGGGCGTCACGTCGCGGCTTGTCGTGGATCAGGATCTCCAGCG
>QHSZ01000158.1:7939-38070 GCA_003220595.1 Candidatus Rokuibacteriota bacterium | reverse complement strand
CTCCGTCCGCTCGAGCACGGCGTCTTCGTCCAGGACGCCTGGGTCGCCGCGCGGCTCAACGGCCACGTCGAGGAGATCTGCCCGGTCGGCGAGATTGTCCTCCGCGGCGCCCACAACGTCGAGAACGTGCTGGCCGCCACGGCGTGCGCGCTCTGGGCGGGGATCGCGCCGGGCACGATCCGGCGCGGCATCGGCAAGTTCCGCGGCGTCGCGCACCGGATCGAGCACGTGCGCGGCTTGCGCGGCGTCCACTATTACAACGACTCCAAGGGCACAAACGTCGCGTCCACGCTGAAGGCGCTCGAGAGCTTCACCGAGCCGATCGTGCTGATCGCGGGCGGCAAGGGCAAGGGGCAGGACTGGGCACCGCTCGCCGCCGCTGCGCGCGGGCGTGTCCGGCACGCGCTCGTGATCGGCGAGGACGGACCGACGCTCGCGGCCGCGCTCGGGGCCGCGTCGATCCCGGTGACGGCGAGTCCGTCCATGGAGGCGGCCGTCGACGCGGCGCGACGCCTCGCCGAGCCGGGCGACGTGGTGCTCCTGTCGCCCGCCTGCGCCTCGTTCGACATGTTCGACAACTTCGAGCACCGCGGCGACGTCTTCCGGAAGCTCGTGGAGCGGCTGGACTGATGCCGCGCAAGCTCGCGCCCGACGCGTGGCTCTTCGGCGTGGCCGTCGTGCTGCTCTCGATCGGCGTGGTCATGGTTTACTCCGCGAGCGCGATCGTCGCGGCCGACCGCTTCGGCGACCCGTACTTCTTCCTGAAGAAGCAGCTCTTCTGGGCGCTCCTCGGTGCGGGGTGCCTCTGGGTCATGCTGCGCCTCGACTACCGGCGGCTCGAGGGCTGGGTGCTGCCGCTCCTGATCGCGGCCGGGGCGTTGCTGATCCTCGTGCTGATCCCGCCGATCGGCCAGGCGATCAACGGCACGCGCCGCTGGATCCGGCTCGGCCCGGTGTCGTTCCAGCCCGCGGAGCTCGCGAAGCTCGCGCTGGTCGTCTACCTGGCCGCGTTCCTCGCGAAGCGGCGCGACGCGCTCGGCGGCCTCCGGCAGGGCTTGCTCACGCCCCTCGCCGTGGCGGGCGCGCTGGCGGCGCTCGTCCTGGCGCAGCCCGACCTGGGGAACTGCCTCACGCTGCTCGCGCTCACGTTCTCGCTCCTGTTCCTGGCGGGCGTGCGCCCCCTGCACCTGGCCCTGGTCCTCGCCCCGGCGGTGCCGCTCCTGGCGCTCGTGATCTGGGCGGCGCCCTACCGGCTCCGGCGGATCACCGCGTTCATGGACCCGTGGGCCGACCCGCGCGGCAGCGGGTTCCAGATCATCCAGTCCTGGCTGGCGCTCGGCAACGGCGGCCTCCTCGGGCAGGGCATCGGCGGCTCGACGCAGAAGCTCTTCTACCTGCCGGAGTCGCACACCGATTTCATCTTCGCGATCATCGGGGAGGAGCTCGGCTTCGTCGGGGCCGCGGCGGTCGTGGGCCTCTTTACCGTGCTCGTCTGGCGGGGGCTCCGCGTCGGGCTGCGGGCGCCCGACCCGTTCGGCGCGTACCTGGCGCTCGGGATCACGGTGCTCATCGCGACTGAGACGCTCGTGAACCTCGGGGTCGTGACCGGCATGCTGCCGACGAAGGGGCTGCCGCTGCCCTTCATCTCCTTCGGCGGCTCGGCCCTGCTCGTCACGATGCTCGCGACCGGCGTGCTGCTGAACATCTCCCAGCAGGCCGATGTTTAAGCGCTACCAGCAGATCCACTTCGTGGGGATCGGGGGCGTCGGCATGTCGGGCATCGCCGAGATCCTCTTGAACCTCGGGTACCGGGTGACCGGCTCCGATCAGCGACGGAACGAGACCGTCGAGCGGCTCGAGCAGCTCGGGGCGAAGGTCTACGTCGGGCACGACGCGTCGCACCTGGAAGGCGCGCACGTGGTCGTCTACTCCTCGGCCGTCGCGCGCGAGAACGTCGAGGTGCAGGCGGCGCGCCAGCGCGCGATCCCGACGATCCCGCGCGCCGAGATGCTCGCGGAGCTGATGCGTCTCAAGTACGGCATCGCGGTCGCCGGCACCCACGGCAAGACCACGACCACGTCGCTCGTCGGCGTCGTCCTCGCCGAGGGGCGCTACGACCCGACCATCGTCGTCGGCGGGCGCGTCACGAACCTCGGCTCCAACGCGCGGCTCGGCCAGGGGGAGTACCTCGTGGCCGAGGCCGACGAGTCCGACGGCTCGTTCCTCAAGCTCGCGCCGACGATCGCGGTCGTGACGACCATCGACGCCGAGCACCTCGACTACTACGGCTCGCTCGAGGCGATCCGCGAGGCCTTCGTGGCCTTCGTCAACAAGGTGCCGTTCTACGGGTCCGCGGTCCTCTGCCTCGACCAGCCCAACATCCAGATGCTCATGCCCCGACTCGAGAAGCGCATCATCACCTACGGCCTCGAGTCGGGCGCCGACCTCGTCGCGCGCCGCCTGCACCTCTCGGGGATGACGAGCCGCTTCGAGGTCTTCCAGCGCGGGAGCCTGCTCGGCGAGTGCACGCTCCAGATCCCCGGCCGCCACAACGTGCTCAACGCCCTCGCCGCGCTCGGCGTGGGCCTCGACCTCGAGATCCCGTTCGTGACGATCCAGAAGGCGCTCGCCGGCTTCACCGGCGTCCAGCGCCGTTTCCAGATCCGCGGCCGCGCGCGCGGCGTGACCGTGGTGGACGACTACGGCCACCATCCCGCCGAGATCCGGGCGACCCTGGCCGCCGCCAAGGCCGGGTTCGAGTGCCGGGTCGTGACGGTGTTCCAGCCGCACCGCTACACGCGGACCCAGCACCTCCGACAGGAGTTCCTGACGGCCTTCAACCAGACGGACGTGCTGATCGTGATGGACATCTATCCCGCCGGCGAGGCCCCGATCCCCGGCGTCACCGGCGAGGACCTCGCCGAGGGGATCCGCGCCCACGGGCACAGGAACGTCATCTACCTCGGCAGCGACCGGACGCGCGTGCTCGACCACCTGACCGAGATCACGCGACCGGGCGACCTCGTGCTGACGCTCGGCGCCGGCGACGTGAGCCAGCTCGGTCCGGAGCTGCTGAAACATATCGATGCCGACTCTCGCGGCGGGAGGGCTTAATGCTAGGAGAGATCCGGGGGGAAGTCCGGTTCAAGGAGCCCCTGAGCTTCCATACCTCGCTGCGCATTGGCGGCCCCGCCGACATCTTCGTGGTCCCGCAGGACGTGGATGACATCCGGCACGCCCTGCTCTTCGCCGACCGCGAGCAGCTGCCCGTGGCGGTGATCGGCGGCGGCAACAACCTGCTCGTGAAGGACCGCGGCGTCCGCGGCGTCGTGCTGCGCCTCGAGGGCTGCCTGGGGCGCGCCGAGTTCCACGGCGAGGAGGCGCTCGCGGGCGCCGGCGTGAGCCTCTCGGCGCTCATCCGCGAGGCGGCGGCGGCGAACCTCGGCGGCATCGAGTGCCTGGTCGGGATCCCGGCCACGGTCGGCGGCGCGCTCGCCATGAACGCGGGCACGCCGGACGGCTGGATCGGCGACTTCGTGAGCGCGGTGTACTTTCTGCACCCGGACGGCTCGCTCGGCGAGTTCAAGCCCGCCACCGGCACGTTCACCTTCAGCACCTTCCATCCGCCGGCGGGCTCGGTGCTGATCGGCTGCCGGCTCCGCCTCACGCGCCGGCCGCTCGGTGAGATCCAGAAAGACATCAAGGTACGCCTGAAGCAGAAGAAGGCGACCCAGCCGCTCGCGCTCGCGTCGGCCGGCTGCGTCTGGAAGAACCCGCAGGGCGAGGTCGCGGCCCGGCTCATCGAGAAGAGCGGGCTCAAGGGCAAGCGGATCAACGGCGCGGAGATCTCCTCCAAGCACGCCAACTTCATCGTGAACCGGGGCGGCGCGACGGCGGGCGACATCGTGGCGCTGATGGACCTCACGCGGGAGCGCGTGCAGGCCCACTTCGGCCTGACGCTCGAGCCCGAGATCCGGAGCATCGGGGAATAGGATGCCGAGCGGTCTCGTCTCGCCGAGAGCCCGCCCCGCGACGCTGCGCGACCTCGGGGAGCGCTCGACGTTCGTCGCCGGCCAGCGGATCGGCCGCGGGTCGCGTCGGCGGCGCCGACTGCGCCGGGTCGTCCGGGTCCTGCCCGTCGCCGCGCTGGTCGTCCTGCTCGGCGCCGGCGCGGCGCTCGGCACCCGCTGGCTCCTGACGACGCCGCGGCTCGCGGTCGCGAGCGTGGAGGTGCGCGGCGCCTCGCGCCTGCCGGTCGCGCAGATCCTGGCCGCGGCCTCGATCACGCCGGGCGCCAGCATCCTCGGCCTCGACACGCACGCCGTCGCCGGCCGCGTGACGGCGCTGCCGGAAGTCCGGCGGGCCGACGTCGTCCGCGAGTTCCCGAATCGCGTCGTGATCAGCGTCGAGGAGCGGCGGCCCTTCACGCTCGTCCACGGCAGCCGCCTCCACTGGCTCGACGAGGAGGGCCGGCTCCTCGGGCTCGCCCCGCAAGCGGTCGTCCCCGAGGTGCCCGTCGTCAGCGGGCTCTCGGAGCAGGAGCTCGCCTCGCTGCGCCGGGCGCCCGGACCGAAGGCGCAGGCGGCGATCGCGCTGATCAAGGCGCTGCTCCGGAGCGGCAGCAGCCTCACGGCCGAGATCTCCGAGATCGACATGAGCCGGAAGGACGGCCCGGTCCTCTACACGGCGGACGGCGTCGAGGTGCGCCTCGGCACCGAGGACTGGGAGGAGCGGCTGGCGCGCCTCGAGGGCGTGCTCGCCCAGGCCGTGACGGAGGACATCCGCACGGTGGACCTCCGGTTCCGCGACCAGGTGGTCCTGCGGCGGGGAGGCGCCTGGTGAGACGCGCCAAGGCGCCGGACCTCGTCGTCGGCCTCGACGTCGGCACCACGAAGATCTGCGCCATCATCGGCCAGCCGGTCCGGTCGGTCGGCCTCGACGTCGTCGGCGTCGGCAGCGCGCCCTCGCGCGGCCTCCGCCGTGGCATCGTCGTCAACATCGACTCGACCGTGGAGGCGATCCGGGCGGCCGTCGGCGAGGCCGAGCAGATGGCGGGCGTCGAGGTCTCAGGCGTCTACGCCGGCATCGCCGGCGGCCACATCCGCGGCGTCAACAGCCGCGGCGTCGTGGCCGTCTCCGGCAAGGACCGCGAGGTGAGCGAGACGGACGTCGAGCGCGCGGTCGAGGCCGCGCGCGCGATCAGCCTGCCGCAGGATCGCGAGATCATCCACGTCCTGCCCCAGAATTTCATCGTGGACGACGGCGACGGGATCCGTGAGCCGATCGGCATGACGGGCGTCCGGCTCGAGGTCGAGGTGCACATCGTCACCGGCGCGGTGACGTCCGTGCAGAACGTGGTGCGCTCGGTGAATCGGGCCGGCCTGGCCGTCCACGACATCGTGCTCGAGCCGCTCGCGTCCGGCGAGGCGGTCCTGTACGAGGATGAGAAAGAGCTGGGCGTCCTCGTCATCGACATCGGCGGCGGGACGACCGATGTCGCGCTCTATCGGAACGGCGCCGTCTGGCACACGGCGATCCTGCCGCTCGGCGGCGACCACATCACGAACGACATCGCGATCGGTCTGCGTACGCCGATGGCGGACGCCGAGGAGATGAAGAAGCGCTACGGCTGCGCGGTCACGGCCCTCGTGCCCGCCGAGGAGACGGTCGACGTGCCCTCGGTCGGCGGCCGCAAGCCCCGGCAGCTCTCCCGCCAGGTGCTCTCGGAGATCATCCAGCCACGCGTGGAGGAGATCCTCACGCTCGTGGCGCGCGAGCTCGCCCGCGCCGGCTTCCAGGACGCGTCGACGGCCGGCGTCGTCGTCACCGGCGGGACCTCGATCCTGGAGGGCGTGCCGGAGCTCGCCGAGGGCGTGTTCGACCAGCCCGTGCGCCGCGGCGTGCCGCTCGGGGTGCGCGGGCTCGTCGACGTGATCCGGAGCCCGGTGTACGCGACGGCGGTCGGGCTCGCCCTCCAGGGACTGCGCGCCCGCCCGCAGGGCGTCGCCGCGCAGACGGTCGACGGCGGCAACCCGCTCGCGCGGCTCGCGCGCGGGCTGACCGGCATCTTGAATGACATCCTCTAGACGTAGACGGGGTCGAGGAGGAGTCCAACCAACACTGTTTCCGAGCGAGGTGGCTCGGGCGCGCCGGCGGGGCAGACGGTCCCGCCGCAAACACTCACAGGAGGACCCCATGGAACGAGATCGTGGACGGCGCCCGCTCTTCGAGCTCGACGAGGTGCCGCAGGCGGCGAAGATCAAGGTCATCGGCCTCGGCGGCGGCGGGGGCAACGCCGTGAGCCGGATGATGGCGGCGCACTTCACCGGCGTCGAGTTCATCGTGGCGAACACCGACGTGCAGGCGCTCCACGCCTCGCCCGCGCCCGTCCGCCTCCAGCTCGGCGCGAAGCTGACGAAGGGGCTCGGCGCCGGCTCGAACCCGGAGATCGGCCGTGAGGCGGCGCAGGAGGATCCGGAGCAGATCACGCGCCTGCTCAGCGGCGCGGACATGGTCTTCATCACGGCGGGCCTCGGCGGCGGCACCGGGACCGGCGCCGCGCCCGTCGTCGCGTCGCTGGCGAAGGACCTGGGGATCCTCACCGTCGCCGTCGTCACCAAGCCGTTCACGTTCGAGGGGCGGCGGCGCGCCCAGCAGGCCGACGCCGGCCTCGAGGCGCTCCGCTGCGTCGTGGACACGCTCATCACGATCCCGAACCAGCGCCTGCTGGCCGTCGTGGACCGCGGCACGCCGCTCATCGACGCCTTCCGCGTCGCCGACTCGGTGCTCCAGCAGGCGGTGCAGGGCATCTCCGACCTGATCCTCGTCCCCGGGCTCGTCAACCTCGACTTCGCCGACGTGCGCACGATCATGTCGAGCATGGGGCTCGCGATGATGGGCACGGGCACGGGCAAGGGCGAGCACCGCGCGCTCGACGCCGCACAGAAGGCGGTCGCCAGCCCATTGCTGGACGACACGTCCATCCAGGGCGCGCGCGGCATCCTCATCAACTTCACGGGCGGCTCCGACCTCTCGATCCACGAGGTCGAGGAGGCGGCGCGCATCGTCCAGGAGGCCGCGCACGAGGACGCGAACATCATCTTCGGCGCGGTCATCGATCCAAACATGGGCGACGAGGTCCGGATGACCGTGATCGCGACCGGCTTCTCGGAGAAGAAGGAGACGCAGAGCAGCAACGGCAAGGTGCTGGACCTGCCGCGCGTGCCGCGCTCGAGCCCGGCCGCGGGGGTCGGGGCAGGGGTGGGCGTCGGCGCGGGGGCGGGGAGCTGGCGGCGGCGCGCGGGCGAGATGCGCGCCGAGGGTGAGGGTGCGCTCGGCGACGCCGACCTGGAAGTCCCCGCGTTCCTCCGCCGCCAGGCCGATTAGCGCGGGTGGTGCCGGGCGGGGTCAGCGGGGGCCCGGGCGTGCCTCCGGAGACCCGTGTTGTCAGGCAACGACTCGAACGCCACGCGGTTGACGTCGCCGCCGCGGGATGTGGCTAGCGTGGTCGACGGAGGCGCGCCCGAGCCCTCGCTCATCCCGCACGGGCAGCCGCCCGCGTACTTCACGTTCGCGGCGCTCTCGCGTCTCGGCGTTCCCCACGCCACGACGACGCGCCACTGTCCCGGTGTCCTCTCGTTCGCCGAGCCGATCTCGCCCGCCAACCCGAGCCCGCCCTTCCGCGCCGACGCCGTCACGGCGCTCGCCCGCGCCGGCCTCGACCTGGCGCGTGTCGCCTACGCCAAGCAGGTCCACGGCGCCGCGGTCGCGCGCGTGACCGGCGGCGGCTTCGCGGGCATCGCCGACGGGCTCGTGACGACCGCGCGCGGCGTGCCCCTCGCCATCTTCACCGCCGACTGCCTGGCGATCGTGCTCTACGACCCGGCGGTGCCGGCGCTCGGCGCGGTCCACGTCGGCTGGCGCGGCACGGTGCAGGGCGCCGCGCAGGCGGCCGTCGTCGCGCTCGAGGCCCTCGGCGCCCGCGCCAGGCACCTCCACGCGGCGATCGCGCCCTCGATCGGTCCCTGTTGCTACGAGGTGGACGAGCCGGTGATCGGACCGCTCTCGGCGGCCTACGACGGCTGGCAAGCATGGGCGCGGCCCGTCGGACGGGACCGCTTCATGCTCGACCTGTGGGCGGCCAACGAGACGCTCCTGGCGCATGCGGGGCTCGATCCCGCGCGCATCGAGAACCCGCGCCGCTGCACGGCGTGCACGGAGGACCTCTACTCGTACCGCAAGGGGAACCGGGGCCGGCTGGCCACGGTGGCCGCGCTGCCGTAGAATCCCCGTGCAGCCATGCAGGACATCCGTGCCAACCTCCAGCGTGTCCTCGAGCGCGTCGCGCGCGCGGCGGAGCGCGCGGGCCGGCGTGCGGACGACGTGCGGCTGATTGCCGTCTCGAAGACGGTCGAGGCGGAGCGGATCGCCCAGGCGGTCGCGGCGGGGGTGCGGGCGCTCGGCGAGAACCGCGTGCAGGAGGCGCGCGCCAAGATCGCGGAGCTCGGGCGGCCGGTACCGTGGCACCTCGTCGGCCAGCTGCAGACGAACAAGGCCAAGGAGGCCGTCGACCTCTTCGACGTGATCCACTCGCTCGACCGCCTCGAGCTCGCGCATGAGCTCGACAAGCGCGCGCGCGGCCGCGGGCGCCCGGTCGAGGCGCTCGTGCAGGTGAACGTCGCGGGAGAGGGCCAGAAGGGCGGCGTGGCGCCCGACGGGCTCGGCGCGCTGCTGGACGCGGTGGCCGCGCTCGGCCACGTGCGCGTGCGCGGGCTCATGGCGATCCCGCCCGAGGCGCCCGATGCGGAGGGCGCGCGCCCGTGGTTCCGCACGCTCCGCAAGCTCGGCGAGCGGCACGGGCTCGCCGAGCTCTCGATGGGCATGAGCGGCGATTTCGAGGTGGCGATCGAGGAGGGCGCGACGATGGTCCGCGTCGGCACGGCCGTCTTCGGGCCGCGCCCGCCGCGGCCGGGGAAGGAGCCGGGGGAGCGATGACGATCAAGGGCAAGACGGTCGGGTTCGTCGGCGCCGGGAACATGGGCGAGGCGCTCATCAAGGGCCTGCTCGCGGCGAACCGCGTGCCCGCGGAGGCGATCTTCGCGACCGACGTGCGGCAAGAGCGCCTCAAAGACCTGGACCGCCAGTACGGCATCCAGGTCGCCGCCGGCAACGGGGAGCTCGTGCGCCGCGCCGATGTCGTGATCCTCGCGGTCAAGCCCCAGATCATGGACGACGTCCTCAAGGAGATCGCCCCCGCGGTCACGCGGCGGAAGCTCCTCATCTCGATCGCGGCGGGCGTCTCGACGCCGAGGCTCCGCGCGGGGCTGGGCAAAGACGTGCGGCTCATCCGCGTCATGCCCAACACGCCCGCGCTCGTCCTCGAGGGCGTCACGGCCATCGCCAAGGCGGAGGGCCTCGAGCCCGGCGACCTCGACGTCGCCGGCGAGATCTTCAGCGCGGTCGGGCGTGTGGTCGTGCTCGGGGAGGACCTGCTGGACGCCGTCACCGGACTCTCGGGCTCCGGGCCCGCCTACGTCGCCGTCGTGATCGAGTCGCTCGCCGACGGCGGCGTCAAGATGGGGCTCGACCGGGTCACGGCGATGACGCTCGCGACCCAGACGGTGCTCGGCGCCGCCAAGCTCCTCCTCGAGACCGGCCTCCACCCGGGCGCGCTCAAGGACATGGTGAGCTCCCCCGGCGGCACCACGATCGCCGGCCTCGCCGCCCTCGAGGAGGGCGGCATTCGCACGGCCTTCATCAAGGCCGTGGAGCGCGCCACGCAGCGGTCGCGTGAGCTCGGGCGGGGGCCCGGATGATAGGATGAAGACGTGTTCTTCCTGAGCAATCTGGTCCTCGCGCTGGCGAAGCTCCTGCAGCTGGTCCTCGAGGTCTATTTCTGGATCATCATCGCGCGCGCGATCCTCTCCTGGGTGAGCCCGGATCCCTTCAACCCGGTGGTGCGCTTCCTCTACCGTGTCACGGAGCCGGTGCTCCGCCCGATCCGCTACCGCCTGCCGACCGTCGCCACGGGGCTCGACCTGTCGCCCGTGGTCGTCCTGCTCGTGATCAAGCTCGTCGAGTGGTCGGTGGTCGATTCCCTGCGCGACTTTGGCCTGAGTCTGAGATAGGGATCGGAGGTCTTGATGCGCATCAGCCCCCTGGATATCCGGCAGCAGCAGTTCACGGTGAAGCTGGTCCGGGGCTTCGACAAGCACGAGGTGGACGCCTTCCTCGACGACATCGCCGACGACTACGAGGCGGTGCTCCGGGAGAACGTGCTCCTGAAGGAACAGCTCGCGACGTTCGAGGAGCGCTCGAAGGGTCTCGGCGAGCGCGAGAAGGCGCTCCAGGACGCGCTCGTCACCACGCAGCGGCTCGGCGACGAGATGAAGGCGGCCGCGCGGCGCGAGTCGGAGATCCACATGCGCGAGGCCGAGCTGCGGGGTGAGAAGCTGCTCGAGGGAGTGCGGAGCGAGGAAGGAAAGCTCCGGAGCGAGATCCTGGCTCTCCGCCGCATGAAGCGCCAGCTCATCGAGGACCTCCGCGCGACGCTCGAGCGCTACCACCGGTCGATGTCGGCCGAGCTCGGGGACGACGGCGGCGAGAAGCAGCCCTGAGGGCGCGGTGCTGAGCGTCCGCGTCCAGCCGCGCGCCTCGAGCGACGCGATCCTGGGCTGGCGAGACGGCTCCCTCCGGGTGCGGGTCACCGCGCCGCCCGTCGAGGGCGAGGCGAACCTCGCCGTCGCGCGCCTTCTCGCGCGCGCCCTCCGCGTGGCACCCTCCGCGGTCGCGGTGATCCACGGTGCGCGCGCCCGCGACAAGCGCGTGCGCGTCGCCGGCCTCGACGAGGCCGAGGTGCGGAGCCGGCTCGCGTCGCGAAGATGACGCCCCGGGCACCTCGCTCAGGCCACCCACGGTGCGAGCCGGCCTCGCGGACCCCGCTCCAATGACGCCCGCGGCTGCGATCACGCCGGTCTGGTGGGCGCACGACCGGCTCATGCTGATCGACCAGACGCTCCTGCCCGCGCGAGAGGTGGAGCGCGCCTGCGCGCGCTGGGAGGACGTCGCCGAGGCCATCCGGAGCCTCGTCGTGCGCGGCGCGCCCGCGATCGGCGTCGCCGCCGCCTACGGCGTGGCGCTCGCCGCCCGCGCGAGCCGCGCGACGACCGTCGACGCGTTGCTGGCCGACGTCGAGACGGCGAGCAAGGGGCTCGCAGCCACGCGGCCGACGGCCGTCAACCTGTTCTGGGCCCTCGAGCGCGTGCGGCACGCCGGGCGGCAGGCGCGCGGCCTCTCGCCCGACGACGTCCGCGCGCGGCTGCTCGCCGAGGCCCACGCGATCCGCGCGGAGGACCTCGCGGCGAACCAGGCGATGGGGGCCCACGGCGCCGCGCTCGTGCCCGCGCACGCGCGGATCCTCACGCATTGCAACGCCGGGGCCCTGGCCACGGCGGGGTACGGCACCGCGCTCGGCGTCATCCGCGCCGCCCACGCGCAGGGCAAGGTCGCGCGCGTCTGGGTGGACGAGACGCGCCCCGTCATGCAGGGCTCGCGGCTCACGGCCTGGGAGCTCGTGCGCGAGGGGATCCCGCATCGTCTGATCGCCGACGCGGTCGCCGGCTCGCTGATGGCGCGCGGTGAGGTGGACCTCGTCGTCACCGGCGCCGACCGTATCGCCGCGAACGGCGACACCGCGAACAAGATCGGCACCTACCCGCTCGCCGTGCTCGCCCAGCACCACGGCGTGCCGTTCTACGTCGCGGCGCCCTCCTCGACGATCGACCCGGCGCTCCCCTCGGGCGAGCACATCCCGATCGAGGAGCGTGACGCGGCGGAGGTGCGGCAAGTCGGCGCGCAGCAGACGGCGCCCGCCGAGTCGCCCGTGTTCAACCCGGCCTTCGACGTCACGCCGGCGCGGATGATCGCCGCCATCATCACGGAGCGGGGAGTCTTCCGGCCGCCGTACGCGTTTGCCTAGCGGGACCGCGCGCCGCTACCACGACCGCACGACGCACTCGCCGGAGTCGGTGCGCACCAGCGCCCACACGCTCGACTGGGACGTCAAGCCGTTCCCGTTCAAGGTCTACACGGAGCTCCCGGCGCGCGCCTTGCCCCGCGAGCTCGACCCGGTGGCCGCCGACGCGCTCGCGGCGCCCGCGCCCGCCGGTACGCGGACGAGCCTCGAGACGCTCGCGGCGCTCCTCTACTACTCGGCGGGCGTGACCAGGAAGAAGGCCTATCCCGGCGGCGGCGAGGTGCTCTTCCGCGCCGCGCCCTCGACCGGCGCCCTCTACCAGACCGAGGTCTACGTGGCGGCCGGCGAGGTCGAGGGGCTCGAGCCCGGCCTCTATCACTTGTGCCCCGGCGACTTCACGCTCCGGCGCCTCCGGAGTGGTGACGTGCGCCAGGCGCTCGCCGTCGCGGCCGCCGACGCGTCGGTCGCCCGGCGCGCCGCGACGCTGCTGCTGACCGCGATCTACTGGCGCAACACGTGGAAGTACCAGGCGCGGGGCTACCGCCACCTCTTCTGGGACTCGGGGACGCTGCTCGCCAACCTCCTGGCCGTCGGTGACGCGCTCGGCCAGGCGCCCCGCGTCCTCACCTCGTTCGTGGACGCCGACGTGAACCGGCTGCTCGGCATCGACCCCGCGCGCGAGGCCGCCCTCGAGCTCGTGACCCTCGGCCCCGAGGGCGCGCCCGCCCCGCCCGTCACGACGCTCGACGAGATCCGCCACCCGTACATGCCGCTCTCCTCCGACGAGGTCGACTACCCGCTGCTCCGCGAGCTGCACGCCGCCTCGTCGCTCGAGTCGCCTCTGGCCGTCACCGCGTGGCGGCGCGGCGGCGCGACGGGACCACGAGCCGCGGAGGTGACGTCCGGCGTTCTCGTCCCGCTGCCGGCGCCGCGTGCGGCGGCCGGGCGCGGGCTCGGCGAGACGATCCAGCGCCGCGGCTCGACCCGGCAGTTCGGGCACGAGGCGCTCACGGCGGTGGAGCTGTCGACCGCGCTCGGGTGGGCCACCCGCCCGGTGGCCGCCGACGTCCCTCAGGGGCTCGTGGACCTCTATCTGATCGTCAACGCGGTGGAGGGCGTGGCCCCGGGGGCGTACGTCTACCGGCGTGACGCTCACGCGCTCGAGCTCGTGAAGGCGGGCGAGCTCCGGCGCGAGTCGGCGTACCTCTGCCTGGAGCAGCCGCTGGGCGGCGACGCCGCGGCGGTGATCTATTTCCTCGCGCCACTCGACGACGTCCTCGGCGCCTTCGGCGACCGGGGCTACCGCCTGGTGAACCTCGAGGCCGGGATCGCCGGCGGGCGCGCCTATCTCGCCGCGTACGCCCAAGGGTTCGGCGCGAGCGGGCTCACGTTCTACGACCGGCTGGTGGTCGAGTTCTTCGCCCCGCACGCCGCGGGCCGCGACGCGATCTTCGTCACCGCCCTCGGCCGCTCGGCCGCGGGTGGCCGTGTTACCATCGGAACGACTCTCGGTCGTCCAAGGAGGCCGCCCGCATGAAGAAGTACCAGCTGATGGCGCCGGGCCCGACGCCCGTGCCGAGCGAAGCGCTCCTGGCCATGGCGCAGCCGATGATCCACCACCGGACGCCGCAGTACGAGGCCCTCTTCGCCGAGGTGCGCGCCGGGCTCAAGAAGCTCTTCCAGACACAGGCCGAGGTGCTCCCGCTCGCGTGCACGGGGACGGGCGCCATGGAGGCGGCGGTGATCAACACGCTCTCCGCGGGCGACACCGTGGCGCTGGTGCGCGCGGGGAAGTTCGGCGATCGCTGGCTGGAGATCTGCAAGGCCTACGGCGTCAAGGTCATCGAGCTGACCGCGCCGTTCGGCCACACCGTGCCCGCCGCGCGCGTGGCCGAGGCGCTCGCGGCGAACCCGCACCTGGCGGCGGTGCTCACGCAGCACAGCGAGTCCTCGACGGGCGTGCTCCACGACGTGCGCGGCTACGCGCAGGCGACCCGCGAGAGCGCCGCGATTCTCATCGTCGACGCGGTCTCGAGCCTCGGGATCGCCGACCTGCCGATGGACGCCTGGGGCGTGGACGTCGTCGTCTCGGGCTCGCAGAAGGGGCTCATGCTGCCGCCCGGCCTCGGGTTCTGCGCGCTCGGCGAGAAGGCGTGGGCGAAGCAGAAGACCTCGACGCTCCCGAAGTACTACTTCAATCTCGCCGAGGAGCGGAAGTGCGTGGTCAAGAACGAGGCGCACTTCACGCCAGCCGTTTCGATCGTCGTCGGGCTGCGCGAGGTGCTCCGCATGCTCGAGCAGGAAGGGATCGCGAACGTCTTCAAGCGGCACGACCGGCTCGCGCGCGCGACGCGCGCGGGCGTCGAAGCGCTGGGCCTCGCGCTCTTCTGCAAGGCCACGCCGAGCCCCGCGCTCACGGCGGTCGTCGCGCCCAAGGGTGTCGATGGCGAGCAGGTCGTCGCCGCGTACTCGCAGACCCACAACATCACGATCGCCGGCGGGCAGGGCGAGATGAAGGGCAAGGTCTTCCGCCTCGGCCACATGGGCTACGCCGCCGAGTTCGACGTGATCGTCGCGCTCGCGGCGCTCGAGCAGGTCCTGGCCGACCTCGGCCAGCCCGTAGACTTCGGCGCCGGCGTCCGCGCCGCCCAGAAGATCTTCGCCGAGAAGCCGTGAAGCGGATCCTGGTCACCGACGGCCTCAACGCCGTCGGGGTCGACGCGCTCCGCAAGCACGGACTCGAGGTCGAGGTCGTGGAGACGCTGGCCGAGCGTGAGCTCATCGCGCGCATCGGCGAGTACGAGGGCCTGATCGTCCGCAGCGCCACCAAGGTCACGCGCGCCGTGCTCGAGGCCGGGCGCGCGCTCGAGGTCGTCGGCCGGGCGGGCGCCGGCGTCGACACGATCGACGTGGACGCCGCCACCGAGCGCGGTGTCGTCGTGATGAACACGCCGGGCGGCAATACCACGGCCGTCGCGGAGCACACGCTGGCGCTGCTGCTGGCGCTCGCGCGGCGCGTGCCGGCCGCCGACCACGCCCTCAAGGGCGGCCGCTGGGAAAAGAGCCGGCTCCAGGGGGTCGAGCTCTTCGGCAAGACGCTCGGCGTCCTCGGGCTCGGCCGGATCGGCGCCGAGGTCGCCCGCCGCGCAGCCGGCTTCCGTATGCACGTCATCGCCTACGACCCCTACCTCACGCGCGAAGCCACCCTGCGTCAGGGCGTCGAGCCCGTCGAGCTGGAGGAGCTGCTCGCGCGCTCGGACTTCATCACGATCCACGTGCCGCTCGTCGAGGACACGCGCCACCTGCTCGGTCCGGATCAGCTGGCCCGGGTCAAGCCCGGCGTCCGGATCGTCAATTGCGCCCGCGGGGGCATCGTCGACGAGTCGGCGCTCGCCGAGGCGATCCGCGCGGGCCGGGTCGCGGGCGCGGCCCTCGACGTCTTCGAGCGGGAGCCGCCGCCGGCGGACCACCCGCTGTTCGCGCTCGAGCAGGTCGTCGTCACGCCCCACCTGGGCGCCGCGACCGACGAGGCGCAGACCGCCGTCGCCCTCGCCATCGCCGAGCAGGTGGCGGACGCCCTCCTGCACGGGGTCGTCGTCAACGCCGTGAACCTGCCCTCGATCGACGCCGAGACGTACCGCGAGCAGGCGCCGTGGCTCGGGCTCGTCGAGACGATGGGGCGCTTCCTCGCCCAGATGGCCGACGGGCGGATGCGGGAGGCGCGCGTGACGTACTCCGGCGAGATCGCCGGCCGCGTCACCGCGACGCTCACGCTCGCGTTCGTCCGCGGCCTCCTCGGTGCCATCCTCTCCGAGCGCGTCACCGACGTGAACGCGCTGCCGCTCGCGAAGGCGCGCGGGCTCAAGGTGAGCGAGACCTCCACGACCGAGGTCGAGGACTATGCGAGCCTCGTGGCGGCCGAGCTCGTGACCGATCGGGCGACGTCGTCGGTCGCGGGGACGGTCTTCTTCAAGCGCGAGGCGCGCTTCGTGCGGATCGACGGCTACCCGCTCGAGGCCCTGCCGCAGGGGTGGATGCTCGTCTTCGCCAACCTCGACGTCCCGGGCGTCATCGGCCGGATCGGCACGCTCTGCGGGCGCCACGGCATCAACATCGCGGGGATGCAGCTCGGCCGCGAGCGGCGGGGCGGCCGCGCGGTCTCGATCCTGAACCTCGACGACCCGATGCCGCCCGCCGTGCTCGACGAGATCCAGGCGATGCCCGACATCGTCTCCGCGCGACTCGTCAGGCTGTAGCCCCCTACGTTTTTTGCGCGGCAGGGCTTACTATACTCGGGTTGTGAGCAAGCTCAGGCTGTTCGTCGTACGCCACGGGGAGACCGCGTGGTCGCGCGAGCGGCGCTTCGCCGGCTCGCGCGACGTCGCGCTCGAGCCCGAGGGCCTGCGGCAGTGCGAGGCCGTCGCGCGCGCGCTCGCCTCCCAGGTCGTCGCGGCGGTCTACGCGAGCCCGCTCGAGCGCGCCCGCGCCTCGGCGGAGGTCATAGCGAAGCCCCACCGCCTCCCGGTCGAGATCGATCCGGCGTTCGGCGAGATGGCGTTCGGGGAGTGGGAGGGGCTCACGCGCGAGGAGGTCGCCGCCCGCTTCCCCGCGGCGTACGAGGAGTGGCGCCACGCCCCGCACCTCGTCCGGATCGCCGGCGGCGAGACCCTCGCCCAGGTCGCCGAGCGCGCGCGCGGGGCCGTGCAGGCGCTCGCCGCCACCCACACGGGGGAGACGATCGTCCTCGTGACCCACGCGATCGTCACCCGGCTCATCGTGCTCGACGCGCTCGGCCTCGGCCCGGAGCGGCTCTGGACCGTGGACGCCACGCCCGCGGGGATCACGGAGATCGAGTACGAGCCCGGCTGGGCGACCGTCCACCGGATGAACACGCTCGCCCACCTCGAGGCGGCGGCGCCGTGAGGCCCCTGCCGGCGCAGCTCCCCAAGGGCGCGCGCGTGTACCTGCCCGACGAGGCGGCGCGCAAGCGGCACGCCGAGACGCGCCTGCTCTCCGTGTTCACGCGCTGGGGCTACCGCGAGATCGTCACCTCGACGTACGAGTACGCGGACGTGCTCGCAACCGGCACCGACGCCGACGTGCAGGAGAACATGTTCAAGCTCGTGGACCGCGAGACCGGGCGCCTGCTCGCGCTCCGCGCCGACATCACGCCCCAGATCGCCCGCATCGTGGCGACCCGCCTGCGCGACGAGCCCAAGCCCATCCGGCTCGCCTACGTGACGAACGTCTTCCGTTACGACGAGCCGCAGGTGGCGCACTACCGCGAGTTCTACCAGGCCGGTGTCGAGCTGATCGGGCTCGAGAAGCCGGAGGCAGAGGTCGAGATCATCGCGATGGCGATCGAGGGCCTGCGCGCGCTCGGCCTCGAGCGCTTCCAGCTCGTGCTGGGCCACCCGGACTTCTTCCGCGGCCTCTGCGAGGAGCTCGCCGCCGAGCCCGCGCGCGTGCGCGAGCTGCGGGCCGCGCTCGGCCGCAAGGACGCCGCGGCGCTCGCGGGCCTCGTGCGGCAGCTCGCGCCGCCGGCGCCCCTGGGTGAGGCGCTCGCCGCCCTGCCAACGCTCTTCGGCGGCGAGGCCGTGCTCGAGCGCGCCGCCGGGATCGCGCACAACAAGCGCTCGGCGCGGGCGGTCGCGAACCTCGCGGAGGTCTATCGCCTGCTCAAGATCTACGGACTCGCCGACGCGGTGACGCTCGACCTCGGCGAGGTGCGCGGCTTCGACTACTACTCGGGGACCTACTTCGAGGCGTACGTGTCGGGCTTCGGCGCCGCGGTGGCGGGCGGCGGGCGGTACGACCAGATGCTGGCGCGCTTCGGCTACGACAGCGCGGCGGTCGGCTTCGCCTTCGACGTCGCGCGGATCCTCTCCGTGATGGAGGCCCAGGGGGTCGCCGTCGCGCTGGTCGGGCCCGACTTCTTCATCATCGACTTCACGCCGGACAAGACCGCGGCGCTCTCGCTCGCGCGGCGGCTGCGCGACCTCGGCGCCTCGGTGGCCCGCGACATCATCAGCCGCGGGCTCGAGGACTCGCTCGCCTACGCCCGCGCCCAGCGGGTGCGCTGGGCACTGGTCGTGGGGAGCCCGCGGACGGGCGCCGACCAGCTCCTGGCGCTCGACCTGGCGGACGGATCGGAGCGCACGCTCGTGGTCGCCGAGCTCCTGGCCGACCCGGCGCGCTTCTTCAGAGGTGTGGGCCATGCCTAACATCGTCGTCGTCGGCACGCAGTGGGGGGACGAGGGCAAGGGGAAGGTGGTCGACCTCCTCGCGCCGCACGTGAACGTCGTCGCGCGGTTCGCGGGGGGCAACAACGCCGGCCACACGGTCGTCGTCGGGCGCGAGAAGTACGTCCTGCACACGATCCCCTCGGGCATCCTGCACCCCGGCTGCCGGTGCGTCATCGGCTGCGGCGTCGTCGTGGACCCGGGCTCGCTCATCGAGGAGATGGAGTCGCTCGTCCAGCGCAGCGTCACGCTCGACGGCAACCTCTTCATCTCGAAGAACGCGCACCTCATCATGCCCTACCACCCGGCGCTCGACCGCGCCTCGGAGGCGATGCTCGGCAAGCGCCGGATCGGCACGACCGGCAAGGGCGTGGGGCCGGCTTACGTGGACAAGGCGGCGCGCGTCGGCATCCGCATGGCCGACCTCCTCAACGAGGGGCTCTTCCGGGAGAAGCTCGAGCTGAACGTCGCCCAGAAAAACCGGGTCCTGCGCGAGATCTACGACGCCCAGACCTTCTCCGTGGAGGAGATCCTCAACCAGTACCTCCGCTACGCGGGCTGGCTCGCGCCGTACATCACCGACACCGCGCTCCTCCTCTCGCGCTGGATCGACAACGGCTACAGCGTTCTCTTCGAGGGCGCGCAGGCCACGATGCTCGACGTCGACCATGGGACCTACCCGTACATCACCTCGTCCTCGACGACGGCGGGCGGGGCCTCGACCGGCACCGGCGTGCCGCCCACGCGGATCCACGGCGTGCTGGGCGTCTCGAAGGCCTACACGACGCGCGTCGGCGGCGGACCGTTCCCGTCCGAGATGTCGGGCGCGATCGCCGAGGAGATCCGGGCGCGCGGCCACGAGTACGGCGCCACGACGGGCCGGCCGCGGCGCTGCGGCTGGTTCGACGCGATCGTGGGGCGCTACGCCGTGCGCATCAACGGCCTCGACACGGTGGCCCTCACCAAGCTCGACGTGCTCGATCAGTGCGAGACCGTGAAGCTCTGCGTCGGCTACCGCTACCGGGGCGAGGTGCTCACCGAGTTCCCCGAGGACGAGAACGTCGTGGCCGAGGCCGAGCCCGTCTACGAGGAGGTCGAGGGCTGGCGCGCGCCGACGGGCGGCGCCAAGAACGAGGCCGATCTGCCGGCGAAGGCGCGCCGGTACCTGGAGCGGCTCGAGGAGCTGGTCGAGGTGCCCTTCTGCCTCATCTCGACCGGCCCGCAGCGCGACGAGACGATCCTCTGCGAGGACTCGCCGCTGCTCCGCTGGTTCCCGTCGGTCCGCTCGAGCCTCACCTGAGGCGCCCATGAACCCACAGCAGCCTGTCGCCGTCGAGTCGATCGACCGCCTGTGCGCCCTGGCGAACCTGCCGTTACCGGCCGAGCGTCGCGCTCGGCTCGCGCCGATGCTCGCGGACCTGGTGGCCGCGGCCAACGAGCTGAGCCGGAAGCTGGCGCGCGCCGAGCACCGGGCGATCGTGCCGATCGTGCGGTTCCCGGAACGTTAGGAGGCTTGCCATGGCGCGGACCGAGCTGCAGAACCTCACCATCAGCGAGGCGGCGGGGCTCCTCGAGCGCCGGGCGCTGTCCCCCGTCGAGCTGACCGAGGCCGTGCTCCAGCGCATCGCCGTCGTGGACAAGAAGCTGAACGCCTACATCACGACGTGCGGCGACCAGGCTCGTGAGGTCGCTCAGGCCGCCGAGAAGATGATCCGGGCCGGCTACCACTTGGGTCCCCTGCACGGGATCCCCGTCGCCCTCAAGGACAACATCTACACGCGCGGCGTCCGGACGACGGCGGGGTCCAAGATCCTCGGCGACTTCATTCCGGCGGAGGACGCGACGGTCACGGCTCGCCTCAAGCGCGCGGGTGCGGTCATCGTCGGCAAGACCAATATGCACGAGTTCGCCTGGGGCGGTACCACGGACAATCCGCACTACGGCACCTGCCGGAACCCCTGGAACCCGGAGCGCTTCCCCGCCGGCTCAAGCGGAGGCTCGGGCGCCGCCGTCGCGGCGCGGACCTGCCTCGGTGCGCTCGGGACCGACACGGGGGGCTCCATCCGGTTGCCCTCCTCGGTGAACGGCATCGTGGGCATCCGTCCCACGATCGGACGGGTCAGCAATCACAACGTGGTGCCGCTGGCCTGGACGATGGACACGGTCTCGCCGATGGCGCGGACCGTGGAAGACTGCGTCCTCATGTTCGGCGTGATCGCCGGCCATGATCCCCTCGACGACCACTCCGCCCAGGTCCCCGTGCCCAACTACGTGGGCGAGCTCACGCGCGGGGTCCGGGGCCTGCGCGTCGGTCTGATCCATGACTACTCGCTGGCCCACGTGCAGCGGGCGGTGGGGGACACCGTGCGTGCCGCGCTCAAGACGATCGAATCGCTCGGCGTCGAGGTCGAGGAGATTGCCATGCCGTCCATCCAGGGCAATATCTCGGCCCAGCTCACGATCGAGTCGTGCGAGCCGAGCACGTACCATCAGGAATGGCTCCGCACGAGGGCGACGGACTATGGCGAGGACGTTCGCACGCTGCTCGAGCTGGGGGAGATGTACCTGGCGACTCACTACCTCCAGGCGCAGCGCTACCGGAGCGTGCTGCGGAAGGAGTTCCTCGACGGCTTCAAGCGCGTCGACGCCTTCGTGACCCCCACGCTGCCCTTCACCGCCACGCCGTGCGGCGCCACGACGGTGGTGATCGAGAACGGCCAGGAAGAGGACATGCTGTCGGCCATCATGCAGTTCACCGGTGTGCCGAGCCTCGCCGGCCTGCCCGCCCTCTCCGTCCCCGTCGGCTTCGATGCCGAGGGGTTGCCGGTCGGCATGCAGATCATCGGGCGTCCGTTCGACGAGGGAACGCTCTTCCGGCTCGGTCACGCCTATCAGGGCGCGACCGACTGGCATACGCGCGCCCCGAGCGTCTGACGCTCGGGGCGCACGGGCGCGCGTGCGCTACTTCGCCTGCTCGAAGGCGTGGCCGGCTCGCAGCACCGTGCCATCCTCCCAGTGGCGACCGACGAGCATCATGCCGACCGGGAGCCCCCCCGACATCCCACACGGCACCGTCAGGGCCGGGTGCCCGGTGACATCGAAGGGACAGGTGTTGGGGATCATCTCGAGCGCCCGGGCGACGTACTCCTCGCGGCTCGCCGTGGGCGACGGAATAGGCGTGGCCTTCATGGGCAGCGTGGGCATGACGAGGAGATCCGCCTGCTGCAGGGCCTCGTCGTAGGCGCCGCGCAGGCTCCGGGCGATGTTCTGCGCCTTGGCGTAGTAGCGGCCGTGGTAGTTGTCCTGCATGTACTGGCCCAGCATGACGACGAGCTTCGTCGTCTCAGAGAGGTCGTCGGCCCGGGACTGCCAGCCCTTCGCGAAGACGTCGAGCAGGCTCGTCGTGTAGTGGCCCTTCCAGTTGGTGCCCATGCTGTTGCCGCGCACCATCAGCATCGTGGCGCCCTCGACCGCGATCGCGTTCCAGATGTGGATGCCGTCGCGATGCATCGGCAGCGAGATCGTGGTGACCTTCGCGCCCAGCCGCTCGAGCTTGTGGACGGCGTCCTGCACCATCTGGTCGACGTCCTTCTCGGAGGCGCCCTCCCAGCCGAACCCTTCCGTGACGATGGCGAGCCGGAGCCCGCCCACGCTGCCCTTGATGGCCTCGGTGTACTTGTCCGTCCGCACGTCGCGCTGCCGCGGATCGAGCCCGTCGGGGCCGGCGATCGCCTCGAGGAAGACGGCCACGTCGGCCACGGTGCGGGCCATGGGACCCGTGTGGTCGAGCGTCAGCTCGATCGGGAACACCCCCGTGTAGGGGACGAGGCCGTACGTAGGCTTGTGGCCGGCGATGCCGCACCAGGAGGCCGGGATCCGGATGGAGCCGCCTTGGTCACCGCCGATCGCCATGTCGACCTCGCCTGCCGCCACGAGCGCGCCGCTGCCGCTCGACGAGCCTCCGGCGGTATATCCGCGCTTGTGCGGGTTGTGAACGGGCATCGGATCCGACGTGTGGCTGCCGCCGGAGAAGCACAGGCTCTCGCAGACGGCCTTGCCCGCGATCTCACCCCCGGCGTCGAGGATTCGCGTGACCACGGTGGCGTCGATGTCGGGGATGTAGCCCTCGAGCACCGCCGTCCCGTTCATCATCGGAATGCCGGCGACACAGACGTTGTCCTTGATGGCGAACTTCTTGCCGGCGAGCTTCCCCGACGGCGCGCCCTTGATCGAGCACTTCCAGTACCAGGCGTTGAGCTTGTTCTCGTCGGGACCCGGGCGGTACCCGGTCGTTCGCGGATACCTGACGGCCGGGCGCGGCTCGCTCAGCTCGTCCAGTCGGCGGTACGAGGCGATCACGCCGTCCGTCAACCCCCGGAACGAGGCGAGGTCGTCGGGCGTCAGCGTGAGGTGGAACGCCGTGGCCGCCTTGCGCAGGTCCTCGATCGATGGCTTTCTGACCGGCATGGGTCTACCTCCTGGGTGTGGGTGTCTTCAAACCGCGAGGTAGTCGCGGACGATGTCCTCGTCCATGACGTGCTCGGGCGCGATCTCGCGGGCGATGCGGCCCTTCTCCATGACGTAGATTCTCCGGGCGAGCGCGACGGCGAGCTCGATGTTCTGCTCGACGAGGACGATGGCGAGCCCCCGCGCCCGGCTGATCGAGGCGATCTTCGCCTCGATCTCCTGGACGATGCTCGGCTGGATGCCCTCGGACGGCTCGTCGAGCAGCAGCACCTTGGGGCCACCCACGAGTGCCCTGCCGAGGGCGAGCATCTGCTGTTCGCCGCCGGACAGCGTGTCCCCGCGCTGCCGATATCGCTCCCGCAGGCGCGGGAACTCCTCCAGGACTTCCTCCAGCAGGGCGCGGCCGTTCGCGCGGTTCAGGTCGGCTCCGATCAGCAGGTGCTCCTCCACGCTGAGGCCGGCGAAGATCATGCGTCCCTGGGGCACGTATCCGAGACCCCGCCGGGCACGCTCGTGCGCGGGCAATCGCGACAGGTCCTCGCCATCGAGGCGGATCGTCCCCGACGTCACGCGCAGGAGCCCGATGATCGCCTTCAGGAGCGTGGTCTTGCCCACCCCGTTGCGGCCGATGATGGAGACGATCTCACCCGCGTCCACCCGGAGACTCGGTCCCATCAGGGCGGGCGTCCTCCCGTACTCGACGTGGATATCAGCGACGGACAGCATAGTGGGCCCCCTTGCCCAGGTAGATGTCGCGGACGCCCTCGTTGCGCTCGATCTCCTCCATCGAGCCCTCGGCGAAGACCTCCCCCTGATGCATGACCGTCACCCGGCGCGCGATCATCCGGATGAAGTTCATGTCGTGCTCGACCACGATGACCGTGGCCGTCTCGTTGAGCCGCCGCAAGAGCCGGACCGTCTTCTTCACCTCTTCCACCGTCATGCCGGCCGTCGGCTCGTCGAGCAGGACCAGGGTCGGCTCGCCGACGCTGGCCATGCCGACCTCGAGCCACTGCTTCTCGCCGTGGGAGAGCCACGTGGCGGGATGGTCGGCCCGCTCGGTCAGACCGATGACCTCCAGCATCTCGGCCGCCCGCCGCCGACCGCCGCGATTGCCGAAGCGGAATTCGGCGGCGACGTGCAGGTTCTCGAAGACGCTCAGCTCCTCGAGGACGCTCGGCACCTGGAACTTGATGCTCATCCCGAGCCGCGCAACCCGGAACGCGTCCCATCCCGTGATGTCCCGGCCCCGGAAGCGCACCGTCCCCGCGTCGGGGCGCATGCCGCCGCTGAGGATCCGGAAGAACGTCGACTTGCCGGCGCCGTTGGGGCCGATCAGGCAGCGCAACTCACCCGCGTCGATGGTCAGGTCGAGGTGGACCGCTCGCAGTCCGCCGAATTGCTTCGTCAGGCCGCTCACCTCGAGGATCGGCTCCGGCATGTGCGTCCTCTCGTCAGAACACGCAGAGGTCAGCCTGCTGGCAGGCGACCCGGTGGCCGAAATAGACGAGGACGGCGGGCAGGAGCAGCCACCACCCCCAGCGGCGGTGACGGGCGAGGACCCGGAAGAGCGGCGGCGTGACCCCGTCCTTGAGGACGAGGACGACGCCCACCAGGACCGCGCCCTGGACGAGCAGCGGCGCCTCGCGCACGATGCGCCGGCCGGCCTCCATCAGGAAGGTGATCCAGGGCCCGGCGTCGGGGGGAATGGTGGCGAAGGGAACGACCTCGGCGAGATAGCTCGTGAGGTGCCCGATGATGGCGGCGCCGACGAAGCCGCCGAGGAGGCTCGCGCGTCCACCCAGCTGGACGTAGACCACCGTGCTCGCCGCGAAGGCGAGGCCGAACCGGTCGGGGTTCACGAAGCGGCCCCACGCGGCGAACAGCATGCCGGCCAGCCCCGCGATGGCCCCCGCAATGGTGAAGAGCGCGAACTTGTAGAAGCGCGTGTCGTAGCCGAGGCTCGCCACACGCGGCTCGTTCTCACGGATGGCGACGGCCACGCGCCCCAGCCGTGAGCGCACGAGCGCGCGCGTCAGGACGTAGACGGCGACGCTCACGCCGAGCACCAGATAGTAGCCGGCCGCACTCTCCCGATTGATCTTGAACGCGAAGGGCTCGGTCATCCCGGGCAGCCAGAGCGTGACGGGCGGGATCTGGAAGTTGGCGATGTTCTGGCTGCTCTCCCCCTGGCCGAACATGCCGTTGAACCCGCCGAGGCGCGCCACGCCGATCACCCACTCGTCGCCGCCGGTGGAGACGGCGAAGGCGAAGAGGACGAGCGTCAGGGCCATCGTGATGATGGACGCGTAGACGTCCGAGATGCGGCCGTAGAACATGAAGTAGCCGACGATGGCGGCGAGGAGGGCGGCGGCGGCGAGGCCGCCCAGCAGGGCCGTGTGCGTCTGCTGAGTCCGGTTGATCAGGTTGAGCCCGATGGCGCCGTACGCGTAGGCGCCGATCCCGAAGAAGGCCGTCTGCCCGAAGCTCATGATCCCCGCCCCGCCCCAGATCAGGCCGAGGGACATCGCGAGGAGCCCGTAGATCATGTAGACGGCGAGCACGTTCGCCGTGTAGGGCTTGAAGGCCCACGGGACGGCGAGCAACGGCAGCAGGAGCACCAGCGCCGACAGCAGCTCCGCGGACGACACCCGCCTCATTGCCGCTGTCTCCAGAAGCCCGAGATGCCCTGGGGCAGGAGCCGGAGGAGCAGGATGGCGAAGATCAGCAGCGCGATCTGACCGAAGAAGGCCGAGCCGCCGATGCTGATCTCGCACGGCGGCGGGGTGCAGTGTCCCGCCGTCGCGATCGTGAAGAGCGGGAAGCGCGAGATCAGCGCCTCGATGAGGCCGAGCGCCGACGCCGACGAGAGCGTGCCGAGGAGGACGATGGGGCCGCCCACCACGACCGTGATGAACGCACGGGCGATGTAGAGGACGCCCATCGTCGGCACGACGCCGACGATGGGCGCCATGATGGCCCCCGCCGCGCCGGCCAGGCCCGCGCCGAGGCCGAACGTGAGCATGAACATGCGCGGCGTGTTGATCCCGGCCGCGGAGGCCATGTCGGGGTTGGCGATCGTGGCGCGGGCGCGCCGCCCGAAGGCCGTGTACCGGAAGAGCAGGTAGACGGAGAGCATGAGCCCGGCCGCGACCGTGGTCATGACGATCCGATACTCGGGATACTGATACCGCCCCACGCTGAAGTTCCCGAGCGCGAACGGAATGCCCTGCGTCACGGCCCCGAACGTGACCGTGATCAGGCCGATCAGGAGCAGGCTCACGCCCCACGTAGCCAGCATGACGTCGAGGGGCCGGCCGTAGAGCCGGCGAATGATGGCCCGCTCGATCGCGATGCCGAGCCCGGCCACGACGAGCGGCGCCAGGAGCATCCCGAGCCAGAGCGGCAGATGCGCGTACCGGGTCGACGCGAGCACCGTGAACGCGCCCACCGTGAAGAACTCTCCCTGTGCGAGGTTCACGATGCGCATCATCCCGAAGATGAGCGCGAGCCCGAGCGCCAGCAACACGAGGATCGTGATCGAGTTGAGGATCTCGAGCACCATGATGACCGCCGTGTCGAGGCTCATGGGGTCAGCGTGCGCGCAGCGGGTGGCCCGGGCGGCGGTGCCGCCGCCCGGGCGCGACCGTGCATGCTCCGGCTACTTCGGCTGGTACTGCGTGTGCTGATTCGGGTTCTTGATCAGGTCGCACAGCTGCATGGTCTCGGTCGGTGGGATGTTCGGGAAGCTCTCGAGGACGTTCCAGCCGCGCTTGCTGTTCACGGCGGCCAGATGCATCGTGAAGATGGTGTGGTGGCTCGCCGGGTCCATCTTCACGCGACCCATCGGCGAGTCCCACTCGATCCCGCTCTCGAGCGCCTTGGTGACGGGCTCCCGCTCGAAGCTCCCGGCCTTCTGGACGCCCTTGGCCCAGAAGTGCCAGCCGTTGTAGCTCTCCGCGCCGGCGTCGCCGATGTAGTAGCTCGGGTTCCCCATCTTCTTCTTCATGCCGGCCTTGAGCGCGCGATTCTGGGCGTTGTCCAGCTCGTCGAAGTAGGGGTAGCAGGCCACCAGGCCCTCCACCTCTTTCGCGTCGAGGACGATGTGCTCGTTGCCGAAGCCGAAGGTCGTCGAGATGATCGGGATCTTGTTCTTGAGCCCCGCCGCCGCGAACTGGCGGTAGAAGTTGATGTGCGCCCCGCCGACCAGGAACGACATGAGGACGTCCGGCTTGGCTTCCTGGATCCGATTGATGGTGGCGTTGAAATCCGTGACGTCGAGCGGGATGAACTCCACCTTGCCCACGTGCTGGCCGCGCTTGGCTCCCGCGACCGGCTCGAGCCCGCCGCCGTTCCGCCAGAAGATGTCCCACCACTTCCAGGAGATGTGACCGAAGTTGTAGTCCGCGGCGACGGTGTAGGCCTTGGTCCCGTACTTCTTCAGGGCATACTTCGCGAGCGGACCCATCTGCTGGCTCGGCGTCTCACCGGTCACGAAGACGTACTTGTCGCAGACGCCGCCTTCATAAATGATGTTGTAGAAGTAGAGCTGCTTGTACTCGTCGATGACCGGCCGGAAGCTCTCCCGCGACGCCGACGTGATGCCGCCGTGGATGACGGCGACCTGGTCTTCCAAGATGAGCTTCTTGGCGAACTTCGGGAAGTTCGCGATGTCGGACTGGGTGTCGTACTGGATCAGCTCCAGCTGCTTGCCCAGCAGGCCGCCCTTGGCGTTGATCTCGGCCACCGCGTACTCCGTGCCGGCGATGGCCGGGAGCCCGTAGATGTTGATGCCCCCGGTCTTGTCCAGCAGGCTCCCGACGGGCACCGTGTTCGCCGCCGCCCACGACGGTCGGTGCCGGAGGACCGCCGGGAACACGCTGACACCCCCGGCCACGGCCGCGGTCCGCAGAAAGTCACGTCGATTCGGTCGTTGTCTGGCCATCGTGTCCCCCGTTCGCCTGCCCGAGTTTGAAGGTGAAGTCACCGCTTTGCGACTCGAAGGTCGCTGCACAGCGCACCGCGCGTGGTCGGACCAATATGAAGCCTTCGCCCGAGGTGTCAAGCGCGAATTGCGCCGGCTCCGCAGAGATCGCCGCGCCGGTACGCTTGACAAGCCGGGCCGCGCGGCGCTATCTCTTCGGCCGCCGGGCCCGACTCCACAGGAGGCGCAGGTGAAGAGCGTCGAGATCGATCGGAGCAAGCACCTGAAAGACGAGCCGTCGACCGGACACAACCGGTTCCATCCGGATATCGAGCCGATCGTCTCCGTCGATGAGGGCGAAGAAGTGGTTCTCGCGACCCGCGATGGCGTGGACGGCCAGCTCGGCCCCTCCGTCTCCGAGGCCGGCATCGCCGGCATGGACGCCGGAGCGGTCCATCCGCTCACCGGGCCCGTCTTCGTGAAGGGCGCGCGGCCAGGCGACGTGCTGGAGGTGGAGTTCCTCGACATCCTCCCCCAGCCGCACGCGTTCACGGCGATCATCCCCGGGCTCGGGTTCCTGCGCGACGTCTTCACGACGCCGTTCCTGGTCCACTGGCAGATCCGTGACGGGTGGGCGACGTCGCCCAAGCTCCCGCGGGTCCGCATTCCCGGGGCGCCGTTCATGGGCGTGTCCGCCGTGGCGCCCTCGCACGCCCAGGTCCGCGCCTGGAGCGCGCGCGAGCAGGAGCTGCTCGGCCGCGGCGGCTTCGTCTTCCCGCCCGACGCCGCCGGCGCGGTGCCGAGCCGCGGACCCGCGGCCACACAAGGCCTCCGCACGCTGCCACCGCGCGAGAACGGGGGCAACTTCGACGTGAAGCAGCTCACGAAGGGATCGAAGCTCCTGCTCCCCGTCGCCGTCGACGGCGCCCTCTTCTCCACCGGTGATGGTCACTTCGCCCAGGGCGACGGCGAGGTCTGCGTCACGGCTGTCGAAATGGGTGCGACCGTCGGCGTGCGCTTCCGCGTGCTCAAGGGCGCCGCGGGGTCTCGCGCTATGCGCGGGCCGCGCTTTTCGCACGGCGGCTACTTTGCGCCGCCGGAGTGGGCCGCGCCTCGCGGCTTCGTCGCCGCCATGGGCATGCCCATCCGGGACGACGGCGTGAACGATGGCGAGAACCTGACGCTGGCCTGCCGGAACGCCCTGCTGAACATGATCGACCTGCTGCAGGATCGGGGATGGAGCCGAGAGCAGGCGTACGCCATCTGCAGCGTGGCCGTGGACCTGCGCATCAGCAACGTCGTCGACGTGCCGAACTATGTCGTCTCGGCCTTGCTGCCGGAGGCCATCTTCACCGGCTGACGTGCGGGGCGACTCAGAGCGAACGTGCGACCGATCGAGGAGGGAACGATGGCGAGCCGAGATTTCACAGACCCCGTCGAGCGGTTCCTCGGTGTCTACGGCAGACGGAAGGACGAGCTGCTCGGCCCGGAGGTGCTCAGCGCTCCGGGCGTCTTCGAGGGCGAGCGCCGGTTCCTCGAATTCGCCGACCGCGACTACGACGTGGACCGGCACTGGGCGTTCCGGATCGAACGGGAGCGCTGCGCCCTCATCGTCGTCGACCTGCAGGAGGACTTCGTCAACCCCAAGCATCCCATGTGCGTGCCGGAGGCCTACCGACAGATCCCCAGGGTCAAGCGGCTGATCGAGGCGTGCCGCGCGCTCGCCGTGCCGGTGATCTACAGCGCGCACAACATCGCGAGCGACTGCTGCGCCGACTTCTACGAGTTCTGGGATCCGATCGCGGCGGGCGCCATCAAGGAAGGGACGGCGGGGGCGGACATCTACCACGAGATCTACCCGCGCCCGGGCGATCGGGTGATCCGGGTCAAGCACGCCTACGACTCGTTCGCGGGCACCGACCTCGACTACGTCCTGCGCGATCGCGACGTAAAGACCGTCATCGTCTGCGGCACGCTGACGAACTTCTGCTGCGAGTCGACGGCCCGGACGGCGTACTTCCTGAACTATCACGTGGTGTTCGGGAGCGACGTCAACGCGACCGACAACGCGCTCGCCCACGAGGCGACGATCCGGACGATGCGCCGCGGCTTCGCGCGCGTCCTCGACCACCAGACGATCATCGACATTCTCTCGAACGGCGATCGGATGCACGACGAGGCGCGCCGGGAGCGAGAGCGTCGGAAGGCGGGCGCGGCGGTGAGCGCGCCGCGCTAGAGGTTCGGCAGGACGGTCTCCGCGAACAGCAGGGTCCCGTCCGGGCGGGGCGCGTCGGCGAAGTTCACGGTGAGGCGATCGGCGCCCTGCCGGACGATCCGCTGGAGCGTCCCGGTCACCTGGGCCGGCGTACCCGCCAGAGGAATGTCCGCCATCGGCCGCACGAAGGGCTCGGTCCTGAGCCGCTCGACGTCGCGCTCCGTCTCGGCGATCAGGATCCCGACCCGGACGACCTGCTCGATCTGGTCGTAGTCCCGACCCACCTCGCGGCAGTGCGCCTTCAGGACC
>QHSZ01000158.1:0-7828 GCA_003220595.1 Candidatus Rokuibacteriota bacterium | reverse complement strand
CGGTAGTGCTGCCCCTCGTAGCTGGCCGGCGCGTCGGTCCACAGGCGCCGGATCAGCTCGATCGCCTCGGCGAGCTGGGCGATGCGCACGCGGGTGGGCGGCAACGGCCAGCCGTAGGCGAGATACTCCTCGTCGTTCCAGCCCGCCCCGATGCCGAGGATCGTCCGGCCGCCCGAGAGCGCCTGCGCGGTGGCGACCATCTTGGCCAGGTGCGCCGGGTTGCGGAAGCTGTTGCACAGGACTTCGTGGCCGCACCGCTTGTCGGGATAGCGGGCGAGCGCCCAGACCAGGAGCGTCCAGCCTTCGGCGACCTTGTGGCCGTCGTACTGGACGTGGTCGGGAAGCCAGAGCGAGTCGAAGGGGCCGACCGTCCGATCGAAGTACGGGAAGGTCGCCGCGACCAGGCGCGACCAGACGTTGAGGCCGACGGGGACGGACATGCTCAGAACCAGCTCGCCTTGTCCACCACGTTGCGAAGGGGCTGGCCGGCCAGGAAGCGCCGGCAGTTGTCGAGCAGGATCTCGAAGCGCCGGTCGTCCAGATGCGGCCCGTGGCCGGCGGTGTGCGGCGTGATGAGGACGCCGGGCATCGCCCACAGCGGATGCTCGGCCGGCAGGGGCTCCTGCTCGAAGACGTCGAGCCCGGCGCCGGCAATCTCGCCGGCCCGGAGCGCCTCGACGAGGTCGTCGAGCCGCGTCGTCCGGCCGCGCCCGATGTTGATGAAGAACGCGGTGCGCTTCATCTGACGGAAGCGCGCGCGGTTCATGAAGCCCTCCGTGGCGGGCGTGTGGGGCACCGTGAGGATGACGAAGTCCGCGAGCGGCAGGAGCGAGTCGAGCGCGTCGGGCCCGTCGAGCTTCAGCACGCCCGGCGGCGCCTCTCGACGGCGCGCATCCACCCCGATCACGTGCATGCCGAAGGCCGCGGCGAGCCTCGCCGCCTCCGCGCCGATCCCGCCCACGCCGACGATGAGCGCCGTGGCGCCGGGCAGGTGCACCACGCCAGTGTCGAGCGGCTCCGGGCGCCACTCCCGGCGGATTTGCCGCGGAATGTAGTCGTGGAGCCCGCGGGCGAACGCCAGGACGAACGCCATGATGTGGGCGCCGATGTGGTCGTTGTAGATCTCGCGGAAGTTGGTCACGACCACAGGATGCGCGATCAGCGCCTGGGTGTAGTAGCCGGCGGGTGGCGCCGCCTGCGGCGCCTGGAGCCAGCGGAGCCGCCGCGCCTTGCCGAGCATCGCATCCGGCATCGTGCCGAACGCGGCATCGGCGTCGCCCACGGCCCGCGCGCCGTCGGCCTCGGTCTCGGCGACCACGATGGACAGCTCGGGCAGCGCGCCCGCGAGCCGGGTGGCCCACGCGCGCGTCGTCGGCGTCTGGGGCGGCAGCATCAGGAGCGTCGTCGGCATCGGGGCTCTGGCCCTCCCGGGCGCTCGATTGTCGCACAGGCGGCGGGGCGGCTCGGTCGGACCCCCGCCGCGGCGCGCGATAGCACTGCGCGCGGACTTCTGCTATGGTCCTGGGACTCTCGCGACAGGGGGCAACGATGAGCGATCACGTCGACCGTCGGACCTTCCTCAAGCGCGCGGGCGCCGCGGGCGCCGGCGCGGTCATCGCCTCGCGGCTTCCAAAGCCCGGCTCGGCATCCGCGCAGGACGCCACCGTCAAGCCCGATGCCGCGGCGAAGCGCGGCGGCACGCTGCGATACGGCGTCCACACCGCCCCCGCTCATTTCGACGTCCACCAGTCGGGGACCGTCGCCAACATCGGCGCCCAGTCCCCGATGTACGACTACCTGATCCGCCGCGATCCCCGGGACGGGCAGACGATCATCCCCGACCTCGCCCAACGCTGGGAGATCTCGCCCGACGGCAAGAAATACACGTTCCACCTGCGGCACGGGGTGAAGTTCCACGACGGCGCCGACTTCACGGCGGAGGACGTCAAGGCGACCTACGACCGAATCGTCTCGCCCCCGACGGGTGTCGTCATCCCGCGCACCCCGCTGTTCTCGGCGGTAAGCGACATCGTCGTGCTCGATCCCCACCGCATCGAGTTCCGGCTCAAGGAGGCGCGGCCCCGGGCCTTCATGCTCGGCTCGTTCGCGAGCGGCTGGAACATCATCGTCCGCAAGAAGACGCTGGAGGAGAACGGCGGCAACCTCCGGCAGGTGATGGCCTATCCGGGCACCGGACCCTTCCGTCACGTCTCGCGGAGGGACAAGGAAGTCTGGATCATGGAGCGGAACCCGAGCTACTGGAACAAGGGGCTGCCGTACGTCGACAAGCTCGAGGTCTATCACATGCCGCCGTTCTCGCCCGAGCTCGGCTCGGCGATCCTGACCGGCAAGCTGGACTACGCGCGCCTGATCGATCCGGTGACCTGGCGCAAGGCCAAGGAGACGCCGGGCATGACGGCGGCGGAGTTCAACCAGAGCGTCATCCAGGCGGTCTTCATGAACAACAAGAAGCCGCCGCTCAACGACCCGCGCGTGCGCCGGGCCATGCATCTGGCCCTCGATCGCCACGCCCTCGTCGACGTCGTCAAGGACGTGGCGCCCATGAGCGTCGGCGGCTTCGTGTACCCGTTCCACGAGCTCTCGACCCCGGCCAGCGAGCTGGTCAGCAAGCGCCTCGGCTACCAGAAGGACACGCGGCCCGCGGTCCAGGAGGCGAAGAAGCTCATGGCCGAGGCGGGCCACGCCGGCGGGCTCAAGAACCTCACGTTCCTCGTGCGCGATGTGGCCACCTTCAAGCTGTGGGCGGTGGCGATCCAGGCGATGCTCAAGGAGACGCTGAACATCGAGATGAATCTGAAGACCGTGCAGATCTCCCAGTGGTTCGAGGACGCGGCGGCCGGCAACTTCGACCTCGGGATCAGCGCCATCGTCTCCGCGCTCATGGACCCGTCGGATTACTTCACCGCCTGGTACGGCAAGGACGGCCCCCAGAATTACTCGAACTGGACCAATCCCGCCTTCCACGATCTCGCGCGTCAGATCGAGCGCGAGGTCGACGACGGCCGGCGCAAGACCCTGGTGCGCCAGGCCGAGGAGATCCTCGAGAAGGACCCGCCGCTCCTGCCGGTCTCGTACGAGAAGATCTACGACGCCTGGCACAACCGCGTGCGCGGCCAGAACCCGTCCACGTTCTTCGGCATCTACGACGTCGTGCGCTGGGACAACGTCTGGCTCGCGAGCACCTAGGCTCGAGCGCCCGGGGGCGCGGCCCTCCTCCGAGGATGAGAAAGTATCTGCTCCGCCGCGCGGTGTTCGGCGTCTCGACTCTAGTCGGGGTGTCCCTGATCATCTTCGTCGTGCTGAGGATCCTGCCGGGCGACCCGCTGGTCGCCATGTTCGGGCTGGAGGGCTTCGCGAAGCTCGCCCCAGGCGATCGCGCCCGGATCATGGAGGACCTCGGGCTCAGCGACCCGCTGCCCGTGCAGTACGCGCGCTGGATGCGCGACATCGCGTCCGGCAGCCTCGGCCGGTCGTTCTTCCGCGGCGACAAGGTCTCGGAGCTGATCCTGCACCGCGGACCGCTCAGCGCCGAAATCGCCCTCGTGTCCATGCTGATCTCGTGGCTGGTCGGGCTGCCCGTCGGCATCGTCAGCGCCTTCCGCCCGAACAGCCTGCCCGACAACGTGGCGCGCTCGGCCTCGATCCTGTTCCTCGCCATCCCGGGCTTCTGGCTCGGGATGCTGATCGTCCTCGCCACGCTCTTCTGGTTCAACTACAAGGCCCCGCTCGTCGTCGTGCACCTGTGGCAGGACCCGTGGGCGAACCTCCAGCTCGTCGTCGGGCCCGCCGTCGTGCTGGGCCTGGGCCAGGGCGCCTACATCGCCCGCATGTCGCGCTCGTGTCTGCTCGAGGTCATCCTGGAGGACTACGTCCGGACGGCGCGCGCCAAGGGTCTGAAGGAGGCGTTCGTCGTCCTGCGCCACGCGCTGCCGAACGCGCTCCTGCCCGTCGTCACGCTCTCCGGCATCCTGATGGGGTTCGTCCTCGGCGGGTCGGTCGCCGTCGAGCAGGCGTTCGGCGTGCCAGGCCTCGGCCGCGCGCTCGTCGTCGCGGTGATCGAGCGCGACACCATCGTCGTGCAGAATCTGGTGCTGCTCTACGCGGTCATCTTCGTCGTCATCAACGTCGCGGTCGACCTCAGCTACGCCTGGCTCGACCCGCGCATCCGGTATCGTTGACCGCAGTGCGAGCCGTAGGACGTCGCGGGGCTGGGGCCCCGCCGTGCGAGGCGAGCGAGTAATGGTCGTGCGAGCCGTAGGACGTCGCGGGGCTGGGGCCCCGCCGTGCGAGGCGAGCGAGTAAATGGACAGTCGGGTCGGGGTGCAGGCGGTGCCGGCGCTGGGGCCGGTGGCGGATCTGCCCGCGCGCTCGGTCGCGCGCGAGCTCGGGTCGTTCGCCCGGCGCAATCCGATGGCGGTGGCGGGCGGCCTCGTCGGCCTGCTGATCGTCGTCGTGGCGGTCGCGGCGCCGCTCGTCGCGCCGTCCGATCCGCTCAAGACCGACTTCCGCCGCATGGCGAGGCCGCCGGACGCGCGCAGCGTCTTCGGCACGGACCAGGTCGGGCGCGACACGCTGAGCCGCGTCATCCACGGCTCGCGCATGTCGCTGACCGTCGCGTTCGCCTCCGTGCTGCTCGGCACGACGGTGGGCGCGCTCTGGGGCGTGGCCAGCGGCTACCTCGGGGGACGGTTCGACCTCGTGAGCCAGCGGATCACGGAGGTCTTACAATCCTTTCCCGACCTGATCCTGGCGATGGCGATCTCGATGGCGATCGGCACCGGCATGCCCGCGGTGATAGTCGCCATTGCGATCACGCGCATCCCGTTTGGCAACCGCGTGATCCGCTCGGTCGCCCTCACGATCCGGGAGCTCGCGTACGTCGAGGCCGCGCGGGCCGCCGGGGGCTCGTCGTTCCGGATCATGACGCGGCACGTGCTGCCGCAGTGCATGGCGCCCTACCTCGTGCTGGCTACCACCCACCTCGGCGTCGCCATCGTCATCGAGGCGGCGCTCGGGTTCCTCGGCGTCGGCATCCCGCCGCCGACCCCGACCTGGGGCAACATGCTGGCCGAGTCGCTGACCTCGCTGGTGCCGCACTGGTGGCTCGTCTTCTTCCCGGGGCTCGCCATCACCGTCACCGTGCTGGCCTTCAACCTCTTCGGCGACGGCATCCGCGACACGCTCGACCCGCGCCTGTCGCCGGCGTTCTTGCGCATGATGGCCGGCGGGCGGCGCGCGTGAGTTGCTCCTGCGTATCAACCGCGTAGAATCGCTCTCGGGAGCCGTTAGCTCAGTCGGTAGAGCACCTGACTTTTAATCAGGGGGTCCAGGGTTCGAATCCCTGACGGCTCACCACGAAATTGCCGCGTTACGCGACGCTCTGCCGGAGCGGGCTCGCCCTGGTGTGGCCTAGGTGTGGAGCCGGAGCGGCGGCCGGCGCGCCGGACACGCTCCGCCTGCTCACTGGCGTAGAGCAGGCCTCGCTCGCCCGCCGTCTGGACCAAATCCGTGCAGAACGTCTGTCGGAAGTTCTGGAAGGTGACGCGGCGCTGGAGGCCAGCAAGCGCGACGAGGGGTCGTAGCACCTTGCGTGTGAAGCTCGATTTCGCCCGGATCGGCCCGCCCGTTGTCGTCGTGAAGACGAACGGCGACAACGCAAGGCCGCGCTCGACGGCGTCCTGCTCCATCCAGTTGCGGTGGGCGCGGAACTCCTTGACGACCTCGCGCGAGAGGTCCACCAGGCGGACCTTGTTCTTTTTCGTCCGATCGATGAGCCGCCCTTCGCGGAACTGCCGCTCAATGCGTACAGTGCGATTCTCAAGGTCGAAGTCGATCCACTCGAGCCCAAAGCATTCGCTCCCGGTCCAGACGCTGTGCTCGTTTGTGGACCGGATCGTGCCCTGAGGTGGACCGGCGGCGGGCCCAGAACGGGTCCGGCGGCGGGATCGACGACGGGCTAGGGACGGGACCAGGGAGAGCGAGGCGGAGGAAGAGGCCGTCGCGCACGTTCGGTGTAGCCGCCGGTGGCGCCGGACACGTGAACGGCGTGCCGATCTTGGGCGCACTTTTTACCGTGATCCTTGGCCTCGGCGTGCACGTGAATCTCTCCCCAAGTGCGCGCCGGCTGCACCGGACCGTCACGGGAAGGCCCACTCGGGGGACGCGGGTCGCGGCCTGCGTGAGGCCCGCGGCAGGGCTCCCTGGGTGTCCGGAGCAGCCGCGGGCCGGGACTGTGCGAGGTTGGAGTCCAGCCCGTCGGCAAGCCCGTCGTGGCCGTAGCCGGCGACGTGGTGGAGTACGGGCTCGGTGGCTGCGCGGCCGGCTCTTCTCTGTCCACCTCAAGGATCGAGTGAGCGGGGCGGCCAGTGGAGAATCGGTCGTGTGATAAGATGGCTTCCGATGCGTATGCGTATACGCCCGCTCCTTTCACTCCTTCTCCTGGTGCTTTGGCTCGTCTCCGGCCCGGTCGCTATGGCCTTCGATGGCTGCGCCATGATGGGCGCGATGTGCGAGGCGCCGTGCGGCGTGCTGTCCTACATCGTCGCGCCGACGGTTACCGATGTCGCGGCCCTGCAACCGCTGGCCTATCTCGAGTCCCGCTCAACGCAGCAACCGGCGCGCATCAGCGCCGCGCCTCTGACACCGCCGCCGAAGTCCCGGCTCCTCCCCGCGTAGCGTCCTGACGTTCGTTTCGCTGTCACGGTAGGGTGTCGCTCGCCGTGCGCGCGGGTCTGCGTGCGCGTCGGCGACACCGGAGGAGCGTGCGTGATCAACTGGCTCATCGAGCTGTCGCTGAGGAATCGCTTCCTCGTGATCGCGTTCTTCGTGCTCGTCGGCGCCTGGGGCTACTGGGCGCTCGTGACGACGCCGATCGACGCGATTCCGGATCTGTCCGACAACCAGGTCATCGTCTTCACCGACTGGACGGGGCGGTCCCCGCAGGAGGTAGAGGACCAGATCACCTACCCGTTGACGGTAAGCCTCCAGGGCCTGCCCGGCGTCCGCGTGGTGCGCTCGTCGTCGGCCTTCGGCTTCTCGATGATCAATGTCATCTTCGAGGACAACGTCGATCTCTACTTCGCACGCTCGCGCGTGCTCGAGCGGTTGAACCTGCTCACGAAGTCGCTGCCAGGCGGTGTCGTCCCCACGCTCGGCCCTGATGCCACGGGAGTGGGCCATGTCTTCTGGTACACCGTCGAGGGCCAGGGCACGTCCCTTCGCGACCTCCGTTCGCTGCAGGACTGGTTCATCCGCTACCAGCTCAACGCGGTGCCCGGCGTGGCCGAGGTGGCCAGCATCGGTGGAACCGTGCGCCAGTACCAGATCGACGTCGATCCCAACCGCCTGCGCGCGTACCGGATCCCGCTCTCCGCCGTGGTCGACGCCGTCATGCGCAGCAACCGCAACGTCGGCGGCAACGTCGTCGAGGCGAGCGGGACGTGGTCGGTCGTCCGCGGGCTCGGCCTGATCGAGAGCGTCCGCGATCTCGAGCAGGTAGTCGTCGGCGCCGAGCACGGCGTGCCGATCTTCGTGCGCCAGGTCGCCGACGTGAAGCTCGGCGACGCCTTCCGCGTGGCCGCGCTCGTCAAGGGCACCCAGGAAGCCGTCGGCGGCGTGGTCGTCGCGCGCTACGGCGTCAGCACAGTCGGCGTCATCGAGCGTGTGAAGGAGAAGATCAGGGCGCTCGAGCCGGGGCTGCCGCCGGGCGTGCGGATCGTGTCGTTCTACGACCGCTCGGCGCTCATCGAGCGCGCCGTCCAGACGCTCAAGCGCGCCCTGATCGAAGAGACGATCGTCGTCACGCTCG
>QHSZ01000321.1 GCA_003220595.1 Candidatus Rokuibacteriota bacterium | reverse complement strand
CAGGAGCGGCTCAGCCACGGCGCTCGCCGGCCTCCGGCACGAGCCCGAACAGCCCGCGTTTGGCGAAGAGCACCACGAGGACGAGGAACGGTCCCAGGATGATCTGCCAGTGCGCGGTGAGGGCGGACAGGACGTCCTCCAGGAGCAGCAGGACGACGGCGCCGACCACCGGGCCGAAGAGGGTCCCGATCCCGCCGAGGATCACCATGAACATGATCTCGCCCGACCGGGTCCAGTGCATGAAGTCGGGCGTCAGGTACTCGGTCTGGTTCGCCAAGAGCGCGCCGGCCAGCCCGCACATGCCGCCGGACATCACGAACGCCGTCAGCTTGTACCGGTAGGGCGAGAAGCCGATCGCCCGCGCGCGGGGCTCGTTGGATTTCGCGGCGCGGATGACCATCCCGAACCGGGCGTTGACGAACCGGGAGCCGAGGAACAGGAACAGCGCGAGCAGCGCCAGGACGAGATAGTAGAACGCGTACGGGTTCCGGAGATCGAGCGGCCCGAACCGGCTGCGCGTCCTGAGCGGCATCCCGTTGTCGCCGCCGAACGTCTCGAGGCTGATCCCGAGGTAGTAGAGCATCTGCGCGAAGGCCAGCGTGATCATGATGAAGGAGACGCCGCTCGTGCGGAGCGAGACCGCGCCGATGACGAGCGCCGCCAGCGCGGAGGCGAGGATCGCCACGGGCCACTGGATGAACCCGCTCTCGATCCCGTAGAAGCCGAGGATCCCCACCGCGTACGCGCCGACCCCGAGGTAGGCCGCGTGGCCGAAGCTCACCATGCCGCCGTAGCCGAGGATCAGGTCGAGGCTCAGCGCGGCGAGCGCGAAGATCATCATCCGGCGGAACAGGTCGACGTAGAACGGCTGGCCGAGCGCCGCCGCCGCGGGCGGCACGAGCGCCAGCAGCAGCAGGCCCGCGACGATCACGAGGGCCCGGGGGCGTCGGCGCATCGCCTAACCGCGCGCGGGGAAGAGCCCCTGGGGTCGGAAGAAGAGCACGGCCGCCATCAACACGTAGATCAGGATCGACGCGAGGGCCGGCCCCGCGGCGTCGGCGGCGGTGGGCGCGATCACCGTGCTGAGCACCGGGCGGAGGAAGGCGCGACCGAGCGTGTCCACCATCCCCACGAGGATCGCGCCGACCAGCGCGCCGCGGATCGAGCCGATCCCGCCGATGACGATGACGACGAAGACCTGGATCAGGATCTGCTCGCCCATCCCGGGCTGGACGGCGTAGATCGGGCCCGCCATCAGCCCCGCCAGACCCGCGAGGGCGGCGCCCCCGCCGAAGACGAGCGTGGAGAGGAAGCGGATATTCACGCCGAGGGCGGCGACCATCGTGCGGTTCGAGGCGCCGGCGCGGATCAGCATCCCGAGGCGCGTGCGCGCCACGACGACGTAGAGCAGGAGCGCCACCGCCAGACCGACGAGAATGACGGCCGCGCGGTACGTGGGATAGCGGAGCCGCGGGAGCAGCTCGACGTAACCCGCGAGCGCCGCGGGCACGCTGGTGTAGAGCGCCGCCCGACCCCAGAGGATCGCGACCAGCTCGTTGAAGAACAGGATCAGCCCGAACGTCGCCAGCACCTGGTCGAGATGATCGCGCTCGTACAGGGTGCGCAGCGCGATCAGCTCGACGACGACGCCGACGACGAGGGTGCCGAGGAGCGCCAGCGCGACCGCCAGTGCCCACGACCCGGTCCACGCGAACACCGTCGCCGCGAGGTACGCGCCGACCATGTAGAGCGAGCCGTGGGCGAGGTTGACGAGGTTCATGATGCCGAAGACCAGCGTGAGCCCCGCCGCCATCAAAAACAGCATGACGCCGAACTGGAGGCCGTTCAGGCCCTGCTCGAGAATCAGCAGCAGGCTCATGGGCAACGAAAAGGGGGGCGCGATCCTCTCGCGCCCCCCGGTCCCGGCACGACGGCCGCGCCTACCACTTCATCGGACACTTCTGGTAGTAGGCGTCCTTGTGGTTCTCGAAGACCGTCTTCTGGATCTGCAGGGAAAACTCGCCGTCGGCGGCCCGCACGGTCTTCAGGAGATAGAAATTCTCGATCGGGAAGTGGTTGACGTTGTATGTGTACGGACCGCGGGTCGACTTGTAGTCGGCCCGGCGCATGGCGGCGATCATGCCCGCCTTGTTCGCGAGGTCGCCCTTGACGGCTCGCACCGCGGAATCGATCAGCATGATGCCGTCGTAGCTCTGCGCGCCGTAGAACGACGGCGTGTAGCCGAACTTCTTCCTGAAGTCGGACACGTAGCGCCGGTTCGCCTCGTTGCTCAGGTCGGGGCTCCAGTAACGGGTCTCGAAGTTGCCGAGCGCCGCCTCCTTGACCGCGGGGAGCGTCACCTCGTCGACCGTGTAGACCGAGTAGAGCGGGAACTGGTCACGCAGCCCCGCCTGGGCGAACTGCTTCACGAACTGGATGCCCATGTCGCCGGGATAGAACACGAAGACCGCCTTCGGATTCGCGGCCCGGATCTGCGTGATCTCCGCCGAGTAGTCCTGCTGGCCGAGTTTCGTGTAGACCTCGTTGACGACCTTGCCCTTGAAGTAGCGTTTGAATCCCTGGATCATGTCCTTGCCGGCCGCGTAGTTCGGCGCAAGCACGTAGACGTCCGTGAGGTTCTGGTCCGTCATGTACTTTCCCATCGCCTCGGGCGTCTGGTCGTTCTGCCAGGAGGTCGTGAAGAAGTACTCCGAGCACTGGTCGCCCGCGAGCTCGTGCGGACCGGCGTTGGTACCGATCATGAAGACCTTCTCCCGGGTCACGACCGGGGCCACCGCGAGCATCACGTTCGACCAGATGATGCCGGACACGAAGTGCACCCTGTGCTTCTTCAGCATCTCGTCGGCGAGCTGCTTGCCGACATCCGGCTTGCGCTGGTCGTCGCCGTAGATCATCTCCACGTCGAGGCCGCCGACCTTGCGGCCGAGGTGATCGAGCGCCAGCTCGACGGAGTCCTGCATGTGCTTGCCGATGACGCCGGCGGGGCCGGAGAGCGACGTGATGAAGCCGATCTTCACGGTCTCGGCGGACGCTGCCTGG
>QHSZ01000320.1 GCA_003220595.1 Candidatus Rokuibacteriota bacterium | reverse complement strand
GGCCGCCCAGATCGTCCAGAACGTCGTCACCTACACGGTCGTCGTCGCGGTCCCGAATCCGCGCGGCCGGCTCCTGCCGGGAATGACGGCGAACGTGAAGCTCGTCGTCGCCCAGAAGCCGAGCGCCCTGAAGGTGCCGAACGCCGCCCTCCGCTTCCGGCCCGCCGGCGTCGACGTGGCGGCGCCGGGATCGCCAGGCGGCGGCGCGACCGCCAGCGCCGCGCCGCCCTCGTCGGAGCAGATCCGCGACCGGCTCGTGAAAGAGCTGACGCTGAGCGAGGATCAGCAGCAGAAGCTCGAGCCGATCCTGAGCGACAGTCGCCAGCAGCTCGCGGCCCTCCAGGGGCTGCCCGAGCCCGATCGGCGTGCGAAGGCCCAGAAGGTCCGCGAGGCCGCACGCGTGCGCATCCGCGCGATCCTCACCGACGAGCAGAGGGTCCGCTACGACGAGATGGCGGGGACATTGGGCGGCGAGGGTCGCCCGGGTGTCGCCGGTCGGGCCTGGGTCGTCGGCCCCGATGGGAAGCCCGTACAGGTGAGCCTCACGCTCGGGCTCAGCGACGGCGCCGCGACTGAGGTGCTACGCGGTGAGCTGAAGGAAGGGCAGGAGGTCATCGTGGGCCTCGCGGGCGCCCCCGGCCGCGGCGCCGCGCCCCAGCAGCAGAGCGCGCCCCGCCTCCGGCTCTAGCCGTGGCCCCGCCCATCATCCTGACCGAAGGGCTCACGAAGGACTACCACCTCGGGCCCCACACGGTGCATGCCCTCCGCGGCGTCTCCGTCACGATCGAGCGGGGCGACTTCGTGGCCGTCATGGGCCCCTCGGGCTCGGGCAAGTCCACCTTCATGAACCTCCTCGGCTGTCTCGACACGGCCACCGCGGGCCGGTACGTCCTCGACGACCAGGACGTCGCGGGCCTCGCGGCCGACGAGCTCGCGCAGATCCGGAACGCCAAGATCGGTTTCGTCTTCCAGCAGTTCAACCTGCTGCCGCGGACGAGCGCCATCGAGAACGTCGAACTCCCACTGCTCTACGCGGGCGTGCACGCGCGGGGGCGCCGTGCCCGCGCGCGGGCATGCCTCGAGGCCGTCGGGCTCGCCGACCGCGAGGGGCACCACCCGAGCCAGCTCTCCGGCGGCCAGCAGCAGCGGGTCGCCATCGCGCGCGCCCTCGTCAACGATCCGGCGGTGATCCTCGCCGACGAGCCCACCGGCAACCTCGACACGCGCACGAGCGTCGAGGTGCTGGCGCTCATGCAGAAGCTCAATCGCGGGGGCCTCACGCTCGTGCTCGTCACCCACGAGCCCGACATCGCGACCTACGCGAGTCGCCATCTCGTCTTCCGCGACGGGCGGCTCAAGAGCGACGAGCGCGTCGAAGCGCCCGTCGACGCCGTCGCGGCGCTCACCTCCATGCCCGCAGACGCAGACGGGGAAGCGGCGTGAGCGTCTGGCAGAGCGTGCGCATCGCCGGCCGCGCGCTCCGCGTGAACAAGCTCCGGAGCGCGCTCACGATGCTCGGCATCATCATCGGCGTCAGCGCCGTCATCGCCATGGTCGGCGTGGGCGCGGGCGCCCAGGCGCGTGTGGCCGAGCAGATCCAGAGCCTCGGCTCGAACCTGATCATTGTCCTGTCGGGCAGCACGACCTCAGGCGGCGTGCGTCTCGGGATCAGCAGCCAGCTCACGATCACCGAGGACGACGCCACCGCGATCGCGCGCGAGGTCCAGGCCGTGCAGGTCGCCGCGCCCTCGGTCCGGGGGGGCGCCCAGGTCGTCTACGGCAACCTCAACTGGTCCACGGGGATCCAGGGCGTGACGGCCGACTACTTCGAGGCCCGCGAGTGGCCGATCACCGACGGCCGGCCGATCCTCCCGGAGGATCTCGACGGCGCCACCAAGGTCGCGCTGCTCGGTCAGACGACGGCCCTCAACCTCTTCGGCGAATCCGAGCCCCTCGGCCAGATCATCCGGATCAAGAAGGTGCCCTTCACGGTCATCGGGCTCCTGTCGCGGAAGGGCCAGAACTCGTGGGGCCAGGACCAGGACGACATCATCCTGATCCCGCTCTCGACGGCGAAGAAGAAGGTCCTCGGCGCGAGCCAGGCCAACCCACGGTCCGTCGGCTCGATCTCCATCAAGATCCGGCCCGGCGAGGACATGGCCGAGGCCGAGGACCAGATTCGCGGGCTGCTGCGCCAGCGCCACCGGCTCCAGCCCTTCCAGGACGACGACTTCTGGCTCCGGAACCTCTCTGAGGTCCTCCAGACCCAGGAGGAGTCCTCGCGCGTGATGACCTACCTGCTGGCGGCGATCGCCTCGGTCTCGCTGCTCGTCGGCGGGATCGGCATCATGAACATCATGCTGGTGTCGGTCACCGAGCGGACGCGCGAGATCGGCCTCCGCATGGCCGTCGGCGCCCGCCGGCGCCACATCCTGCTCCAGTTCCTGATCGAGGCGGTGACGCTCTCGCTGATCGGCGGGATCGTCGGGATCGCGCTCGGCGTCGGAGGCTCCGAGCTGATCAGCTACTTCGCCCAGTGGCGGACCCTCGTGGCGCCCGCGTCGATCGTGCTCGCGTTCGGCTTCGCCGCCGGGATCGGCATCTTCTTCGGCTTCTACCCCGCCCGGAAGGCCTCGCGGCTCGACCCGATCGAAGCCCTGCGCTACGAGTAGCGTCGCATCCGCGGCGCCGGCGCCCCGGACCTCTGCTATGTTTAGCCGCGATGCCTCGCGCCCACAAGCGCTCGAAGAAGGCGACCAAGAAAAAGAAGAAGCGCCGGGCTCCCGCGCGGCGCACCCGCGGCGCGGCTCCCCGGCCGATGCTGGCCGAGACGCGGCTGCTCGCCCTCGCCCGCGACATCGCGCACCTGCCGCTCCCCGCGGCCATCGACAAGCTCGCGGCCGCGTGGGCGCCGAACGCGCCGCTGCCCGGCGAGCTCGCCGAGGCGTGGACGCGGAGCCACGGCAACAAGACCGCGGCGCTCGCGCTCGCCTACGCCCGGGAGCAGGTGCGCTTCTCGCTCCAGGAGATCGTCGAGGCGCTGCCCTCGGCCAAGCGGGACCGGAGCGGCGCCGCCGCCGAGACCCTCGCGTGGCTCATGCTCGCCGCCTGCGAGGCCCTTGCCCACGAGGCGCCGACGGCGGTACCCGACCGCGTGCGCGCGATCCTCGAGCTCAGCGGCGACGCCGCCTCCCCAAGCTGAGGGCCTCGAAGACGAGCAGCGCGGCGCCGGCGACCATCGTCGCGCCGTTCAGCTGCACCGCGGCGCGATGGGCGCGGGCGAACGCGCCGTCCTCGTGGGCGCGCCGCGCCGCCTCGGCCCGGGGCAGCACGACGGTGTCGG
>QHSZ01000327.1 GCA_003220595.1 Candidatus Rokuibacteriota bacterium | reverse complement strand
CGTGGACGCGGTGGAGGCGGCCGTGACGCTCGGCGAGATCTGCGACCGGCTCCGCGGCGTCTTCGGCGTCCACGAGCCGTCCGTGACGTTTTGAGCCGGGCGGCCGCGCCGGGCGCCGCGCTCGTCCTCGTCCTGGCCTCCGCCGGGGTCGCGCACGCGGGGCTCGCCGACCGGATCGGCGCCACGTTCGCCCTCATGGCCGAGGACTTCGCCCGGGCCTTCCAGTCGGTCGAGGGGCTCATCGTGAGCGAGGAGGGCGACACGCTCTACCTCGACCTCGGCGAGGAACGGGGCGCGCAGGTCGGGCAGGAATTCACGATCTTCCGCAAGGGCGCCCCATTCGTCCACCCACTCACCGGCGCGCCGCTCGGCCAGTTCGAGGAGATGCTCGGCTACGCGCAGATCACGCGCGTGCAGCCGCGCTTCTCCGAGGCCCGGTACGTGCCCGTGGATGGCAAGCCGCGTCCGCACGTCGACGACGGTGTGCGTATCACCCGCGGCCGGCTCAGGATCGCGGTCACCCCCGTGCTCGACCTCACGGGGTCGAAGGCCGACCTCCGGCGCGTGCCCTACCTCTGCACCCTCGTCCTCGAGCGCTCGAAGCGCTTCCAGGTGGCGGACCCGCTCACCGTGGGTGAGCTGTTCGCGAACGGCGGCGCCCGCGTCGAGGAGGTGCTGAGCGTGCCCGACCGCGCGATGCGAATGTCGACGTCGCTCGACGTCACGGGCTGGGTGGTGCCGGTGCTCCTCGAGCGGCGCGGTGTCACGTACCTCGACGCGACGTGGATCTCGGCCGTCACCGGCACCGCGCTCTTCTCCCGCCGCCTGCCGCTGGTGCCCCCGACGGCCGCGGAGGAGCAGCGTTTTCCGTGGGAACCCGGCGTCGAGGACTGACGCCCGCGCTGTGCTATCTTTGGCCTGATGAAGCGGGGTCTCGCCGGGTATCTGCTCCTCCTCCCGCTGCTCGCCGGGTGCGGGACCGTGCGTCAGGCCCTCGGCGTGGAGGCCCCGCCCGAGCCCTCGATCGCGATCAAGTCGGCCGAGACGCGCTGGCTCCTCATCAAGAATCCGCGGTTCGGTGACGTGCCGAGCGAGCCCGAGTACGTCTGGGTCGAGGACGACAAGATCCCGATCACGCTCACGACCCTCGTCCGCGGTAAGAGCGCGATCATCGCGCCGCCCGAGGTCGTCGCGAAGTATGGCGCGCCGCCCGGCGGCGGCAAGATCAGCCCGCGCCAGGGCGTGCCGTACCAGACGGCGTCCACGGAGGGAGCGAAGGTCCCCGTGGCGCCCCGCGCGGGGCCGGCCGTCGCGGCGGCGCCGACGCGGGTCGCGGTCGCGCGCGACGGCGCCGTCGCCGCGCCCGAGGGCGGAAAGCGCGGCATCGTCGTCTACGTCGACACGACGCGCATCGTCATCGACCTCACCGCCGCCGACGGCGTGCGGCCGGGCACCCTCGTGAGCCTGCGCCGCGAGAACATCGCGATCGTCCACCCCGTCACCGGCGAGGTGCTCGGCGAGCTCGACGAGGAGATCGCGACCGCGCGCGTCACCGAGACGCGCGAGCGATTCTCGATCGCCGACGTGCAGTCCGTGGCGCCCGGTGCTGCGATCAAGATCAAGGACCGCGCCGTCCTCAAGTAGCGCTCCGCGTGCCCACGCCCACCCTCGAACAGGTCCTGAAGGAGCGCGTCGCTGGTCTGGTCGGCGAGGACCTCGAGGCGGTCGAGGCGGAGATCCGCCGTGAGCTCGACTCGCCGGTCGCGCTCATCGGCGAGATGGGTGGGTACATCGCAGGCGCGGGCGGCAAACGCCTGCGGCCGATCCTGCTGCTCCTGGCGGCGCGCCTGGCCGGCGCCCACGGCCCGCGCGCGGTGCGCCTCGCGTGCGTCGTCGAGCTCCTGCACACCGCCACGCTGATCCACGACGACGTGGTCGACCAGGCGCCGCTCCGCCGCGGCCGGCCGTCGGCGAACGCGCAGTGGGGCGACGACGCCTCGGTGCTGGTGGGCGATCACCTCTACTCGAAGTCCTTCGCGATGCTCGTGCGCGACAACGACCGCGCGGTGCTGGAGACCCTCGCGCGGGCGACCGTGTCGATGACCGAGGCGGAGGTCTTCCAGCTCCAGCTCAAGCGCAGCGGCGTCACGTCCGAGGCCGACTACATGCGCATCATCACGCAGAAGACCGCCTCGTTCATCTCCGCGTGCTGCCGGATCGGCGCGCTGCTCGGCGCGGCGCCCGGGCCACAGGTCGAGGCGCTCACCCGGTACGGCCTGGACGTCGGCGTCGCGTTCCAGATCTCCGACGACTCGCTCGACTTCGTCGCGGACGAGGCGCGCTTCGGCAAGGCGATCGGCGCCGACCTGCGCGAGGGGAAGCGCACGCTGCCCCTCATCGCCCTGCTCGAGCGCGCCAAGCCGATCGAGCTCGAGCGCGTGTGGGCGCTGCTGCGCCGCCGCGCCCTCGAGCCCGTCGAGCTGGCGGAGATCCGGCAACTCGTCCTCGAGCACGAGGGGGTGGCGTATGCCCGCGCGCGGGCCCACGCCTACGCGAGGAAGGCGAAGGCCGACCTCGAGATCTTCCCGCCGTCCGAGGAGCGCGAGACGCTCGCGCTCGTCGCCGACTTCGTCGTGGATCGCGACCGCTGATGACGGTCGCCCGCGCCCGGGCAGCGTGGCCGCGATCGTCACGCTGACGACAGACTTCGGGACCCGTGACGCCTACGTCGCGGCGATGAAGGGCGCGATCCTCGGGATCGCGCGGACGGTTCAGCTGGTGGACGTGACGCACGAGGTGGCCCCGCACGACGTCGCCGAGGGCGCCTTCGCCCTCGAGGCCGTCGCGCCGTACTTCCCGCCGGGCACGGTCCACGTCGGGGTCGTGGACCCGGGCGTGGGGACGGCGCGCCGCGGCCTCGCCGTCGTGGCGGCGGGGCAGGTGTTCGTCGGCCCGGACAACGGCCTCTTCACGCCATTCCTCGGCGGCTCCGACTGGGCGGCGTTCGAGCTCGTCGCGTCCGAGTACCGGCTGCCCGCCGTGAGCCCCACCTTCCACGGGCGCGACGTCTTCGCGCCGGCGGCGGCGCACGTCGCGGCCGGCGTGGACCCGTCGCGGCTCGGTCCGCGGGTCCCGGACCCGGTGCGCCTGGCCTGGCCGGAATCCCGGCGGACGGCCGAGGGCGTGGCGGGCGTCGTCGTGCACGTGGACCGTTTCGGGAACCTCATGACGTCGATCCCCGCGGGCGCGCTCGCGGGCCCGGGTGCTCCCGCCGTGGTCGCGATCGCCGGCAGGAGACTCCCGCTGGTCTCGGCCTACGGCGAGCTCCCGCGCGGGGGCGCGGGGGCGCTTGTGGGCGGAAGCGGGCGGATCGAGATCGCTGTGCGGGAGGGAAGCGCCGCCCGGCGGTTCCGGGCGGGGTGCGGGACGCGCGTCGTCCTCAGTCGGAGGACGACCCCGACGACGTCGACGACGCGGACGACGTCGCCGAGGGCGGCGACGTCGGCGCGGGCGCGGAGGCGCCCGTAGTGGCCTTCGCCGGCGCCGCGTCCTTCTTCTCGCTTTTCTTGCCGTCAGC
>QHSZ01000330.1 GCA_003220595.1 Candidatus Rokuibacteriota bacterium | reverse complement strand
CCGGCGCGGCTACTACGGCGTCGGCCTCGAGACGCCGCGCCGCGGCCTCACCGGGCGCGCGCGCAAGCTCGGCGCCCGGCTTGGCCTCCTCGACCCGGCCCCCGGCAAGGCGCCGCTCGCCGACGAAGAGCGCCGCGCCCACGTCACGGGTCACCTCGGGCTCGCCGCCGAGCGCGTCAGGATCGTGGACCACCACGCCTGCCACGCGGCGGCGGCGTACTTCGGCTCGCCGTTCGGCGGCCGCGAGGCGCTCGTCCTCACCAACGACAACTCCGGCGACGGCCTCTGCGCCACGGTCTCGACCGCGCGCGCCACGACGCTCGAGCGCCGCGAGGCGACCCGGAGCGGCCCGGGCTCGCTCGGCTCCTTCTACACGCTCGTGACGCTGCTCCTCGGTATGAAGCCCGGCGAGCACGAGTATAAGGTGATGGGGCTCGCGCCCTACGCGCCCGCCGGCGGCGCCGAGCAGGCGCTCGCGGCGCTCCGCGCGACGTTCGACTTCGCCCCGGGCGAGCCGTCCCGCTTCGAGTGGCGCACGCGCGGGCCGCTCTACCGGACGCTCCTCGAGGCAACCCTGGGCCTCCGCTTCGACGCGATCGCCGGCGGCGCCCAGCGCCTCCTCGAGGAGGCGCTCCTCCGCTGGGCGCGCCTCGCGCGCGAGCGTTACGGCGCCGAGCGCCTGGCGCTGGGCGGCGGCGTGTTCATGAACGTGAAAGCGAACATGCTGCTCGCCGAGGAGCCCTGGGTGTCGGACCTCTTCGTGTTTCCGTCGTGCGGCGACGAGTCGAACGCCGTCGGCGCCGCGTATCTCGGCTACCTCACGCTCTGCGGGGCGCGGGGGACGGCGCCCGCGCCGCGGCCCTTCGGCCCCGCGTACCTCGGACCCTCGCTGGAC
>QHSZ01000329.1 GCA_003220595.1 Candidatus Rokuibacteriota bacterium | reverse complement strand
ACGGCGTCGTCGCGCGCTGCGCGGGACGCATGGAGTTCGGCGCGCGCGCCCTCGGCAACCGCTCGATCCTCGCGAACCCCGCCGACCACCGGGTGGTCGGCCTCATCAACCGGATGATCAAGAACCGGGACTTCTGGATGCCCTTCGCGCCGTCGGTGCTGCGCGAGCGCGAGGCCGACTACCTCGTGAACCCGAAGGGGCTCGCCTCGCCGTACATGATGCTCGCCTTCCCGACGAACCCGAAGCGCCGCGACGAGATCGTCGCCGCCATCCACCCGCACGATGCGACGGCACGCGCCCACATCGTGGACGAGGCGTGGAATCCCGGCTACCATCGGCTGATCCGCGAGTTCGAGGCGCGGACGGGGATCGGCGCCGTGCTCAACACCTCGTTCAACCTGCACGGCGAGCCGCTCGTCTGCTCGCCCGCGGACGCGCTCGACACGTTCGAGCGCTCGGGGCTCCCGCACCTGGCCCTCGGCCGGTTCCTCGTCTCGAAGCGATGAGCGACGCGCGCCTGTCTCAGGCCACCCACGGTTCGCGCCGGCCTCGCGGACCCCGCTACAAATGAGCGACGCGCGCCTGGCTCAGGCCACCCACGGTACGTGCCGGCCTCACGGACCCCGCTACAAATGACCGACGCCGAGCTCTGCTACACGCCGGCCACCGAGCTCGCGGGGCTCATCCGCGCGAAGAAGGTCTCGCCCGTGGAGCTGACGCGCGCGGTCCTCGCGCGCAGCGAGCGCCTGAACCCGACGCTCAATGCCGTCTGCACGCTCACCGCCGAGCAGGCACTCGAGGCGGCGCGCGAGGCTGAGGACGCCGTGATGCGGGGCCGCGCCCTCGGCCCGCTCCACGGCATCCCGTTCACCATCAAGGACCTCGCCTTCACGAAGGGCGTCCGGACCATGTCCGGGTCGTGCATCTTCGCCGAGCGGGTGCCCGAGGTGGACGCGCCCTTCGTGCGGCGGCTGCGTGAGGCCGGCGGGGTCATGCTCGGCAAGACGACCACGCCCGAGTTCGGCTGGAAGGCGATCGGCGACAGCCCGCTCACGGGCATCTCGCGCAATCCCTGGAACCCCGGGATGACCACCGGCGGCTCGAGCGCGGGGGCCGGCGCCGCGGCGGCCGCGGGGCTCGGCCCCCTCCACCAGGGGTCGGACGGCGCCGGCTCGATCCGCATCCCGTCGGGATTCTGCGGCATCTACGGGCTCAAGCCGTCGTACGGGCGCGTCCCCATGTGGCCCATCTCCAACAACGACTACACGTCGCACGTGGGGCCGATGACGCGCACGGTCGCCGACGCCGCGCTGATGCTCGCCGTCATGGCGGGGCCGGACGCGTGGGACCGCACGGCGCTCGACGCCGCGCCCGACGACTACGTCGGCCGCCTTCGGACGGGCGTCAAGGGCCTCCGGGTCGCGTGGAGCCCGGACCTCGCCGGGCTGCGCGTGGACCCCGAGGTCGCGTCGGTCGTCGAGGCGGCGGCGCACGTCTTCGAGGAGCTCGGCTGCGTCGTCGAGGAGGTCAAGCCGGGCTTCGCCGACTCGCACGAGCTGATCCGGTGTCTCTGGAGCGCCCACGCGGCCGGCAGTTACGCGCAGCATCTCCCGAGATGGCGCGAGCGCATGGATCCCGGTCTCGTCGCCTGCATCGAGGACGGCCTGCGTTACACCGCCAGGGACTACATCGAGGCGCGCGGGCGGAAGCTCGCGTCCTGGGACAGCGTGCGCCCCCTCTTCGAGAAGTACGCGCTCCTGCTCACGCCGACGACCTCGGTCGCCGCGTTTCCCGTCGGGCGGCTGAACCCCGAGCGCTGGCCCCAGCACGCCTGGGACTGGCTCGCCTGGGCGTCGTTCAGCTATCCGTTCAACTTCACCGGCCAGCCGGCCGCGACCGTGCCCGCCGGCATGACACCGGGCGGCCTGCCCGTCGGACTGCAGCTCGTGGGCCGCCTCTTCGCCGACCTCACCGTGCTCCAGGCCTCGGCCGCGTTCGAGGCCGCGCGGCCGTGGGCGCAGCGCCGCCCGCCGCTCGAGTAGCTCGCACCGCGCCCGCGGGCCCGGTGCGCTAGCTGGTCGCGGCGCGTCGCGCGCGGAGCGCGAGCCGCTCGCGCAGCGCGTCCACGCGTTTCTGCGCCGACTCCATGTAGATGTAGAGCACGGGCGTGATGTAGAGGGTCAGGAGCTGCGAGAGCAGCAGGCCGCCCACGACCGCGAGCCCCAGCGCGCGCCGCGCGTCGGCGCCCGCGCCGATGCCGAGCGCGATCGGGAGCGTGCCGAGCAGCGCCGCCATCGTCGTCATCATGATCGGCCGGAACCGGAGCAGGCAGCCCTTGTAGATCGCGTCTCGCGGCGTGGCACCCGCGCGCTCGGCCTCGAGAGCGAAGTCGATCATCATGATCGCGTTCTTCTTCACGATGCCCACCAGCATGATGATCCCGACGAAGCCGTAGACGTTCAGCTCCATGCCGAAGAGCATGAGCGTGAGGAGCGCGCCGACGCCGGCCGACGGCAGCCCCGAGAGGATCGTGAGCGGGTGGATGAAGCTCTCGTAGAGGATGCCCAGCACCAGATAG
>QHSZ01000328.1 GCA_003220595.1 Candidatus Rokuibacteriota bacterium | reverse complement strand
TCCCATCGTGAGCGACAAGCGCGAGCAGCTCGATCGGATCATCCAGGCGTGCCTCGGCCTCGAGGTCGACACCGTGGTGGACCGCGCCGAGGTCGTGCCCGGCGAAACCTTGAAGCTGCGCCACACGGCCGTCGTGCGTTCGCGCGTCCCCGTGCGCTGGACGGCGGTACGGTACCCGAGCGCTCACCGCGCGATCGACAAGGCCGTCGAGCTGCGCCCGAACCAGCCGGCCGTTCGCGAGACCTCCCAGGTCGTGCCCGCGAGCACGGCGCCGAGCCAGCCGTACTGGCTGCGCACGGAGGGCACGGCGGGGCTGTTCGACGTGGACGATCCGTCGCTCATCGGCCGCGCCGAGAACCCGCCCACCTTCCCGCTCGAGTACGTCTTCGACGTCGGCGGGCAGACGCTGGTGATCGCCGGCGAGCCGATGCCGGCCGCGGATCCCGCCAAGCCCGCGCTGCGCCGGCGGCTCACGGTCATCGCGCCGGTCTCGTTGCGGTTCACCGCGGGCGTGCGGCTCTTCGCGCCCGGCGCCGCACGTCAGGTGACGGTGGAGCTCACCGCCGCGCGCGCGCGCGCCGCCGGCACCGTGCACCTCGACGCGCCGGCCGGCTGGATCGCGACGCCAGCCGCGCAGCCGTTTCGACTCGCCGCCCCTGGCGAGCAGGCGCGCTTCACCTTCACCGTGACCGCGCCGGCGCAGCTCGCGACCGCGCCGCTTGGCGCGAGCGTGGAGATCAACGGCCGGCGCTTCAACCAGCAGCGCGTGGAGATTCGCTACGCTCACCTGCCGCTCCAGCTCCTGCAGCCCCCGGCGCGCGCCAAGGCGGTGTCGCTCGAGCTGGCGACTCGCGGCCGCCACGTCGGCTACCTGCCGGGCGCCGGCGACGATGTGGCCGCCGCGCTGGAGCAGATGGGATACGAGGTCGCGCCGCTGACCGGCGCCGACCTCACGCCGGAACGGCTGCGCGGCCTCGACGCGGTGGTCATCGGCATCCGCGCCTTCAACGTGAGGACGGATCTCGCCGAGCGCCTGCCCGCGCTGTTCGCGTACGTCGAGGCGGGCGGCACGGTCGTCGCGCAGTACAACACGCTGGACGGCCTGCGCGAGGGCTGGCTCGCGCCGTTCCACCTGCGCCTCTCGCGCGACCGCGTGACCGACGAGCACGCGCCGGTGACGATCCTGGCGCCCGAGCATCCCGTGCTGACCACCCCGAATCGCATCACCGCGGCGGACTTCGAGGGCTGGGCGCAGGAGCGCGGTCTCTACTTCCCCGATCAGTGGGACGAGCGCTTCACCGCGATCCTCGCGTCCGGCGACGCGGGCGAGACGCCGCTCAGGAGCGGCCTGCTGGCGGCGCGGCACGGCAAGGGATACTTCGTCTACACCAGCCTGGCGTGGTTTCGCCAGCTCCCCGACGCGGTCCCCGGCGCCTATCGGCTGTTCGCGAATCTCGTCTCGCTGGGTAAGTGACGCCCGCGCCGCGTCCCGACGAGCGTCCCGAGGCCGAGCCGCCTGACGTCCCCGGGTTCCGCACCTGGCGCGGCGTCTACCTGTTCGTCTTCGGGTGGTTCGTGCTCGTGGTCGGCCTGCTGACCGTGTTCACGGGGATCTTCTCGTGAACGTCGCCGACTGGGTCGTGCTGCTCGGCACCATCGTGGGCATCGCCGCGTACGGCTCGTGGCGCACGCGCCACGTGCGGAGCCTCAACACGTACCTGCGCGGCAACGCGTCCGCCGGCTGGGGCACGATCGGTCTCAGCGTGATGGCCACGCAGGCGAGCGCGATCACGTTCCTCTCGATCCCGGGCCAGGGCTTCGAGAGCGGCGTCGGCTTCGTGCAGAACTACTTCGGCCTGCCGCTGGCGCTCATCGTCGTGTGCGCCGTGTTCCTGCCCATGTACCGGCGGCTCAACGTGTACACGGCCTACGAGTTCCTCGGCCAGCGGTTCGACGAGAAGACGCGCCTGCTCGGCGCCGGCCTCTTCCTGCTGCAGCGCGGCCTCGCCGCCGGCGTCACCATCTACGCGCCCGCGATCATCATCTCCACGGTGCTCGGCTGGCCGCTCGACCTCGTCATCGTGTTCACCGGGCTGCTCGTGATCGTCTACACGGTCACCGGCGGCAGCGAGGCCGTGGCCCTCACCCACAAGTGGCAGATGGCGGTGATCTCGGCCGGCATGGTGACGGCCATGGTCGTGCTGCTGCTCCGGCTGCCCGCCGGCCTCGGGCTCACCGGAGCCGCGTGGGTGGCCGGCGCCCTGGGCAAGCTGCAGGCGGTGGACTTCTCGCTCGATCCGAGCCGGCGCTACACGGTGTGGACCGGCGTCTTCGGCGGGCTGTTCCTGTCGCTCTCGTACTTCGGCACCGACCAGTCGCAGGTGCAGCGCTACATCGGCGGCGCCTCTCTGCGCGAGGGTCGCCTGGGCCTCATGTTCAACGCGATGCTGAAGATCCCGATGCAGTTCGTCATCCTGCTGCTGGGCGCGCTCCTGTTCGTGTTCTACCAGTTCGCGCCCCACCCCGTGTTCTTCAACCAGGCGGAGTGGCGCCGCCACGCGCAGGACGGCCGGTTCCAAGCGATCGAGGCCGAGCACGCCGGCGCCGTCGTGCAGAGCCAGTCCGCGATTCGCGCGTGGCTTCAGGCCCGCGCCTCCGACGACACCGCGCGGGAAGCGAGCGCGCGGGCGGCCATGGTCGCGGCCAGCGATCGCACCCACGCGATCCGCGCCGAGGCCAAGGCCGCCCTCGTGGCCGCCGACCCGCGCGCCAAGGCCACGGACTCCGATTACGTCTTCATCACTTTCATCCTGACGCAGCTGCCGCACGGGGCGGTGGGCCTCCTGGTGGCGGTGATGTTCGCGGCCGCGCTCTCATCGAAGGCCTCCGAGCTTTCCGCGCTCGGCACCACGACGACGATCGACTTCTGGCGCCACGTCCGCCCGCTCGCCGCCGCCGACGAGGCGCGCAACGTGCGCGTGGCGCGACGCTTCACGGCGCTGTGGGGCGTCTTCGCGGTGGCGTTCGCGCTCTTCGCCGGGTTCGCGGAGAACCTCATCGAGGCCATCAACATCCTCGGCTCGATCTTCTACGGCGTTCTGCTCGGCCTCTTCCTGGTGGCGTTCTTCCTCCGCCGCGTGGGCGGAAGCGCGGTGTTCATCGCGGCCGTCACCGCGCAGGTCCTCGTGATCGTCATGTACTTCTCGCTCAACATCGGCTACCTCTGGTACAACCTCATCGGCTGCGCCGTCTGCATCGCCTTGAGCGTGGCCCTGCAGGCCGTCCTGCCGCCGCGCGCTCGCGCCGCCGCATGAGCG
>QHSZ01000113.1 GCA_003220595.1 Candidatus Rokuibacteriota bacterium | reverse complement strand
GTCGGCACGAGCTCGCTCGAGGTCGGCGTGCGCGTGTGGGCGGAGAACGTCGGGACCGGCGAGCGCGCGGTGACGCTCAACTCCCACCTGGTCTTCGTCAAGGTGGGCGACGACGCGCGCCCGCGGCCCGTCGGCGACACGATCGAGCCGCGGGACGCCCGCGAGCGGGAGCTCGTGGAGGCGGCTCGGCGGCGGCGCGCCGAGCGGCGCGCGCGCTTCGCCGAGAAGGCGACGCGCCTGCGCGACACGGCGACGCCCGACGAGGCGGACGTCCGCTGGCGCTTCGAGTCGGCGCGCAGCGTGCTGCCCGAGGACGCCCTCTTCGGCAACACGATGTTCGTCGGCAAGCTGCTGAGGGCGCTCGACGAGGCCGGCGGGATCCTGTCGATGCGGTACTGCAAGGGCCTCGTCATGACGGCGTGCCTGGACGCGATGGACTTCTACTCGCCGATCTTCACCCACGAGGTCGTCACCTTCAGGGCGGGGCTCAACCACGTCGGCAGCGCCTCGCTCGAGATTGGCGTCAAGGTCGTGGCTGAAGTACCGTGGTCGGGGGAGGTGCGCCATGCCTGCACGGCGTTCCTCACGTACGTGCACCTCGGACCCGACCTGCGGCCCCGGCCCTGCCCCCCGTTCACGCCGGAGACGCCCGGCGAGCGGCGGCGCTGGGAGGCTGCCCTGGTGCGGCGCGGCGCGAGGCTCGATCGCGTGAAGCGACTCAAGGCGACGTTGGACGAGGAAAGAGGGTAGGACGATGTCAGGCCATTCCCGGTGGTCGCAGATCAAGCGCAAGAAGGGCAAGGCGGACGTCCAGCGGGGGAAGCTGTTCTCGAAGATCCTCCGCGAGATCACGGTCGCCGCGAAGAACGGCGGCGGCGACCCGAAGGCGAACATGCGCCTCAAGGCCGCGATCGAGTCCGCGCGGGAAGCCAACATGCCCCAGGACAACATCAAGCGGGCAATCCAGAAGGGCACCGGCGAGCTGCCCGGCGAGTCTTACGAGGAGATCACCTACGAGGGCTACGCGCCGGGGGGCGTCGCCGTGCTGGTGCAGGTCGTGACGGACAACCGCAACCGGACCGGCCCCGAGATGCGGCACGTCTTCGAGAAGCACGGCGGCAACATGGGCTCGTCCGGCGCGGTCGCATGGATGTTCGAGCGCACGGGGCTGATCCAGGTGGACGCCGAGAAGATCGCCGAGGACGACCTGCTCGCCCGGGCTCTCGACGCGGGCGCCACGGACATGCGGCGCGCCGAAAAAGCTTTCGAGATCACCACCGCGCCTGCTGAAATGGACGCGGTGCGGGAGGCGCTCACCAAGGCAGGCGTGCCCGTGCTCGAGGCCCAGGTGACGTTCGTGCCGAAGTCCACGGTGCGGGTCGAGAGCAAGGACGCGGCCAGCGTGCTGCGCCTGATCGAGGCGCTGGAGGAGCTGGACGACGTTCACTCCGTGTACGCGAACTACGACATCCCCGACGAGGTTCTCGAGGCCATCGCGGCTGCCTAGCCTCACGGTCCTCGGGGTCGATCCCGGCCTCGTCGCCACCGGGTACGGGCTCATCGAGCCCGCTCCCGGCGGCGTGCTGGTACTCGCGAGCGGCGTCGTCGCGACCGCCCGCGACCTCGCGCTCGACGCCCGTGTCCAGCTCATCTATGACGGCGTGGACCGGCTCCTCGCCGAGCACGCGCCCGCGGTCCTGGTCCTGGAGGACCTCTACACGGAGTACAGGTTCCCGCGCACCGCGCTCCTCATGGCGCACGCCCGGGGCGTCATCTGCCTGGCCGCGCGCCAGCGGAACGTGGCCGTGCTCCCGCTCGCGCCGGCGGAGGTGAAGCGCGCCGTGGCCGCCAACGGCGCCGCCTCCAAGGAGCAGATGCAGCGCTGCGTCCAGCGGATGCTCGGGCTCCGCGACCTGCCGACGCCCTCGCACGTGGCCGACGCGCTCGCCCTCGCGCTCACGGGCTTCTCCCGCCTGGGCGGCCGGATCCAGTGATCGCCACGCTCGCCGGGCGAGTGCGCAAGAAGCTCGAGGACCGGATCGTCCTCGAGTGCGGCGGCGTCGGCTACGAGGTGTTCCTGCCGCCGATCGCGATCCGTCAGCTCGAGGGCGTCACGGCCGCCGCCGGCGACAAGGCGAGCGAGCTCGAGCTCGTCATCTACTACCACGCCACGCGCGACCAGCCGCGCCCCGTGCTGATCGGCTTCACCTCCGACCTCGACAAGGAGTTCTTCGAGAAGCTCGTCACCGTCAAGGACATCGGGCCGATGGTCGCGGCGCGGGCGCTCGCCGCGCCGGTCGCCGAGCTGGCGGGGGCGATCGCCCGCCAGGACGAGAAATACCTGCGCTCGCTCCCGGGCATCGGGCCGCAGAAGGCGAAGAACATCGTCGCGCAGCTCCAGAGCAAGGTCGCGAAGTTCGCGCTCGCGCGCGAGGGCGGCCCCGTCGCCCCGGTGGACGCGAAGCCGGCGCCGCCCGACGCCGACGGGCTGCGCGAGCTCGTCTGGGAGGTCCTCGTGAAGCAGCTCGGGCACCGGCCCTCGGAGGCGTCGCAGCTCATCACCGACGCGCTCCGGCGCCGCCCGTCCCTCCAGACGGCCGAGGAGCTCTTCGACGAGATCTATCGCGGGGCGGGGAAGGCGTGAGCGCCGCGGCCGCGCCCGACGAGGGCCGGATGCTCTCCCGCGTCGCGGCGCCCGAGGAGGCGCAGTTCGAGCGCCAGCTCCGGCCGCGCTCGTTCGCCGAGTACGTCGGCCAGGAGCAGGCGGTCGCCAGCCTGCGCGTCTCCGTCGAGGCGGCGAAGCTCCGCCACGAGTGCGTGGACCACGTCCTCCTCTACGGCCCGCCCGGGCTCGGCAAGACGACGCTCGCCGGCATCATCGCGAACGAGATGGGGACGACCCTCGTCACCACGTCGGGACCGGCGATCGAGCGCGGCGCCGACCTCATGGGGATCCTCACGAACCTGGCCGAGAACGACGTCCTGTTCATCGACGAGGTCCACCGGCTCCCGCGCGCCGTCGAAGAGCTCCTGTATCCGGCCATGGAGGACTTCTCGGTCAACTTCGTCATCGACAAGGGCCTCCACGCCCGCACGCTCAAGTACGCGCTGCGCCCCTTCACGCTCGTGGCCGCGACGACGCGCCCCGGCATGCTCTCCGCCCCGCTCCGCGAGCGCTTCGGGATCTTCCACCACCTCGACTTCTACTCGGACCCCGAGCTGACGCGCATCGTCACGCGCTCGGCCGCGATCCTCGAGTCGCGCATCGAGCCCGAGGCGGCGCACGAGATCGCGCGCCGCTCGCGTGGCACGCCGCGCATCGTCAACCGCCTCCTGCGACGCGTGCGCGACTACGCGCTCGTCCACGCGCGCCCGGTGATCGGCGAGGCGATCGCGCGCGACGCGCTCGACCGCGAGGGCGTGGACACGCGCGGCCTCGACCGCCTCGACCGTCGCTTCCTCGGCGCGATCATCGACCAGTACGGCGGCGGCCCGGTGGGCCTCGAGGCCGTCGCGGCGACGATCAACGACGAGGCCGAGACGCTCACGGAGATGGTCGAGCCGTACCTGCTCAAGATCGGCTTCGTGGTGCGGACGCCGAACGGCCGGCGCGCGACGCGCGAGGCCTACCAGCACCTCGACAAGCAGCCCCCCGCGGCCGCGCCGGGACAGGCCGGGCTCTTCGAGTGAGCCCGGTGCACGAGGTTGGCAAGCTCCTCCTCGTCTTCGGCGTGCTCCTCGTCCTCGCGGGCCTCGCGCTCATGCTGGTGGGCCGCGTCCCGTGGCTCGGCCGGCTGCCGGGCGACATTCACATCGAGCGAGGGTCCTGGACCTTCTACTTCCCCCTCGCCACCTCGCTCGTCCTCAGCGCCGTCCTGTCGCTCATCCTCTGGATCGTCGGCCGCCGGTGACGCGCGCCCTCGCGGCCCTCGCCACGCTCCTCCTCAGCGCCACCGCGGCCTCGGCCACCGACACGATCCGCGTGGCGCTGGTGGAGGGCGCGCGCGCCGCCGAGCTGCGGGGGACGGACATCGAGGTGACCGAGCTCGGCGGCTGCGCCACCTGCCCGCCGGGCCTCGTCTGGCGCGCCGACGTCGTGCGGGCCAGCGCGGGCGGGCAGCACGTCGAGATCGACGGCCGGCGCGCCCCGGCCTTCCGGCTCACGAGCGGGCACCCGATCCGGCTGAACGGCCGGGAGTACCCGGCGGCGCTCGAGCTCGTGAGGAGCGGCGACGGCATGGCGATCATCAACGAGCTGCCGCTCGAGGACTACGTGGTCGGCGTGCTGCGGGCGGAGACGAGCGAGCGCTGGCCGCTCGAGACGCTCCGCGCCCAGGCGATCGTCGCGCGCACCTACGCCGCGTACCACCGCACGCTGAAGACCGGCAAGCCCTACCACATCGTGGCCTCGACGGCCCACCAGGTGTACGCCGGGCGCGTGGCCGCGACCTCGCCGATCTGGGAGGCGGTGCGCGCCACCGCCGGGCGGGTGCTCTTGTGGGAGGGCGAGCTCTTCCCGGCCTTCTATCACTCGGCGAGCGGCGGCTACACCGAGGATCCCCGCACCGTCTTCGCCGCGCGGAACATGCCCCAGCTCAAGGCGATCCGCGACGAGTTCTCGGCCGGGGCGCCGAACTTCTATTGGGGCCTCGACCTGCGCCTCGGCGACCTCACCGAGATCCTGCGGCGGCACGGCGTGGACGTGGGCGCGATCGTGGCGATCGAGGTGACGGAGCGCACGCCCTCGCTCCGCGCCTCGGTCGTCACGGTCCACGGCGCGCGCGGAAGCGCGCGGCTGCGGGGCAACGAGTTCCGGCGCATGGTCGGCTACGAGACCATCCGGTCCACCCTCTTCGCGGTCGCCGTGGACGGAGCGACGGCGCGTTTCGCGGGGCGCGGCTACGGGCACGGAGTCGGAATGTCCCAGTGGGGCGCGAAGGGCATGGCCGAGCACGGGTACGCGGCCGAGAAGATCCTGGAATACTACTACCCCGGGGCGAGGCTCGGTTCGCTCGATCCCCGTTCGACCCAGTGACGCTCGCCTGGCCCGACTTCGAGCGGGTGGACATCCGGGTCGGCGTCGTCACCGACGCGAGGGACTTTCCGGAGGCGCGCCGCCCGGCGTACCGCCTCTGGATCGACTTCGGCCCCCTCGGCGTCAAGCGCTCGAGCGCCCAGCTCACGCGCCACTACCGGCCGGCGGAGCTCGTCGGCCGCCACGTCGTCGCCGTCGTCAACTTCGCGCCGAAGCAGATCGGACCGTTCGTCTCCGAGGTGCTCGTGCTCGGCGCGTACGATGAAGCGGGCGAGGTGATCCTGCTCCGCCCCGACACGGCGGTCGCTCCCGGCGCGAAGATCGGCTGAGCTCGAGAGCCCGGCTCAGAACTCCCAGACCAGCCCGCCGTGGAGAACGTAGTCGGCCCTCCGCGCGTCGGCGACTGGGAGCTGGACGCCGAAGCGGGCCGTGGTGCCCGGCCCGAGCCGCCGGTTGAGCCCCGGCACGACATAGACCTGGGTCTTGCCGCGAAGCCCCTCGTTCCCGTCGCCGCGCGTTTGCGAGACGGTCAGCAGCTCGACGAGGGGCGTGAATCCTCGGAAGCCACGGTAGCCGACCGCGACGCCGGTCGTCAGCACCTGCTCACGCTCTCCCTGCACGTGCGCGTTGACGTTCCACTCGTACGACGCCTCACCGAGGAGGTCGAAGTCCCCGAGCGCGATTCCCGCCACCAGGAATGGCTCGACGGCAGCCTCGCCTCCCAGCCCTCGCCGCTCGGAGCCCGACGGAAGCCGGAGCTCGAATCCCGTCGCGAGGAGCGCCCGGTGCTCGATCGACTTGAGGAGCAGGAACTTGTTCTGGACCTCGACGTCGCCGGGGCCTGCCGCGCCCTTGCCCTCGCGCGAATCGATGAAGATCGCGGGGACCTCGAGCTCGAGCTGCCACCGCGGCAGCAGGGGCAGCTCGAGCGCCGCAGCCAGCTCGCTCCGGCGCCCCTCGTGGCCCTTGTCATGCCTCCCGCGGAACTCGAGCTCGCGCTCGATGACGGGCCTGCGCGTGACCAACGGGTAGAAGAATTCGAGGCTCGGCTCGTCGTCGGCCCCGAAGGCGATCACCGGCGAGAGGGCGAGGATGAGAGCCGTGAGCGCACCGCGGATCCGTGCCATGCGTACCTCCGGTCAAGGGTCACCGCACTCCCTGGCTGGCGGCGTCCGCGCGAGGCACGGACCGGCTGGCTGGGTGAGACTACTTCGTCAGGATGAGCTTGTTCGCGCGCGTGATGCGCAGCCGATACTCCGCGTCACCGTGCACGATGACGATCTCGCGCCGCCCGGAGAACAGCTCGACCGTCGTCAGCGTCCGGGGCGCGGGCGGCTCCGGTGCCGCCCGCCGTGTCTCATTCGCCGCCGTCACGGGGAGCGTCCCGACGCGGGCCGCCGGAAGAACAGGGCGCCCGCGCCCAACACGTAGATCGCGTAGCCCGTGACCTCCGCGGCCGTGGGCCGCGCGCGGTAACCGACGAGGCCACGCGCGAAGCCGCCGAGCATGCTCGTGTCGTCGAGCACCGCCGACGTGTCCCAGACCGCAACGGTCTCGGGCAGGACGCCGAGCCCTTGCAGGCGGCCGAGGCCCGTGGCCACGAGCCCCGCGGCCACGAGCAGGAGGACGGCGGACGTCACGGCGAAGAACGTCGGCAGGCGGAGCCGCCGGCCGCCGTGGAAGACCGCCACGCCGAGCGCCGCCGCCGTCGCCAGACCGAGCACGCCACCCGCGAGGCCGGACCACGTCGCCACGCCCGTCGCCGCCTGGGCCACGAGTCCCCACAGGAACAGGACGGTTTCGGCGCCCTCGCGAAAGACGCCCGTGAAGGCGATGAGTCCCACAGCCCAGAGCCGGCGCGTCAGATGCGCCTCGCGCACGCGCCGCTCGACGTCGCCGCGCAGGGCCGCGGCGTGCCTGCGCATCCACCAGCCATGCCACGTCAGGAGCGCCACGGCGGTGAAGATGACGACGACGCCGAGAAGATCGGGACCCAGGTCGAGCAGGGGACCGGAGAGGAGGCTGACCGCCACGCCCATCAGAACGCTCGCCGCGAGGCCGAGCGCCCCGCCCAGGGTGACCCAGCGATAGTGCTGGCGGGCCGAGAGCTTCTCGAGACACGTGTAGACGATGCCGAGGAGCAGCGCCGCCTCGAAGCCCTCGCGGAGCGTGACGACGAAGGTCGCGGCCATCGCCTACTCGGTGACGATCCGCCCCTGCGCGGTCTTCTCGTGGTACTCGCCGACGAAGGAGTAGACGCCTGGCTTGAGGGCCGGCATGCGGAGCCGGACCGTCTTGCCGGCGGGGATCACCTTCTCGATGCGGAGCGGCTTGCTGTCGAACTCTTCCGGCCCGGGATCCCGGTTCGTGATCACGAGCACGAAGGGGGTGCCGGCCTTCACCCTGATCTCGTCCGGCTGAAAGCGATTCTGCTCGATGGTCAGGGCGATCTCCGGCACGTCCGCCGCCAGGGCGACCGCCCCGGTGGCAGCGGCGGTGAACAGGGCGAACGCGAGCAGGACATGTCGCATGGGACCCTCCCGGACCAGACCGAGCAGCATTAGGTGTACCTAATTCCCAAACGACTGTCAACCTTATATCGCGCCGGCCGCCCGGGGGCGTGCCCATGTACACTGCCTGGTCGTGGACCTCGCGCTGTTCGACTATGACCTGCCGCGCGAGCTCATCGCCCAGGCGCCCGCCCCGTCGCGCGACGCCTCGCGCCTCCTCCTGATCGACCGGGCGCGTGGCGCGCTTGAGGACCGGGTGTTCGCCGAGTTGCCCGAGCTCCTGCGGCCCGGCGACTGCCTCGTCGTCAACAACTCGCGCGTGATCCCGGCGCGCGTGCTCGCGCGGGACTCGGCCGGGCGACCCGTCGAGCTGCTGTTCGTCGGGCCGGAGAACGAGCGCCGCTGGCGGGCGCTGGTCCGCCCGGGGCGCCGCTGCCGCGTGGGCGCCGAGCTGGTGGCGGGGGGCGCGCCGGGGGCGCGGCTGCGCGTCGTCGGCCTCGCCGCCGACGGTCCGCGCCTCGTCGAGCGGCTCGATGGCACGATCGACGACCTGCTCCGCGAGCACGGCCTCACGCCCCTGCCGCCCTACATCGCGCGGTTCGCGACGCCCACCGCGGAGGACCGCGAGCGGTACCAGACGGTGTACGCGCGCTCGTCGGGCTCGGTGGCGGCTCCGACGGCCGGCCTGCATTTCACGCCCGCGGTCCTCCGGCGCCTCGAGCGGCGAGGCGTCGAGGTCCACGAGCTCACGCTGCACGTGGGCCCCGGCACGTTCCGCTCGATCCAGGCCGCGCGGATCGAGGACCACGCGCTGCCGCCCGAGCGCGTCTCGATTCCGACCTCCGTGGCCGACGCGGTGAACCGGGCGCGCGCCGAGGCGCGTCGGGTGATCGCCGTCGGCACCACGACCACGCGCGCCCTCGAGAGCGCGGCGGAGGCGGACGGGCACGTCGCGCCCTGCGAAGGCGAGGCGGGGCTCTACATCGCGCCCGGCCATCGCTTCCGCGTCGTGGACGCGCTGCTCACGAATTTTCACCTTCCGCGCTCGTCCCTGCTCGTGCTCGCCGCCGCGTTCGCCGGCCGCGAGCTGATCTTGAAATCCTACGGCCACGCGGTGCGCGCCGGGTACCGCTTCTACTCCTACGGCGACGCGACGCTGATCCTGTGACCTCCTTCGAGCTGATCGCCACCGACGGCGCCGCCCGCGCGGGCCGTCTCACGACCGGCCACGGCGCGGTCGAGACGCCGGTGTTCATGCCCGTCGGCACGCGCGGCACGGTGAAGGGCCTCGCGCCGGACGACCTCCGTGCGGCGGGCGCGCAGATCGTGCTCGGCAACACCTTCCACCTCCTGCTCCGGCCCGGCCACGAGCTCATCCGCGAGCTCGGCGGCCTCCACCGGTTCATGGCGTGGGACGGCGCGCTCCTCACCGACTCGGGCGGGTTCCAGGTCTGGAGCCTGGCGAAGCTCCGCCGGATCGGCGAGGAGGGGGTCGAGTTCCGGTCGCCCGTCGACGGCTCGACGCACTTTCTCTCGCCGGAGCGGGCACTCGAGGTCCAGCACGCGCTCGGTGCCGACATCATCCACCCGCTCGACGAGTGCTTCGCGTACCCGGCGACCCGTGACGCCGCCGAGCGCTCGCTCGAGCTCACGCTCCGCTGGGCGGCCCGCTCGAAGGCGGCCCACGCCGCCCGCGGCCCGGGGCGCCAGGCGCTGTTCGGCATCGTGCAGGGCGGGACCGACGATGCGCTACGGCGGCGCGCGACACGGGAGACGGTGGCGCTCGGCTTCGACGGCTACGCGATCGGCGGCATGGCGGTGGGCGAGCCGAAGCCGGCGATGTACGCCCTCACCGCGCTCGTCGCCGAGCTCCTCCCGGCCGACCAGCCGCGCTACCTGATGGGCGTCGGCAAGCCCGAGGACCTCGTGGAGGCCGTGGCCCGCGGTGTGGACATGTTCGACTGCGTGCTCCCGACGCGGAACGCGCGCAACGGCCAGTGCTTCACCTGGGACGGCCCGGTCACGCTCAAGCAGGCGCGCTGGACACGCGATCCGGCGCCGCTCGACCCCGACTGCCCGTGTTACGCGTGCCGGCGCTTCTCGCGCGCCTACCTCCGCCACCTCTTCATGTCGGACGAGCTGCTCGCGTACCGGCTGCTGTCGCTCCACAACGTTCACTTCTTCATCGGCGTCGTGCGCGCGATGCGCGCGGCGATCACGGAGGGCGCGTTCGCGGCATTCAAGTCTCGGTTTTTCGCGCGTTATGAAGTATTATCCGTGGATGCCTCGGCCGATTGATCTCACCGGAGGGCGCGAGCCTCGATGAATGTCGGCGGTTCGAGCGCGATTCTCACGCAGGTCTTGTTCTTCGCCGCGATCTTCGCGATCTTCTACTTCCTGCTCATCCGCCCGCAGCAAAAGCAGAAGCGCGATCGCGAGACCATGCTCGCGGCGTTGAAGAAGGGTGACCGCGTCGTCACGACCGGCGGGCTCCACGGCACGGTCACGGGGCTCGAGGAGCAAAAGGTGGTGCTCCGCGTGTCCGACCAGGTGAAGCTCGAGTTCGACCGCGCCGCCATCGGGCGCATCGTGGAGGTCCAGGGCGAGCGGAATGCCTAGGAACCTCTGGACGCGCGGCATCGTCGTCCTGGTCGTGCTCCTGGGCTCCGTCTGGTACCTCTACCCGCCGAAGCAGACCCTCAACCTCGGCCTCGACCTCCAGGGCGGCATCCACCTCGTGCTCGGTGTCGAGGTGGACAAGCACGTGGCGAGCCAGACCGACCGGGCGGCCGAGGACCTCAAGGCGCAGCTCGAGCGCAAGGGCATCGCGGCGAGGCGCATCGCGCGCGAGGGGAACGCGACGATCGCCATCGAGCTGGCGTCCCCGCAGGCCTGGAACGACCTGCTGACGGTGGCGGGCGAGTTCCAGCGCTTCGAGCGGCGCAACGAAGAGGCGGCCGCCGGGCGTCTCAGGCTCGTGATGAGCGAGACGGAAATCAGGCGCCTCCACGACGACGCCGTCCGCCAGGGGCTCGAGACCATCCGCAACCGCGTGGACCAGTTCGGCGTCGCCGAGCCCGTCATCACGCGCCAGGGCGCCGAGCGCATCCTGATCCAGCTGCCCGGCGTCCAGGACCCTACGCGCGCGAAGGCCCTCATCGGCAGGACGGCGCTGCTCGAGTTCAAGCTGCTGGACGAGCGCACCCCGGTCGAGGAGGCGCTCAAGGGCAGCCTGCCCGAGAGCTCCGAGGTGCTCTACCAGCGGCGGGTGGACAAGGAAACGAAGACCGAGCGCAAGGTGCCCTACGTCGTGCAGAAGCGCACCCTCCTGACGGGCGCGGAGCTCACGCGCGCCGAGGTTCAGGCCGACCCGAACTCCCCGGGCAACTGGCAGGTCGCGATCGAGTTCACCGCGACGGGCACGCGGATCTTCGGCGAGGTCACCGAGCAGAACGTCGGCCGGCACCTGGCGATCGTCCTCGACGGCAACGTGTACTCGGCGCCGCGCATCAACGAGCGCATCCCCGGCGGGCGCGCCGTCATCACGGGGCAGTTCACCGTCGACGAGGCGCGCGACCTCGCGATCGTGCTCCGCGCGGGCGCCCTGCCGGCGCCGGTCACGATCCTCGAGGAGCGCACGGTCGGGCCCTCGCTCGGCGCCGACTCGGTCCGGCAGGGCCTGATCGCGATCACGGCGTCGGCGGCGGTGGTGTTCGTGTTCATGCTGTTCTACTACCGGCTCTCCGGGCTCATCGCCGACGTCGCGCTCGGCCTGAACCTGCTGATCCTCTTCGCGGCGATGGCCGCGTTCGGGGCCACGCTCACCCTGCCGGGGCTCGCGGGTATCGCGCTCACCGTCGGCATGGCCGTGGACACGAACATCCTCATCTTCGAGCGCATCCGCGAGGAGCTTCGGCTGGGGAAGACGCCGCGCTCGGCGGTGGACGCCGGGTTCACGCGTGCGCTGCGGACGATCATCGACACGCACCTGACCGTCATGGTGACGGCGGCGATCCTCTACAACTTCGGCACCGGGTCGGTGAAGGGGTTCGCGGTCTCGCTCTTCGTCGGCCTCGCGGCGAGTCTCTTCACCGCCTACTTCTTCACGCGCCTCCTCTTCGACCTGGCGTACGTGGGCCGCCGCAAGGTCGAGGCCATCTCGATCTGAGACGATGATCGAGCTCTTCAAGAACCCCAACTACGACTTCATCGGCAAGCGGAAGTGGGCCTACTACGTCTCCATCGCCTTCACGCTGCTCAGTCTCGGCTCGCTCGTGGCCCGGGGCGGCCTCCGGTACGACATCGACTTCACCGGCGGGACGCTCATGCAGGCGCGCTTCGAGGGCGCGCCGTCGGTGGCCCAGATTCGCGCGAGCCTCGCTCGGATCCAGCTCGGCGAGGCGGTGATCCAGCAGTTCGGCGACGCGCGCGAGTTCGTCATCCGGCTGCCGCTCGCGAGCGTGACCTCCGAGGAGGTGGCGCGACGGGTGCAAGCCGCGCTCGCCGGCGACGCGCAGCTCGGGAAGTTCGAGATCCGACGGGTGGAGTTCGTCGGGCCGCAGGTGGGACGCGACCTGCAGCTGCAGGCGATCTACGCGGTGGTCGCCGGCATGATCGGCATCCTGCTCTACATCGCGATGCGCTTCGACCTGCGCGGCGGGGTGGCGGCGATCATCGCCGTGTTCCACGACGTCCTCGTCTGCCTCGGGGCGCTGTCGCTCACCAACCGGGAGTTCTCGCTCCCCGTGCTCGCCGCCCTCCTGACGATCATCGGCTATTCGGTCAACGACACGATCGTCGCCTACGACCGCCTGCGCGAGAACCGGGGCAGGTTCGTCCCCAAGGGACGCACGTTCGCCCAGCAGATGAACGACGCGGTCAACCAGACCCTGTCGCGGACCATCCTGACGTCGCTGACCACGTTCTTCTCCGCGGCGGTGCTGCTCTTCTTCGGCGGCAAGACGCTCGAGGACTTCGCCTTCGTGCTCTTCATCGGCGTCATCACCGGAACGTACTCCACGACCTACATCGCCGCGGCGATCGTCGTGGACTGGACGCAGCGCGTCGAGGGCCGCCTGGGCCGCGGCAAGAAGGCGGTCGCGAAGGCCTGAGCCGGGCGTCTCCTGGCGCTGTCGGAAGTGCCGCCGGAAAAAAGGGGTGGCGAAACCGCGGCAGGCGTGTAAAACTACCTGTTTAATCAAAGGTTTTCACGTCATGACCCAACTGAAGACGCTGATCGAGGAGATTCCGAAGTACCAGCCGGGGGCCGACCTCGACGTGCTGGAGCGCGCATACGCGTTCTCGGCTCGGTCGCACAAGGGCCAGCAGCGCGCCTCGGGCGAGCCCTACCTGTCGCACCCACTCGAGGTCGCGAGCCTCCTCGTCAACTTCAAGATGGACGTCACGACGGTCACCGCGGGGCTCCTCCACGACGTGCTCGAGGACACGAAGGCCACCAAGGCGGACCTCGAGCGCGAGTTCGGTGGCGAGATCGCGGAGCTCGTGGACGGCGTGACCAAGATCGGCAAGCTCGCCTTCTCCTCGCGCGAGGAGCGCCAGGCCGAGAACTTCCGCAAGATGCTCGTCGCGATGGCGCGCGACCTGCGTGTGCTCATGATCAAGCTGGCCGATCGCCTGCACAACATGCGGACGCTCGACTACCTCCCGACGGAGAAGACGAAGACGATCGCGCAGGAGACGCTCGACATCTACGCGCCGCTCGCCCACCGGCTCGGCATGGCCAAGGTGAAGGCGGAGCTCGAGGACCTGGCCCTCCGCGCGCTCCAGCCCGAGGCGTACGTGGACCTCCAGAAGCGCGTCGCCAAGCGGCGGCTCGAGCGCGAGGCGGACATCAACCAGGTCATCACGATCCTCGAGCGGAAGCTCTCCGAGGTGGGCATCGAGTCGCAGATCCGCGGGCGCCCCAAGCACTTCTTCTCGATCTGGAAGAAGATGCACGATCAGGGCCGCGAGTTCGACGAGATCTACGACCTGACGGCCGTTCGTGTCGTGACCCACTCCGTCCGCGACTGCTACGGCGCCCTCGGCGTGATCCACTCGCTCTGGAAGCCCGTCCCCGGCCGGTTCAAGGACTTCATCGCGATGCCGAAGGTCAACATGTACCAGTCGCTCCACACGACGGTCATCGGGCCGAAGGGCGACCCGGTGGAGATCCAGATCCGCACCTGGGAGATGCACCGGATCGCGGAAGAAGGCATCGCGGCGCACTGGCTCTACAAGGAGAAGCGGTCGGGCAAGGACAAGCTCGACGAGTCGCTCCTGTGGCTGCGCCAGCTGATCGAGACGCAGCAGGACATGAAGGACCCGCGCGAGTTCATGGACACCGTGCGGGTGGACCTCTTCCCCGACGAGGTCTACGTCTTCACGCCCAAGGGCGACGTCAAGGCGTTGCCCGAGGGCGCGACGCCGATCGACTTCGCGTACGGCGTCCACACCAAGGTCGGCGAGCACTGCGTCGGCGCGAAGGTCAACGGCAAGCTCGTGCCGCTCCGCTACACGCTCCGCCAGGGCGACATCGTCGAGATCGTCACGTCGCCGAGCCAGCACCCGAGCCGCGACTGGCTGAAGATCGTCAAGTCCACCCGCGCGCGGTCCAAGATCAACCAGTGGCTCAAGGTCGAGGAGCGGACGCGATCGATCGAGCTCGGCCGCGAGCTCTTCGAGCGCGAGGCGCGGAAGTACCACCTGAACCCGGCGACGCTCCTCGCGGGCGAGGAGCTCAAGAAGGTCGCGGCCGACCTCGGCTACCCGGGTCCCGACGACCTGCTCGCCGCGATCGGCTACGGCAAGAGCTCGGTGCACCAGCTCCTCAACAAGCTGGCGCCGAACGCCACGCTCGAGGCGCCGGAGAAGCCGCGGCCCTCGGCGGCCGCGCGCGCGAAGACGGAACAGGGCGTCCGGATCCGCGGCGTGGACGACCTCCTGGTGCGGTTCGCCAAGTGCTGCAACCCGCTGCCGGGCGACCCGATCGTCGGCTTCATCACGCGCGGGCGGGGGCTCACCGTGCACGCCCGCGACTGTCTGACCGTCGCCAAGAGCGTCCTCGACCGGGAGCGCATCATCAACGTCGAGTGGGACGTGGACGAGCCGGGCAAGCGGCCGGTCCGCATCGCCGTGTACATCGGCCGCGACCGCCCCGGGCTCCTCTCGGAGATCACGGGCGCAATCTCGGCGCGGAACGGCAACATCACGAAGGCCGAGGTGACGGTGACGGACGACCGCAAGGGCATCAACCACTTCGTCGTCGAGGTCGCGGACCTCAGCCAGCTCCAGGACATCATCGGCGCCATCCGCGAGGTCAAGGACGTCATCAACGTCGAGCGCGTCCGCGGGCTCTAGACGATGACGCGCCGGCAGTTCGAGGCGCTGGTCGAGCGGGCGCTCCGGCGCCTGCCCCGGAACTTCAAGGCGAAGCTCGCCAACATCGCCGTCGTCGTCGAGGGCCGACCCGACGCCGCGACGCTCGCCGAGCTCGAGATCGAGCCGCCCGACACGCTCTACGGCCTGTACCGGGGCGTCGACCTGACCCACCGCGATTCCACCTACGGCAACGTCCTGCCCGACACCGTGACGATCTACCAGGAGCCGATCGAGGAGGACTGCGCGGACGAGCGCGAGATGGCCGAGCTGATCCGTGACACGGTCGTCCACGAGATCGGCCACTACTTTGGCCTCGACGACGAGACGATGGAGCGCATCGAAGGCTCAGACGTCTAGATGACGCCCGGCCGCGATCTCGCGGACCGCCTGGCGGCCGTCGCCTCGCGGTACACGCCCGACGCCCGGAAGGCGAAGCTCGAGCTCCTGGCGCGGCTCGAGACGGCCCGCGTGGGGCAGGCCGCGGCGTTCCTCCGCTTGCACGAGGCCCTCTGTTTCCTCCAGGCGTACCCCGACGACGCCGAGGTCCTGGCGCGCGTCGACCGGGCCCTCGCGGCGTTCCCGGCGCGCGTGACGCGGCTCGGCGCCCCGGCCCGCCGGCGGCTCCACGACGCCGGCGTCGCCGACGCGACGCTCGATTACCCCTTCGCCTTCCCGATGGCGCGCTGGCTCGCGCGCCGCTTTCCGCGCGACGCGGAGGTCGCCTGGGGCCGGTTCGAGGAGGTCGACCGGCTCGACGAGACGCTCTCGCTCCTCGCGAGCCCGGCCGAGGGCGACGCGTTCAGCGAGGGCGGCATGGGCTGGCGCCGCTGGCTCCGGGTCGCGAAGGGCGGCCGGCGGATGACGGACCTCGCGCTGCTGCTCGAGCTCTTCGAGCGCGCGCGCCTGCCCACGGAGACCCGCGACTGGCTCTGGGAGAACCTGAGGCTCCCGATCCTCTGGACCCCACGCGGCCCCGGCGCGTCGCGCACGCTTGCCAGGCTCCCGCCGGCGCGCGTGTTCTTCCACGCGGACGGCCTGCGGCGCCCCCCGGCGCCGCTCACGCGGGCGCTCGCCGGGCCGCTGCCTGTTCTACGACCCGCGCCGCGGGCCCTCGCCGAGACGCTGATCGACGCCGCGCGCGTCGCGATGGCCACGCGGCAGCGCGAGCTCCACGCCTTCTCGTACCCAAACCCGGACGACGTCCTCGTGATGGACGGAGACCGCGGCCTGCGCCTCGCGTTCTTCGGGATCGCGCCGGGCTTCCGCCTCCCGCTCGAGAGCTACTACGCGTTTCTGGCCCTCAAGAACGGCGTGCCCGTGTCGTACGGCGCGGGCTGGGAGCTCTTCGGCACGCTCGACTTCGCCATCAACATCTTCGCCTCGTTCCGCCAGGGGGAGTCGGCGCTGCTCGCGACCGAGATCCTGCGGGGGTACCGGCGGATCTTCGGGATGCGGACGATCGTCGTCGATCGCTACCAGCTCGGCCACGAGAGCACCGAAGCGCTGCGCTCGGGCTCGTTCTATTTCTATCACCGGCTCGGCTTCCGCCCGCGCGACCCGGCGGTGCTCCGCGTGCTCGCCGGTGAAGAGGCGAGCCTCGCTGCCGACCGGTCGTACCGGTCGCCGGTCCCGGTGCTCAAGCGGCTGGCCGGCGGCGAGGTCTACCTCACGCTCCCGGGCGCGGACCCCGAGCCGGAGCATCGGCTGCGCGCCACGGACGTGGCCGGGCTCGTCGCGGGTCTCGTCGCGCGCGAGTTCGGCGGCGACCGCGTCGCGGCGGCGCGGGAGTCGGCGGCGCGCGCGCGCCGCGCGCTCGGCGTCGGGCGCGCGCGCGGGTGGTCGAGGGAAGAACGGCGCGCCTTCGAGCAGCTCTCGCTCGTCGCGGCGCTCATCCCCGCCCTCGCCCGCTGGCCGGCGGCCGACAAGCGAGCGCTCGCCGGGCTCATGCGCGCCAAGGGCGGCCCGAGCGAGCTCGCGTACGCGCGCCGTCTCGATCGCCACCGCCGCCTGCGCCTGCGCCTCGAGGCCCGTGCCCGCGGCTGATCCCGCTCTCTGCACGATTTCCGGAAAGCGGCGCGCAAGTTTTCGCTTGACAGGCACTTTCATTAGTCCTTATGGTTTCAGCAGATGCTGAAAGGCGTGGAGCTAGCGAAACATGCTCAAATCCGCAGAGATTCGGCGACAGGTGGCCCAGCGGCTCCGGGAGCTTCTCGTGAAAGGGAAGGCCTGGGAAGAAATCGCCGACGTGAGCATCGCCGGTCAGCCTGCGGATTTGATGCTGAAATTCCGTCTGGGCGAGCAAGAGCACACCGTCGTGGTTGAGGTGAGCTCCCTTGGCCAGCCCCGGCAGATCCGGGGCGCCGTGACACGATTGGCGGAGATCCGGCGGGAGCTTCCGGGCGCCTACCCGGTCGCGGCGGCCGTCTACATCGGCCCGCAGAGCGCCCGGATCCTCAAGAGCCACAACCTCGGGTACGTCGACCTCTCGGGCAACTGCTATCTGGCCCTCGAGAACGTCCTCATCGAGAAGGAGGGCAAGCGCAACATCCGGCCCTCGACGCGACCCCTGCGCTCGCTCTTCGCGCCGCGCGCCACGCGCGTCGTGCGGGTGCTCCTCGTGGATCCCGCGCGCGCCTGGCGGCTCGAGGAGCTCGCGCGCGCGGCGTCCGTGAGCCTCGGCCACGCCCACAACGTCGTGAAGCGGCTCGAGGAGCTCGCCTGGGTGGAGCGCGACGCGGACCAGCGGATCCGCCTCGGCAAGCCGGCGGACCTGCTCGAGAGCTGGTCCGACTCCTACACCTACCGCGCGAACGAGATCGCGTCGTACGTAGCGCCCGAGCGCATCACGCGCCGCTACATGGCCGAGCTCGCGCGCGCCGCCGCGGCCGAGGGGCGCCGGTATGCGTTCACCCTCAACGCGGGCGTGTCGCTGGTGGCGCCGAACTTCCGGGTGCCCGTCCTCCACTGCTACCTCGAGGGCGATCCCGCGCCGCTCGCGCGGGCGCTCGGGCTCCGCGCCGCCGCGGAGGCCGACGGCACCCTGCACGTGCTCGCGCCCTACGACCCGGGCGTCTTCTACGGCGCGCTGGAGAAGGGCGGGCTCAAGGTCGTGTGCCTGCCGCAGCTCTATGCGGACCTGTTCCACTACGAGCGGCGCGGCCGCGACCAGGCCGAGCACCTGCGCCGCGAGGCGATGGGCTACTGAGTTCCAAGGAGGGAGGTGAACCCGTCAATGAAGAAGAAGGCGACCAAGAAGAAAAAGAAGAAGAAGTAACGCGGATCGGTGCAGCGGTGAATCTCACGACGAGGGGAGGTGAGACCGCTCATGGCGAAGAAGAAGGCGACGAAGAAAAAGAAGAAGCGGTAAGGCTGTGTGTCGTACCGCGGTGGGGGGTGGCGGCCTCCCACGTGCTGCCAATCGGGAGGGGGCAGGGCCCCCTCCCGTTTGTGCTTCCCGTGCTTAAATGACCTTCGTGACCTTGCCCGCCTTCAGACAGCGGGTGCACACGCGGACGCGGCGGACGCGACCCGCGAGGCGGGCCCGCATCGACACGAGGTTCGGGAGCCAGCGCCGCTTCGTGAGCTTGTGGGCGTGGCTGATCGTATGACCCACCGAGGGACCCTTCCCGCAGACATCGCACCGCTGCGCCATCACCGCTCCTTCAGGCCGGATTCGCGTCGGAGGAGACGAGCGCAGTCTATAGCACAGGGGTGCCTGTGAAGCAAACTGCAGCACCCCCGGGGCTCGCGACGCCGCTCCAGTTCCTCAAGGGGGTCGGCCCCCGGCGCGCCCAGCAGCTCGAGCGCAAGGGCCTCTCGACGGTCGAGGACGCGCTCTTCTTCCTGCCGTTGCGCCACGAGGACCGCACGCAGCTCACGCCGTTCCGCCGGCTCCAGCCGGGGCAGGCTGCGACGTGCGCGGGAACGATCGTCGGCGTGAGCCCGCCGCCGCCCGGCCGGTCGCGGGCGCCCTTCAGCGCGCTCCTGCGCGACGCCAGCGGCTACGTGACCGCGAGCTGGTTCCACGCGGGCTACCTGGCGCGCGTCTTCAAGCGCGACCAGAAGCTCGTGCTCCACGGCAGGGTCGCGCGCTACAAGGGCGCGCTCGTCCTCCAGCAGCCCGACTGGGAGATCGTCGAGAGCGGCGAGGACGACCGGCTCCACACGGGCCGGCTCGTGCCGGTCTACTCGACCACCGAGGGGCTCCCGCAGCGCGCCCTGCGCTCGCTCATGTGGCGCGTGGTCGACGCGTTCGCGCGTGAGGTGCCCGAGGTCCTACCCGAGGCGGTCCGCGCGCGCCGCCGGCTGGCGCCGCTGGCGCAGGCGCTGCGGGACGCGCATTTCCCGGACGCCGACGAGGCGCTCGGCACCGCCCGCCGCCGGCTCGCCTTCGACGATTTTCTGCTGCTCCAGCTGGGCCTCGCGATCCTCCGCTCGCGCACGACGCGGGCGCGCGGCATCGCGATGAGCCCGCGGGGCGACTTCGTCCGGCAGCTCCGCGCCGCGCTCCCATACGCGCTCACGGGCGCGCAGGAGCGCGTCTGGGTGGAGATCCGGCGCGACATGGCCGCGCCCCATCCGATGCACCGCCTCCTGCAGGGCGACGTCGGCTCGGGCAAGACGGTCGTCGCGGCGCTCGCGGTGCTCACGGCGGTCGAGGCCGGCTATCAGGCGGCGGTGATGGCACCGACCGAGATCCTCGCCGAGCAGCACTTCATGACCTTCCGCCAGCTCTTGGCGCCGCTCGGCGTCGACGTGAGCCTCCTCACCTCGTCGCTGGCGCCGCGCGAGCGCGCGGCGCGCCGCGCCGCGCTGGCCGCGGGCGAGCTGCCGGTCGTCGTCGGCACCCACGCCCTCGTTCAGGAGGGCGTGGCGTTCCGTCGGCTCGGGCTGGCGGTCGTGGACGAGCAGCACCGCTTCGGCGTCCAGCAGCGCGCCCGGCTCCGGGAGAAGGGCGAGCACCCGGACCTGCTCGTGATGACCGCCACGCCGATCCCGCGCACGCTCGCCCTGACCCTCTACGGCGACCTCGACGTGTCGGTGCTCGACGAGCTCCCGCCCGGACGGCGCCCCGTCGTCACCGTCACGCGCACCGAGCCGAAGCGCCGCGCGATCTACAAGTTCCTGCGCGACCAGATCACGGAGGGCCGGCAGGTCTACGTCGTCTACCCGCTCGTCGAGGAGTCCGAGGCGCTCGACCTCAAGGCGGCGAGCGACATGGCCCGACGTCTGGCCGAGGACGTCTTTCCGGACCTCACCGTCGGGTTGCTGCACGGCCGGCTCGGCTTTCCGGAGAAGGACGCGATCATGCGCCGGTTCAAGGCGGGCGAGATCCACGTCCTCGCCTCGACGACCGTGATCGAGGTGGGCATCGACGTGCCGAACGCGTCGGTCATGCTCGTCGAGCACGCCGAGCGCTTCGGGGTCTCGCAGCTCCACCAGCTCCGCGGGCGCGTCGGCCGGGGCCCGTGGAAGTCCTTCTGCATCCTCCTGACGAGCGGGCGGCTCGGCGAGGAGGCCCAGCGGCGGATCGACGCGATGGTGTCGACCAGCGACGGGTTCAAGATCGCCGAGGCCGACCTGGAATTGCGCGGCCCCGGCGAGTTCTTCGGCACGCGCCAGTCGGGGCTCCCGGAGTTCCGGACCGCCGACCTCCTGCGCGACGCGGCGATCCTCGAAGAGGCGCGCCAGGAGGCGCAGGCGATCGTCGCCGCGGACCCGGAGCTCCGCGATCCGGCGCACCGCGCGCTGCGAACGGTCCTCCTCGCGCGCTGGCGCGGCAAGCTCGCGCTCGCGAGCGCGGGATAGGGCGGCGCGGTGCGGGTGCTCGCGGGCGCGTTCAAGGGCCGGCGGCTCGTGACGCCGCGCGGAGCGACGACGCGGCCGACCGCGGACCAGGTGCGGCTCGCCCTGCTGGACGCGCTAGGCCCGAGCCTGCCGGGCGCGCGCGTGCTCGACCTCTTCGCCGGCGCGGGCGGCGTCGGTCTCGAGGCGCTCTCGCGCGGCGCCGCCCACGCGACCCTCGTCGAGCGCGACGCGCGCGCCGTCGCGGCGCTCGCGACGAACGTCCGGGCGCTCGGGGTGGAGGACCGGACGCGCGTCCTCCGCGCCGATGTCGGCCGCGCGCTCGGGCGCCTGGCCGTCGAGGGCAAGCGCTTCGACGTCGTCTTTCTCGATCCGCCCTACGACGGCGACCTCGCCGAGGAGACGCTTGCGGCCCTCGGCCAGGGCGCGGTGACGGCGCCGGGGGCGCGCGTCGTCGCCCAGCACTTCACCAAGCGCGCGCCGGCGCCCGCGTACGGCGCTCTCGCGGCGTTCCGGACGCGCCGTTTCGGGGAGACAACCTTGACTTTCTTTCGAGCCGAAGGGTAGCCTGAGGCCGTGGCCAAGCGGGCGGTCTACCCGGGCATGTTCGATCCCGTGCACAACGGCCACCTGGACGTCATGCAGCGCGGCCTGCAGATCTTCGACGAGCTCATCGTCGCCGTCGTCGCGAACCCCTCGAAGGAGCCCCTCTTCCCGGTCAAGGAGCGCCTCGAGATGATCGACGAGGCGACCACGTCGCTGCACTCGAACTTCCGCATCGTCGCGTTCGACGGGCTGCTCATCGATCTGGTCGCACGCGAGCGGGCCGACTGCATCGTCCGCGGCATCCGGGCGGTCTCGGACTTCGAGTACGAGTTCCAGATGGCGCTGATGAACCGGAAGCTCAAGGCCACCGTCGAGACGGTGTTCCTCATGCCGCACGAGAAGTACACGTACATCTCCTCGCGCCTCATCAAGGAAGTCGCCAGCTTCGGCACGTCGGTCGCGGGCCTCGTGCCGCCGATCGTCGAGAAGCGGCTGGCGGAGAAGTTCCCCCTCAAGTAACGGGCGGGCCGCCGCCGAAGGAGCGCGACCGTGCTGGCCGATCGCTTGAAGACGCTTGCCCCGTCCTCGACGCTGGCCGTGCAGGCCAAGGCGAGGGCGCTCCGGGCGCAGGGCATCGACGTCATCTCGTTTGGAGCGGGCGAGCCCGACTTCGACACGCCCGAGCGCATCAAGGAGGCCGCGGTCCAGGCGATGCGCCGGGGGCAGACGAAGTACACGGAGGTCGCTGGCATCCCGGAGCTGCGCCTCGCCGTCTGCCAGAAGCTCCAGCGCGACAACGGCCTCGACTACCGGCCCGACGAGGTGCTCGTGTCGTGTGGCGCCAAGCACGCGCTCTTCAACCTGGCGGTCGCGCTGCTCGACCCGGGCGACGAGGTCCTCGTGCCGAGCCCCTACTGGGTGTCCTACCCCGAGCAGGCGCGCCTCGTCGGCGCTCGTCCGGTGGCCGTCGAGACGAAGGAGGCGACTGGCTTCGACCTCGACCCCGCCGGGCTCCGCGCCGCCGTCACGCCGCGGACGAAGGTGATCGTGCTCAACAGCCCGAACAACCCGACGGGCGCCGTCTTCTCCCCGGCCACGCTCGAGGCCGTCGCGCGGCTCGCCGTCGAGCGGCGGCTCTTCGTCGTCTCCGACGAGTGTTACGAGGCGCTCACCTTCGAGGGGCGGCACGTGTCGATCGCCGCGCAGGCACCCGAGGTCAAGGCGCGGACCCTCGTCGTCAACACCTGCTCGAAGGCCTACGCGATGACCGGGTGGCGCATCGGCTACGCCGCGGGGCCGCGCGAGCTCATCCGCGCGATGACCGACGTGCAGAGCCAGGTGACGTCGAACCCGTCGTCGGTCGCCCAGTGGGCCGCCGTCGAGGCGCTCTCGGGACCTCAGGCCGACGTGGCGAGCATGGCGGCCGAGTTCGACCGGCGGCGCCGCCTCATCGTCGCCGGCCTCAACGCGCTGCCCGGCGTCGCCTGCGTCATGCCCAAGGGGGCGTTCTACGCCTTCGCCAACGTCTCGGGCCTCTTCGGCCGCAGCATGAAGGGCGCGTCGGCGCCGCTCCGCGGGTCGGTCGACGTCGCCGCGTTCCTCCTCGAGCAGGCGCGCGTCGCGGTCGTCCCCGGCGTCGATTTCGGGTCGGACGCGCACGTGCGGCTCTCGTACGCGACGAGCGACAAGCTGATCCGCGAGGGGCTCGCGCGCATGAGCGCCGCGATCCGCGAGTTGCTGTAGACTAGGGCCCCCGAGGAGGGACCCGGATGAAGATCGAAGGCACGTACGACGTCCCGGTGCCGCGCAAGAAGGTCTGGGACGCGTTCCTGAGTCCCGCGCAGCTCAAGAAGGCCATCCCGGGCTGCGAGAAGCTCGAGGCGCTCGGCAACGACGAGTTCAAGGCGACGCTGAAGATCGGCGTCGCCGCCGTGAAGGGGACGTTCGAGGGCCGGGTGAAGCTCTCCGACAAGAAGCCGCCCGAGTCCTACCGGCTCGCGGCCGAGGGCAGCGGCGGCCCCGGCTTCGTGAAGGCCGACACGCTCATCACGCTGACGGAGATCGACGGCGGCACGCGCGTGAGCTACAGCGCGGACGTCCAGGTGGGGGGCCTCATCGCGGGCGTCGGCCAGCGGATGCTGGGCGGCGTCTCGAAGATGATGGCCGAGCAGTTCTTCGGCAAGATGAGCGACCTGCTGAAGGCGTGACGCCGCGTCGCGCGCGCACGCCGGCCTCGCGGCCCCCGCGACCCTAGTGGCCTCCCGGTATCTCGAGCCCCGCCTGGAGCGGGCGTCGCGCCGGGAGCTGACGCGGCTGCAGGAGCGGCGGCTGCGCGCGCAGGTTGCCCACGCCGCGACGGCGAGCCCCTTTTACAAGCGCAAGCTCCGCGCGGCCGGGGTCACGCCCGCGAGGGTCCGGACGCTTGCCGACCTCCCTACGCTGCCCTTCACGACGAAGGACGAGCTGAAGGAGAACCAGGCGGCGAAGCCGCCGTGGGGCGACGTCCTGGCGGTGCCGTTCTCGGAGGTCCTGCGCGTCCACATGACGTCGGCGACCACGGGCCGCCCGCTCGCGTTCCTCGACACGGCGGACGACTGGCGCGGCTTCTATCACTCCTACGCGCGCTCGCTCTACGCCTACGGCGTGCGCCAGGCCGACATGGTCATGGCCGCGTTCTCGTACGGCCCGTGGATCGGGTACTGGTCGGGCTTCTACGCCGCGCAGGACCTCGGCTGCCTGGTCTTTCCGGTGGGCGGCCTCACCACCGACCAGCGCCTCGACGCCCTCCTCGCCTACCCGATCACGGTGCTCGGCTGCACGCCGTCGTACGCGCTCTTCCTCGCGGAGACCGCGGCGAAGAAGGGCATCGACCTGGCCAAGCAGACGAAGATCCGGATCACGTGGCACACGGGCGAGCCCGGCGCCTCGATCCCGGCCACCAAGGCGAGGATCGAGGCGGCCTTCGGTGCCAAGGCGTACGATCTCCCGGGGCTCACGGAGATCGCCGCGTGGGGGTTCGAGTGCGACGCGCGCGCGGGCCTCACGCACGTGCACGAGGACTATTGCTATCCGGAGGTGCTCGACGAGCGCGATCGCCCCGTCGGCCCCGGCGGCCGGGGCGAGCTGGTGTTCACGAGCCTCTACCGCAAGGCGATGCCGCTCCTCCGCTACCGCACGCGCGACGTCGTCCAGCTCGCGGATCGCGCGTGCCCCTGCGGGCGGACGCTCGTCGCCTTCGACGGCGGGGTGCTCGCGCGCCTCGACGACATGAAGAAGATCCGCGGCATCATCGTGTACCCGCGGCGCATCGAGGAGCTCGTGCGGCCGCACGGTGGGGTCGACGAGTTCCAGATCGTCTTCCGCCGCCACGAGGGGCTCGACGACATCCTGCTGCGCATCGACCCGTCGCCCGCGCTCTCGCTCGCCGAGCGCGACGGCCTGCGCGCGCGGCTCGGCGAGGACCTCCGCACCGGGCTCGGCATCCGCGTGACGGTCGAGACCGTCGAGCCGGGCGCGCTGCCGCGCTGGGACCACAAGGCCAGGCGCGTGAAGGACGAGCGCACCGAGGTGCCGTTTTGAGAGCGGCGTACTTCAAGGAGCACGGCGGCGCCGACAAGATCCTCTACGGCGATTATCCCGACCCGGCGCCCGCGGCGGGCGAGGTCGTCGTCCGCGTCAGGGCCTGCGCGCTCAACCACGTCGACATGCTGCTCCTCGACGGCCGCTTCCCGCCGCCCCGCGTCAGGGCCTGCGCGCTCAACCACGTCGACATGCTGCTCCTCGACGGCCGCTTCCCGCCGCC
>QHSZ01000112.1 GCA_003220595.1 Candidatus Rokuibacteriota bacterium | reverse complement strand
CTCGAGCGTCTGGGCGCTGATCGTCTTGCCCTCGGACTCGATGTCCACCACCTGGCCGCCGACCATCCCGAAGGTGCCCGCGGCGCCGGCCACTTCGGCGACGACGTCGCGCAGCACCGTCGGGTCCTTCACGAGCGGCGCGTTGTCCGCGATGAGCCGGAACGCGAGCGTCAGCAGCGCGTCGCCGGCGAGGATCGCGATCGCCTCGCCGAACACCTTGTGGCTGGTGGGGCGCCCGCGGCGGTAATCGTCGTCGTCCATCGCGGGCAGGTCGTCGTGGATCAGCGAGTACGTGTGGATCAGCTCGAGCGCGCACGCGGTCGGCATCACGCTGTCGGGCGCGCCGCCGACCGCCTCGGCGCCGGCGATCACGAGGATCGGCCGGAGGCGCTTGCCGCCGGCCATGACGCTGTAGCGCATGGCGCGGTGGACGCTCGGCGGCGGCGTGTCCTCGGGCGGCAGGAACGCCTCGAGCGCCTGGTCCACGAGGGCCCGCCGCTCCTTCAGATAGGCCTGGAGATCGATCGTCATGCTTCGCCTTCGGGGTCTGCGCTGAAGGGCTTGGCGCCGAGCGCGCCGCTCTCGTCCTTGGTGAGGATCTCGATGCGCTGCTCGGCGTCTTCGAGGTACTTCGCGCAGCGGCGAGCGAGGGCGACCCCCTCCTCGAAGACCTTGAGCGAATCCTCGAGCGGAAGATTGCCCGCCTCGAGCTCGCTCACGATCTGCTCGAGGCGCGCCAGCGAGTCCTCAAACTTGAGGTCGGTCATCGTGTTCCTTCGTGGCCGACACACGGCACTCGAGCGACCCCTCGTGGAGGAGCACGCGGACGTCGTCGCCCGCCCCGACCTGCCGGGCGCTCCGCACGATCCGGCCGTCCGGCGTCCGGGTGAGGCTGTAGCCGCGGCCGAGCACCGCGAGCGGCGAGAGCGAGTCGAGCCGGCCGGCGGCCTCGCCCAGGTGGTGTCGCGCCTGGTCGAGCGCGTGGCGGATCTCGTTCCGGAGCTGCGCTTCCAGACGCTCGAGGCGATGGCGACCGTTGCTCACGCGCGCGACGGGGCTCGACGCGCGGAGCGCGGCCGTGGCGAGCTCCACGCGGTGGGCGGCGCGGCGCCAGTCCGCGTGCATCCCCCGGCGCAGGCGCAGCCCGAGCTCGTCGACGCGGCGCTCGAGATCGCTCAGCGGCCGGTGCGCCGCGCGCTGGAGCCGCCGGGCGAGGTCGTCGAGCGCGTCCACCACCGCCTGCTTCTCGCGCACAACCAGCTCGGCGGCGGCCGACGGCGTCGGCGCGCGGAGGTCGGCGACGAAGTCGGCGATGGTGAAGTCCACCTCGTGACCGACCGCGGAGATCACGGGCGCCTTGGAGGCGCAGATCGCCCGGGCGACGACCTCCTCGTTGAAGGCCCAGAGGTCCTCGAGCGAGCCGCCGCCGCGCCCGACGATGATGACGTCCACGTCTCCCAGGGCGTTGAGGTCGCGGAGCCCCTGGGCGATCTCCTCCGCGGCGCCCTCGCCCTGCACCTTGGCGGGCGCGATCACGATGTGCAGCTCGCCGAAGCGCCGCCCGATGACCCGTAGCATGTCGCGGATCGCGGCGCCGCTCGGCGACGTCACCATGCCGATCTTCCTCGGGAACCGTGGAAGCTCCCGCTTGCGCGCGGGATCGAACAGTCCCTCCAGCGTGAGCCGCGCCTTCAGCTGCTCGAACGCGAGCTGGAGCGCGCCGAGCCCCTTGGGCTCGAGCAGCTCGACGACCAGCTGGTACTCGCCGCGCTGCGCGTAGACCTCGACGCTCCCGAACGCCATCACGTGCAAGCCGTCGGCCGGCTCGAACTTGATCCGCCGCCCCCGGTTCCTGAACAGGACGCAGCGGAGCTGGGCCTCGGCGTCCTTCAGCGTGAAGTAGGCGTGGCCCGAGCCGTAGAGGCGGAAGTTCGAGATCTCGCCCTCGACCCAGACGGCGGGGAAACGCTCCTCGAGCACTGCGCGGAGCTCGATGGTCAGCGCTGAGACGGTGAGGACGGCGCGCTCTGCGGTCATCACTTAGTCAGCTGGCGCCGGGCGGCGGCGAGCGTGTTCTTGAGCAGCATCGCCACGGTCATCGGCCCGACACCGCCGGGCACCGGCGTGATCGCCTCCGCGCGCGATTCGACCGACTGGAAGTCCACGTCGCCGGCGAGCTTGCCCGTCTCGAGCCGGTTGACCCCGACGTCGATGACCCAGGCGCCCTCCTTCACCATCGCGCCGGTGATCATCCGCGCGCGTCCCGCGGCGACGCAGAGGACGTCGGCGCGGCGTGTGTGCTCGGCAAGGTCGCGGGTGCGTGTGTGGCACATCGTGACCGTCGCGTGGCGGGCGAGGAGGAGCTGCGCCAGGGGCTTGCCGACGAGGCGCGAGCGGCCGACGACGACCGCCTCCTTGCCCTCGAGCTTGGCACCGTAATGGTCGAGGATCTCCATGCACCCGGCCGGCGTGCAGGGCACCACGGTCGGCGCGCCGGCGAGGAGCTGGCCGAGATTCTGCGGATGCAGACCATCCACGTCCTTCTCGGGCGCGATCGCGCGAATCGCCTCGTCCTCGTCGCATCCCGGGACGAGCGGGAGCTGGAGGAGAATCCCGTGGACCGCCCGGTCCGCGTTCAGCGAGGCCAGGAGTGCCCGCAGCTCGGCCTGCGTGAGCCCCGCGGGAAAGAGGTGGTCGCGCGTGGCGATGCCGACGCTGGCGCCCGCCTTCAGCTTGGCGGTGACGTAGACCTTCGACGGCGCGAAGTCGCCGACGAGGACGACCGCGAGCGTCGGCGTCACGCCGGTCTCCGCGCGCAGGCGCTCGACGCCCGCCCCGACCTCCCCAAGAACCTTCTGGGCGACCGCCTTGCCGTCGAGGATCAAGCCGGGATGCGGAGGCGACGGATGGACGAGGCGCGGCCGGTGTCGGGGCGGTCCAGTGCGATCACCACGCCCTGCAGCGCCGCCGGACCCTTCGCGGTCTCGAAGCGTATCGGCATCTGCTGGAGGAAGCGCTGGATGATCTGGTCGCGGTCCACCCCGATGACGCCGTCCGTCGGCCCCGTGAGGCCGAGGTCGGTGATGTACGCGGTGCCGCCCGGCAGCACGCGCTCGTCGGCCGTCTGCACGTGACGGTGCGTCCCGACGACAGCGCTCACCCGCCCGTCGAGGTACCAGCCCATCGCGAGCGATTCGCTCGTCGCCTCGGCGTGCATGTCCACGAGGATGATCGGGGTGTCCTTCCGGAGCTCGGGCAGGATCGCGTCGGCCGCCCGGAAGGGACAGTCGATCGGCAGCATGAACACGCGCCCCATGAGGTTGAGCACGGCGACCTTGTGCGGGCCGCACTTCACGGTGACGTGGCCGACGCCCGGCGTCCCCGCGGGGAAGTTCGCCGGGCGCAGGAGCAGGTTCTCCTTCGTGATGTACTCGACGATCTCCTTCTTGTCCCAGATGTGGTTGCCCGAGGTCAGCACGTCGGCGCCGGCCTCGAGGATCTGGCGCGCGATCGGCGCGGTGACGCCGAAGCCGCCCGCGGCGTTCTCGACGTTGACGACGGCGAAGTCGATCGCGTGCTCCTGGCGGAGCCGCGGCAGGAGCTTCGTGACCGCCTGGCGCCCGGGCTCGCCGTAGACGTCGCCGACCATCAGGATGTTCATGCGGCTACTTCGCCACTTCGATGGCGCGCGTCTCGCGGATGACCACCACCTTGATGTGCCCCGGGTACTGCATCTCGGCCTCGATGCGCTTGGTGATGTCCTTCGCGAGCTGGTGGGCGTCGAGGTCGGAGACGATGTCGGCCTTGGTCATCACGCGGAGCTCGCGCCCGGCCTGGATCGCGTAGCACAGCTCCACGCCCTTGTAGGACATCGCGATCTCCTCGAGCTTCGCGAGGCGCTTGATGTAGGACTCGAGCACGTCGCGCCGGGCGCCCGGCCGCGCCGCCGAGATGCCGTCGGCCGCCTCGACCAGCCGAGCCTCGATCGTCTCGGGCTCGACGTTCTCGTGGCCGCAGAGGGCCGCGTTGATGACCGCAGGGGATTCGCTGTACTTGGTGAGCACCTGCAGCGTGCGTCAGCGCCTTGCCGATGTCGTGGAGCAGCCCCATGCGCTTGGCCAGCTTGACGTCGACCTTGATCTCGGCCGCCATCATCCCCGCGAGCCAGGCGACCTCCTTCGAGTGCTGGAGGCAGTTCTGGCCGTAGGAAGTCCGGAACTTCATGCGGCCCACGAGCTTGACGAGCTCGGGATGCAGCCCGTGCACCCCGACCTCGAAACAGGCCTTCTCCCCCTCGTCCTTCAGGTGCTGCTCCATCTCCTTCTTGACCTTCTCGACGACCTCCTCGATGCGCGCCGGGTGGATGCGGCCGTCGGCGATCAGGATCTGGAGGGCGCGCCGCGCGATCTCCCGGCGATACGGATCGTAGGCGGAGATCAGGACGGCCTCGGGCGTGTCGTCGACGATGAGATCCACGCCCGTGTGGAGCTCGAGCGCGCGGATGTTGCGCCCCTCCCGGCCGATGATGCGCCCCTTCATGTCGTCGGACGGCAGGTCCAGGACCGAGACGGCCGTTTCGACCGTGTAGTCGGGCGCGAGGCGCTGGATGGTCGTCGCGAGGACCTCCTTCGCCTTCACGTCGGCGACCTCGCGCGCCTCCTCCTCGAGTCGCATGGCGAGCAGCTGCGCCTCGCGGCGCGTCTCCGGCTCGATCTGGGCGAGGAGCTGACGCTTGGCCTCGTCGACCGTGAGCCCGGCGATGGCCTCGAGCTTGCGCCGCTGCTCCTCGAACGCCGAGGCGAGGCGGACTTCCTTCTCGCCGAGCGTCTTCTCGCGCGCGACGAGCTCGCGCTCCTTCGTCGTGGAGTCGTTCAGCCGCCGGTCGAGCTGGTCGAGCTTGCGCGCGAGATCCTCCTCCTTCGAGACGATGCGATGCTGGATCTGCTGGGCATCACGCTCCCGCCGACGCGCCTCCTCCTCCAGCTCCACGCGCCCCTTGAGGGCAGCTTCCTTGACCTCGAGGTCGGCGGTCTTGTGACGGTTCGCGATTTCACGCTCGGCGTCCTTGATGATCAATTCGGCGCGGCGCTGGGCATCGCCGATCTTGCGCTCGCTGAACCGCTTGTGGAGGTAGAACCCGACGACGACGGAGAGGACAGCGATGACGGCGTCGAGACTCAGCCAAAGGTCTTGCATTTCAAGAGTATAGGCGTCGGAAAGCAGGGGAGTCAAATCCCCGCCTCTGCCGTGTGCCGACGGTGTTTCGAACCTGGTATGACCAGGTGGGCGCCGTTAATTCGAGGGCTTCAGGCTTCCCCTTCGAGAGGGGCTTGCGCACCACCCTCTTACACAGCTCCCGTTGTAGTTACGAGGTTGAAACTTCCCCCCGGCATCACGTACAGCGCAGGGACGCCAATGTGTACCATGGGCGCCGAGGAGGACGCAAGCCATGGACCGACCTGGTGTCCGACGCGAGACGAGCGGCGCGGTCACGACGATCATCCTCGACCGCCCCGAGCGGCGAAACGCCGTCGACCCGCCGACGGCCGTGGCGCTGCGCGCGGCCTTCCGCGAGTTCGAGCGCGACCGCGAGGCGCGTATCGCCGTGCTCTGGGGTGCCCACGGCACCTTCTGCGCCGGCTACGACCTGAAGGCGCTCGCGACCGGGCCGCGGCGGCTCGCGCGCGCGTACGGCGAAGGCCCGATGGGCCCCTCGCGCATGCGGCTCGGCAAGCCCGTGATCGCGGCGGTCGCCGGCTACGCCGTCGCGGGCGGCTTCGAGCTGGCGCTCTGGTGCGACCTGCGCGTCGTCGAGGAGGACGCGACGCTCGGCGTGTTCAATCGCCGCTGGGGCGTTCCGCTGATCGACGGCGGCACCGTGCGCCTGCCGGCCATCGTCGGGCTCGGCCGCGCACTCGACCTGATCCTGACGGGCCGGCCCGTGGGCGCGCGCGAGGCGGAGCTGATCGGGCTGGCCAATCGCGTCGTGCCGCAGGGCACGGCGCGCGAGGAGGCGGAAGCGCTCGCCCGGACCATCGCGGGTTTCCCGCCGCACTGCGTCCGGAGCGACCGCCGATCGGCCTACGAGTCGCTGGGCGCGACGCTCGGCCGGGCCCTCCGGCGCGAGCACGCGCTCGGGATCGCGTCGGTCGCGACCGGCGAGAGCCTCGCCGGCGCGGCGCGCTTCGCCGCGGGCGCCGGCCGCCACGGGAAGTTCTAGGCGCCCGGCTCCTTGGGCGTCGCCTTGTCGAGGATCGAGACGAGCGCGGACAGGCGCCGGCCGACGTCCGCCGGGTCCCGCGAGCTCTCCTCGCGCGCCTTGAACAGCTCGTCGGTGATGTCGAGCGCGGCGAGCACGAGGGCGGTCGTCGGGTCCTTCATGCCGGAGCGCTTGAGCGTGGTCACGCGCTCCTCGATGTACTTGGCCAGCGACAGGATGTAGTCGCGCGACTCCGTGGTCCGGAGCGAGAGCGTCTGGCCGAGCAGCGTGAACTCGATCCGTCGGGGCTCGGTCATTCCTGCTTGTCCAGGTCGAGCTTGGCGATGTCCTTCAGGATCGAGTCCACCTGCGCGACCACCTGCCTGCGCTCGTCGGCCACGCGCTTCGCCTCCCGCCTGAGCTGGGCGTTCTCCTCGCGCAGGCGCCCGAGGGCGTCGACGGCGCGGCGCACCGCCGCCTCCAGCTCGGCCAGCCGTTCGACGATGCCCTCCGCCATCAAGCACTCCTCAGCGCGATCCCGAGGGTCTCGGTGGCCCGGCGGGTCACGCGCTCCTGGATCCGGTTCACCTCGTCGTCGGTGAGCGTCCGGTCCTCGGCCTGGAACGTGAGCCGCCAGGCGAGGCTGCGGCGGCCGTCGGGGAAGCGAAACACGTCGAAGAGCGTCAGCTGCCGCAGGAGCGGCCCGGCCTCGCGCGCGAGCTCGGCCTCGATCTCTGCGGCGGTCAGCGCCTGCCCGGCGTCGAGCACGAACGCGAGGTCGCGCTGCACGGCGGGAAAGCGCGGCAGCGCCTGGTAGACGAGCGGCGGCGCCGCGGTCGCGGCAGCGACGTCGAGCGCGACCGCGGCGGCGAACACGGGCGCGTCGACGCCGTACGCCACGCGCACCGGCGCCGCGACCTCGCCGAACTCGGCGACGACCGCGCCCGCGTCGTTCACGAGCGCGGCGTGGCAGTCGGGCTCGAAGCCGCCGAGCCGCGGGGCCTCGCCCGGACGCGCCGCGATGCCGAGGGCCGCCAGCACGTGCTCGGCGAGGCCCTTCGCGTCGTAGACGTCGGCGGGCGCGTCGGGCGTGTGCCATGCCGGCGCGGTACGGCGGCCCGTCAGCGCGATCGCGACCCAGCGCGGCTCGACGGTCGCGGGGTCCGGGCGCCCGGCCCCACGCGCAGCCTCGTAGGTCTTGCACAGCTCGAAGAGCGCGACGTCCGGCTGCTGGCGTCGCACGTTGACCGACACGGCGCCGAGCAGGCCCTCGAGGGGATGCGAGCGCAGCACCGAGGCGTCCTGGGCGAGCGGGTTGAGCAGCCGGAGTGGCTCGCCGGCGTCGGCGGCCCGGAAGAGCGCCGCGCGGGCCGGGTCGCCGAAGGCGTGGGTGATGGCCTCCGAGAGGCCGGCGCCGACGAGCGCCCGGCGAACCGTCTGGGCCTGACGCAGCGCCGCCGTCAGCGCCCCGCGCATCTCGATCGGCAGGGCGCCGGTCGTCGCCGCGCGGGCCCCGTGGGTGCCGAGGGACGGCAGCTTGTCGTAGCCCCAGACGCGGATGACCTCCTCGACCAGGTCGTCCTCCATCGCGAGGTCGCGCCTGAAGCTCGGGATCGCCACGTCGAGCACGGCGCCCCGCACCCGCGTCGGCAGGCCGAGGCCGCCGAGGATGCGCCGGGCCCGCGTGGCGGGCGGCGCCACGCCGAGGACGCGCTTCAGGCGCGCCAGCCGGAGCCGCACGCGGACGCGCTTGCGGCGTCGCGGATAGACGTCGACCATGCCCCGGGCGATCGCGCCGCCTGCCAGCTCGGCGATGAGCTCGGCGGCGCGGGCCGAGGCGACCACGAGCGCCTCGATGTCGGCGCCGCGCTCGAAGCGATACGCGGCGTCGGTCCGGAGGCCGAGCGCGCGCGAGGTGCGGCGGATCGAGACGGGGTGGAACCAGGCGCTCTCGAGCAGGACGCGCGTCGTCCGGTCGGTCACCTCGGTGTCGGCGCCCCCCATCACGCCCGCGAGGCCCACGGCGCGCCTCGGATCGGCGATCACCAGCATCGAGTCGTCCAGGACGCGCTCCTGCCCGTCGAGGGTCGTGAAGCGCTCGCCCTTCCCCGCCCGCCGCACGACGATCGTCGCCTCGCTCACCGTGTCGCAGTCGAAGGCATGGAGCGGATGGCCGAGCTCCCAGAGGACGTAGTTGGTCACGTCCACGACGTTGCTGATCGGGCGGAGGCCGATCGCGCGGAGGCGCGCCCGGAGCCACGCGGGCGACGGGCCGACCGTGACGCCGCCGAGCACGCGCGCCGTGAAGCGATGGCAGAGATCGGGCGCCTCGATGCGGACCCGCACGAGCGTCGTCACGGGCGCGCCCGACTCCTTTGGCGCGGGCTTCGGCGGCGTGAGGCGCGCGCCCGTGAGGGCGGCGAGCTCGCGCGCGACCCCGAGGACCGAGAGGCAGTCGGGGCGGTTCGGCGTGACCTCGACCTCGAGGACGTGGTCGTCCAGACCCAGGAGGGTGATGAGGTCTTGCCCGAGCCGCGCGTCGGCGTCGAGGAGGAGGATCCCCGCCTCGTGCTCGTCGCCGAGCCCCAGCTCGCGCTCCGAGCAGAGCATCCCCTGCGACTCGACGCCGCGGATCTTCGTCGCGGTGATGCGCCGGCCGCCGGGGAGCACGGCCCCGGGCGGCGCGAACGCGGCGCGCGCGCCGACCTTGGTGTTGGGCGCCCCGCAGATCACGGAGAAGCGCTCGCGGCCGGTCGACACGCGGCAGAGGAGCAGGCGGTGGCCGTGGCTCTCGCCGAGCTCGCGCTCGATCGCCTCGATCTCGCCGACGACGACGCCGGCGAGGCCCGCGGGCGCCAGCGGGATGACGCTCGCCACCTCGATGCCCGCGTTGACGAGCCGGTCGGCCGCGTCGGCCGCGCTGAGCGCGAGGTCGGCGAACTCCGTGACCCAGCGATACGGGATCTTCATGCTAGCGAAGACCGCGCGGCCTCACGCGAACTGTCTCAGGAAGCGGAGATCGTTGTCGAAGAAGAGGCGGAGGTCGTCGATGCCGTACCTGAGCATCGCGATCCGCTCGATCCCCATGCCGAAAGCCCAGCCCGTCACCTCCTCGGGGTCGTAGCCGACGTTCTTCAGCACCCGGGGGTGCACCATGCCCGAGCCCAGGATCTCGAGCCAGCCGCCCTGCTTGCAGAGCCGACAGCCGCTGCCCTGGCAGACGAAGCAGAGCACGTCCACCTCCGCGGAGGGCTCGGTGAACGGGAAGAACGACGGCCGGAAGCGGATCCGGGACTGCCGCCCGAACATCTCGCGCGCGAACAGCTCGAGCGTCGCCTTGAGGTCGCTCATCGTGATGCTCCGGTCGACCGCGAGCCCCTCGACCTGGTGGAACATCGGCGAGTGCGACATGTCGGCGATGTCGCGGCGGAAGACGCGGCCGGGGACGATGATCCGCACCGGCGGCTTCTGGGCGAGCATCGTGCGGACCTGGACGGGCGACGTGTGGGTGCGCAGGAGCGTCGACTCCGAGAGGTAGAACGTGTCCTGCATGTCGCGCGCCGGGTGGTCGCGCGGGATGTTGAGCGCCTCGAAGTTGTGGTATTCGGTCTCGATCTCCGGCCCCTCGGCGACGGAGAAGCCGAGGCCGGCGAAGATCGAGACGATCTCGTCGTGAACGCGCGTGAGCGGGTGGAGCGCGCCCCACGGCGGTCGCCGCCCCGGCAGCGTGAGGTCGAGCCGCTCCGTCGCGCGTCGGACGCGCCGCTCGGCGTCCTGCGTCGCCAGGAGCCGCGTCGCCAGCAGCGCCTCGAGCTCGCGCTTGGTCTCGTTGGCGGCGGCGCCGACCAGTGGGCGCTCCTCGGGCGCGAGCGTCCCCAGCGCGCGGAGGAGCTGCGTCAGGAGCCCCTGACGCCCGAGAAAGCGAACACGGATCTGCTCCAGCTCCGCGGACGTACGCGCCGCGGAGACGGCCTGGCGCGCCTCCTCCGCGATCGCGTCGACGCGCGGGTGACCCACGAACTAGCCGCGCTGCGCCTTGGCCGTCTCGGCGAGCTTCGCGAACCCCGGCGGGTCGCTGACCGCCAGCTCGGCCAGCACCTTGCGGTCGAGGAGGATCCCCGCGCGCTTGAGCCCCGCCATGAAGACGGAGTAGGAGAGCCCGACCTGGCGGCACGCGGCATTGATCCGGACGATCCAGACGCCGCGCATCTGCCGCTTCTTCTGCTTGCGTCCGCGGTAGGCGAAGGCGCCCGCGCGCAGCACGGTCTCGGCCGCCGTGCGGTAGAGCTTGCGCCGGCCGCCGACGTAGCCCTTGGCCTGCTTGAGGATCTTCTTGCGCCGGTGGCGTGTCTTCGGTCCGCCCTTGGCCCGTGGCATGCGTCCGTTCCTCCCAACTCAGAGATACGGCACGAGCACCCGGAGGCGGGCGTCGTCCGACTTCTCGATCAGCTTGTTCGCGCGCAGATGGCGACGGCGCTTCGGACTCTTCTTCTCCAGCTTGTGCTGCTTCCAGCCGCCCGCGCGGCGGAGCTTCCCCGAGCCCGTCACCTTGAGGCGCTTGGCCGCGCCGCGCTTCGTCTTCATCTTCGGCATCGTGTTCCGCTCCTAGTTGTGCGACTTGGGGCTCAGGATGATGTGGAGCATGCGTCCCTCCATCCTGGGGTTGTTGTCGGCGGTCGCGATGTCCTGCGTCGCCTCGACCATCTTGTTCAGCATCTTCCAGCCGAGCTCGGTGTGCGCCATCTCGCGCCCCTTGAAGCGCACCGTCACCTTCGCCTTGTGGCCCTCCTCGAGGAAGCGCCGCACGTGCTTCAGCTTGAAGTCGAAGTCGTGCTTCTCCGTCTTCGGCCCCATCTTCACTTCCTTGACCTGGATCGTCGTCTGCTTCTTGCGCGCTTCCTTCAGGCGCCGCGCCTGCGTGTACTTGTACTTGCCGAAGTCCATGATGCGGCACACGGGCGGCTGCGCCTCGGGCGCGACCTCGACCAGGTCGAGCTCCTGCTGCCGCGCCGTCTCGAGCGCCTGCTGGATCGGCAGGATGCCGAGCTGCGCCCCGTCGGCGCTCACGACGCGGACTTCCCGGACCCGGATCCCCTCGTTGATGCGAATCTCTTTCGCTTGGCTCAGGTGTGTCGCTCCTCCTGGTTGGCCGCCGGGCCCGGCGTGGGGATGGAAACGGCCGGCCGCCCGCTCACGAGCGGCCCACGGTGAGACCGGACGCGCGCGTGGCGATCTCGCGCGCGAGGTCGGCCAGCACCCGGTCGAGGGGGATCGCGCCGCGATCCTCGCCCGTCCGGTGCCGGAGACTGACGGTCCCGTTCTGGCTCTCCCGCTCGCCGACCACGAGCATGTACGGGACCTTCTTGAGCTGCGCCTCGCGGATCCTGTAGCCGAGCTTCTCGTTGCGGTCGTCGAGCTCCCCGCGCACGCGCGCGTCGCGCAGCTTCGCGTACACCGCGCGCCCGTACTCCTGGTGCTTCTCGCTCACGGGGAGCACGCGCGCCTGCACCGGCGCGAGCCACGTCGGGAAGGCGCCCGCGTAGTGCTCGGTCAGGATGCCGACGAAGCGCTCGAACGAGCCGAAGATGGCGCGGTGGACCATGACGGGCCGCTTGGCCTGGCCGTCGGCGTCGATGTATTCGAGCGCGAAGCGGTCCGGCTGCTGGAAGTCGACCTGGATGGTCGCGACCTGCCAGCGCCGTCCCAGCGCGTCCTGGATGTCCACGTCGATCTTGGGGCCGTAGAACGTGCCCTCGCCCGGGTCCAGCTGGTAGGCGAGGCCGTTGGCCTTGAGCGCCTGGTGGAGCGCGGCCTCCGCCGCGTCCCACTGCGCCTCGGTCCCGAGCCGCTTCGCGGGCCGCGTCGCGAGCTTGAACGACGGCTGGAGGTCGAAGGTCTTGTACCACTCGCGCACCAGCTCCAGCAGCGACGTGATCTCGTCCTGGAGCTGGTCGAGGCGGCAGTAGATGTGCGCGTCGTCCTGCGTGAACTGGCGGACGCGGAAGAGCCCCGTCAGCGTGCCCGACCGCTCGTTGCGGTGCAGCCGGCCCATGTCGGAGAAGCGCAGGGGCAGGTCGCGGTACGAGCGGAGCGCGTGACGGTAGACGAGCGTGGACTCCGGGCAGTTCATCGGCTTGAGGCCGAAGGTCTGCTCTTCCGACTCCACGAGGAACATGTTCTCGCGGAAGTGCTCCCAGTGGCCCGACTGCTCCCAGAGCCGCTTGTTGACGAGGATCGGCGTCGAGATCTCCTGGTAGCCACGCGCGTCCAGCACCTCGCGCACGAACCGCTCCAGCTCGCGCACGAGCGTCCAGCCGTGCGGCAGCCACACCGGCGCGCCCGGCGACACATCGTGGAAGACGTAGAGGTCGAGCTCGCGGCCGAGCTTCCGGTGGTCGCGCTTCTTCGCTTCCTCGAGCCGCCAGACGTGCTTCTCGAGCTCCTCCTGGGTGGGCCACGCGGTGCCGTAGATCCGCTGGAGCATCGGGTTCCGCTCGTCGCCGCGCCAGTAGGCGCCCGAGGACGAGAGGAGCTTGAAGTACTTCACGTGGCCCGTGGACGGGACGTGGGGCCCGCGGCAGAGGTCGATGAAGTCGCCCTGCCGGTAGAGCGACACCCGCGGGGCGTCGAGGCCCTCGAGGATCTCGACCTTGTAGGGCTCGCCGCGCTCGCGGAAGAACGCGATCGCCTGCTCGCGCGGAAGCTCCTGGCGCTCGAACGGATAGTCCGCGCTGACGATGTCGCGCATGGCGGCCTCGATCTTCGCGAGGTCCTCGGGCGCGAACGGCTCGGCCTTCGCGAAGTCGTAGTAAAAGCCGTCCTCGATCGCGGGCCCGATGGCCACCTTCACGCCGGGGAAGAGCCGCTTCACGGCCTGAGCCATGACGTGCGAGGCGGAATGCCGGAGGGTCGCGAGCGGCGAGGGATCGCAGTCGAACTCGCCGGTCAGCTTGAGGTGGCGCTCTTCTTCAGACAGTGGTGCGCTCGTCCCTATGGGTTGTGAATGGTAGGCTCGGGCGGTTTCGAACCGCCGACCTCCTCTGCGTCAGAGAGGCGCTCTCCCACTGAGCTACGAGCCTGTCCAGAGTAGCGATCATGCTACGCCTACCGCAGCAGATTCGTCAACGAGGACTCGACGATGTAGCTGAAGGTCGCGAGGATCGGGATGCCCTTCCGGCCGCCGGTCAAGGTGTCCGGGACCGGAGGGAAGGGCGACGCGAACTTGATCGCGTTCACGGCGTACACGTCGTAGATGTCGTAGTCCGACTGCCTCCTGACGATCACGAAGGGCACCTGCCCGTCCTTCAGGATCCCGAACTCGATCACGAGCGAGGTCGACTTGTAGTCGCACCGTCCCGAGGCCCCATCCTTCACGCAGGGGTAGGCCCATTTCTCCTTGATCATCCGCCTCACACGGTCCAAGTAGTCGCTGTACTGCGGATCCTTTGTGTCCAGGGGGATCGGCTCGCCCTCGATACCCGCACGGCCCTCCCCCTGGCCGCCGGCGCCGCCCGTGCCGGGGGCGCCGCGGCGCAGGGCCGACCGGATGTCTGGGGCCTCGTGCACGGGCGGTGCCTTCGCCACCTGGGGTGCCTGCGGGGGCTCGACCGCCTCGCGCGGCGGCTCTTGCGGCTGGGGCTCGGCGGGTTTCGCCTCGGGGCTCGGCGGCTTCTCCGCCACCGGCGCCTCCACGCGTTCCTCCTTCGGAAGCGGGGCGGCGGGCGCCGGCGTGACCTTAGCGACCGCCGCGGGCGCGGGCGCCGCAGGCGCTGGCGGCTTCGGCTCAGCCCTCGGGGCCGGTGTGGGCTTCGCGGCCCGAGGCGGCGCCGGAGGTGCCGGCTTGGCCGGCTCCGGGGCGGGCGCGCCGGGCAACCCTCGGAGCGCCGGCTCGTCGGCCTTCGGCAGCTCCACGAAGAGCGGCTCACCTCGCTTGATCTCGAGCGGCCCCACGGCCGGCCTCACCCAGACGAGGGCGGCGACGATGAGTAGATGGAAGAGCAGCGAGCCCGCGATGCCGACCCACGGTCGCCTTCGTAGAAGCTCCCAGCCGATGACGCGCATCGTCCCGATTATACGCTTCAGATGTCGCGGTCGAGGGCCTGGGCGACCCGCCGGACGCGCTCGATGAGGGCCTTGAACCGCTCCGGCTTCAGGGACTGGGGCCCGTCCGAGAGCGCCTCCTCGGGCTTGGGGTGCACCTCGACGATCAGCCCGTCGGCGCCCGCGGCCACCCCCGCCATCGCCATCGCCTCCACGTATTCCCAGTAGCCCGTGCCATGGCTCGGGTCGACGACCACCGGCAGATGGGACAGCTTCTTCACCACCGGGATCGCGTTGAGATCGAGCGTGAAGCGCGTGGCGGTCTCGAAAGTGCGGATACCGCGCTCGCAGAGGATCACGTGCGGGTTGCCGCCGGCCAGGACGTACTCCGCGGAGAGGAGCCACTCCTGGATCGACGTGGCCATGCCGCGCTTCAGGAGCACGGGCTTCTTCGTCTCCGCCACGCGCCGGAGCAGGGAGAAGTTCTGCACGTTGCGCGCGCCGATTTGTAGGATATCCGCGTACCGCGCGACGAGCTCGACCTTCTCGGGTTCCATGACCTCGGTGACGACGGGGAGCCCGGTCTCGCGCTTGGCCTCGGCGAGGTACTTGAGCCCCTCCTCCTCCAGCCCCTGGAACGAGTAGGGTGAGGTGCGGGGCTTGAAGGCCCCGCCGCGGAGGATGCGCGCACCGCCCGCCTTCACCTGCTGGGCGACGTCGAGCACCTGCTCGCGCGACTCGACGGAGCACGGCCCTGCCATCACCACGATCGCCTTGCCGCCGATCCGCACGCCGTTCACCGGCACGACCGTGGACTCCTGGCGCACCTCGCGGCTCGCGAGCTTGAAGGGCTGCAGGATCGGCTGGACCGTCTCCACGTACTCGAGCGACTCGAGGCTCTTGAGCCGCTCCTTGCCCCGGTCGTCGCCGACGGCGCCGATGACCGTCCGGACCTCACCGCGGATGGTGTGGGCGCGGTAGCCCATCCGCTCGATGCGACGACACACGTCCTCGACTTCGGCGTCCGACGATCCAGCCTTGAGCACGATGATCATGTCTCCGTCTCCTTTGTAGCCACCGCCGGAACTTCTGACCCGGCGCGAGTCATCGACAGCCAAAAACAAAAAGGCCGCGGGGAGTGACCCGCGGCCTCGACGGTGGCATCGCCGCGGGCGCTCGGTCCGCCCGCGGCTCTCTTCGTCCTAGCTCAGAGCGCCTGGGCGGACCTCGGCGAAGTAAAAGTAGAAGAAGAATCCGGACCAGCGCACGAGCCTGCCCATAGGTGTCGCTCACTGTAGCGGGCGGGCCGCCCGCCCGTCAAGCGCTTTCTAGGCCTTGCTCCCGCGGACCTTGGGCTTGTGCAGACGCTTCACCAGGTGGTCGCGGTAATAGTAGAGCGGCAGACAGCAGGCGATGGCGATCGCCAGGAAGGCGATCGCGTAGATGTATTGGTGCTCGGCGACGTGGGCGCCGAAGTAGGAGGAGATCACCGTGCCGGGCAACCGGCCGATGGTCGAGACGACCGCGAAGAGCCAGAAGGGCATCGGACTGATCCCGAAGAGATACGAGATGATGTCCTTGGGAAAGCCGGGGATCAGATAGAGGACGAAGCAGATGATCGCGCCCTCGGCCTCGAGGATGAAGTTCATCCGGTTCCAGTGATGCTCGCTGAGCCAGGGTCGTACGAACGGTTCGCCCCAGCGCCGCCCGATCCAGAAGCAGATGAGCGTGCCGAGCGTGAGCCCGATCGTCGAGTAGACCACGCCCCACCACACGCCGAAGAGGGCGCCGCCGACGGGGCCCGTGATCTCGCCGGGGATCGGCGAGATGATGACCTGCAGCGCCTGGATCGCGATGAACACGAGGGGTGCCATGTAGCCCCACGCGTGCACCGTCTCCTTGAGGAAGACCTTGTCCTTGTAGAGGCGGATCAGCCAGTGCATGAAGGGCGCGTCGGCCACCACGAGCCAGATCACTCCGATGAACGCAACGAAGAGGACGCCCGTGATGACAGCCCAGCGCGCCCGATCCGTCATCGGGTCACTGGACCGGGCCTAGAGCCCAGGACGGTGATGGCTCCACGGGCGCGTCGCCTCGAGCGCTGCGGAGGCGGCGAGGACGGTCGAGTCGGCGTGACGGCGGCCGACGATCTGAAGTCCGACCGGCAGGCCGTCGTCGATGAAGCCCGCGGGGACCGACGCCGCCGGCTGGCCGGTCAGGTTGAAGGGGAAGGTGAACGGCATCCAGCCGAGCACGGAAACGTGCTCGCCCTCGATCTCGCGCGGCGGTGCCCCACCCGCGGGGAAGGGCGGCACGGCCACCGTCGGCATCAGCAGGAGGTCGAAGCGCTCGAGGAA
>QHSZ01000326.1 GCA_003220595.1 Candidatus Rokuibacteriota bacterium | reverse complement strand
CATGAGCCGCACGATCGACCGGACACCGGCGCACGCGGCGGCCGCGCCCGCCCCGGCCAAGCCCGCGAAGCCGGGGCTCAACGTGCGGCGCTTCTCCAGCCTCGAGGAGACGAAGAAGAAGGCGACGCTCGCGCGGATCCACCGGATCACCAACGCGATCTGCCGCGGGATGGACGTCTCGAAGGAGATCGAGATCGTGGACGGCTTGGCACTCGGCGACACGCTGCTGCTCGAGCGCGGACGCGACCTGGCGGGCTTCGCGGTCTATCACACGCCGGGCGTGAGCGAGGCGCCGGCCGGCGCTCTCTACGTGAAGTTCCTCGTCATCGACCCGCCGCAGCGCAAGGTCGAGCACCTGGTCGAGTTCGTCGGCGCCATCGAGGCGCTGGGCCAGGAGCTCGGTGTGCAGCGCGTGATCCTGCCCGTGTATTCGCGCTACTGGGTCGCGTACAGTACCCTGGTGCAGTGCGGCTATCAGATGGACTTCAGCATGATCCGGATGCAGCGGGGCAAGCAGGAGGACTACGAGGACCCGACGCACCTCGTCCTCGACGATTGGCGCTGATGCGCCGCTGGGGCGCGCTCGGCGCCGGGGCGTGCGTCCTGGGTCTCGCGGGCGCCGCCCTCGCCCACTCGATCCTCCTCGAGTCGTCCCCGGTGGCCGGCGCGACCGTCACGGCGCCCACGCAGCTGACGGCGCGCTTCAACAACCGGATCGAGAAGCCACTCTCGCGCCTCCGCCTTCTCGACGAGCGCGGGGAGCCGCTGCCGCTGGCGGCGCCCGTCGCCGACGGCCCCGCCGACCGCCTCACAACCGCGCTCCCGCCGCTCCGCCCCGGGGCCTATCGCGTCGAGTGGCAGGTGCTCTCGACCGACGGCCACATCGTGCGCGGCGGCTTCTCGTTCCGCGTCGCGCCCTGAGCCGGGGCGCAGGGCGAGGGCGACGGCCATGGCGACTCTGATCCCCGGCAGCGCGACGTCCGAGGGCACGGCGCGGTACGCGGCGCGGCTCGCCGGGCGTGTCGCGGCGGGACACTTCGGCGACCTCGACGGGCTCGCCGTCTCGACGCTGGGGATCGGCACCTACCTCGGCCGCGAGGACGCGGAGACGGACGTCGCTTATCAGGACGCGCTCGCGCGCGCGCTCGAGCTCGGCATCAACACGGTCGACACGGCCGTGAACTACCGGCACCAGCGCAGCGAGCGCGCGATCCGCACGGCGCTCGCCGCCGCGTTCGGCCGCGGGCTCGCGCGGCGGGACGAGGTCGTCGTGGCGACGAAGGGGGGCTACGTCCCGTTCGACGGCGCCGTGCCCCGCGATCCTCGCGCCTGGTTCACGCAGACGTACCTCGACACGGGCATCGTCGGCCCGGGCGACGTAGTGGGCGGCATCCACTGCATCGCGCCCCGCTACCTCGCCGACCAGATCGAGCGGAGCCGCGCCAACCTGGGGCTCGAGACGCTCGACGTCTACTACGTCCACAATCCGGAGTCGCAGCTCGAGGAAGTGGACCGGCCGGAGTTCCGCAAGCGCATCCGCGCCGCGTTCGACACGCTCGAGCAGGCGGTCCGCGAGGGCAAGCTGCGACGCTACGGGACGGCCACCTGGAACGGGTACCGCGAGGACCCGGGCTCGCCCGGCTACCTCTCGCTCGAGGAGCTCGTCGGCGCGGCGCGGGACGCGGGCGGCGCGGACCACCATTTCAAGGTGCTGCAGCTCCCGTACAACCTCGCGATGCCCGAAGCCTTCGTCCGGGCGAACCAGTCGGTGGGCGGCGCGCTCGTGCCGCTCGCCGAGGCGGCGCGCCGGCTCGGCGTCTACGTGATGGCGTCGGCGTCGATCCTCCAGGGGCAGCTCGCGCGCAACCTGCCGCCGATGGTCGCCACGGTCCTGCCCGGGCTCGCGACCGACGCGCAGCGGGCGCTCCAGTTCGTCCGCTCGACGCCGGGGATCGGCACCGCCCTCGTGGGGATGAAGTCGGCTGCGCACGTCGAGGAGAACGCCCGCGTGGCCGCGGTCCCGCCGCAGCCGTGGGCCGAGTTCCAGCGGTTCTTCAGCGCCGCGGGGGCGTAAGGCGTTGCGCACGCCCGCGGGGTCGGGTAGGTTGAACGGGTGATCACGCTCGAGCGTGACTTCGAACGCGCGCTCGGAATTCGTCCCAGCGTGTCCGCCGTCATCTTCGACCGCCGCGGCCGTCTCCTGCTTCAGCAACGCTCCGACGGAGGGCAGTGGGGGCTGCCGGGCGGCTCGGTGGAGATCGGCGAGTCCGTGACCGACGCGGTCCGCCGCGAGGTGCGCGAGGAGACGGGGCTGCGCGTCTCCGTGCGGCGCCTGATCGGCGTGTACTCGGACCCCGAGCATCAAGTGGTGCGCTACCCGGACGGCAACGTCTGGCACTACGTCAACGTGTGCTTCGAGTGCGTGACGCGCGGCGGCCGGCTCCAGACGTGCGACGAGACGCTGGCGCTCGCCTACGTGCCGCCCCGCCGGCTGCCCGCGGCGCTCCTGTCAAACCACAAGGTCCGCATCCGCGACGCGTGCGCGCGGCGGATCGCGTCATTCGTCCGCTGAGGGAGGGCGTCCCGGTGATGCGACGGATCCATCACGTCGGTATCGTGGTGACGCGTCTCCGGGACGCGTATCGCTTCTACCGTGACACGCTCGGGCTCCCTCTCCTCAAGGAGGCGGTCATCGCCGACCAGGGTGTGCGCGCGGCCCTCCTCGCTTGCGGCGACACGGAGCTCGAGCTGCTCGAGCCGCTGGACGCGACGTCGGGCGCCGCGCGGTTCCTCGCCAAGCGCGGCGAGGGCCTCCATCACCTGTGTTTCGACACGCCCGACGTCACCGCGGCGCTGGCGGCCCTCGAGGCGAAGCACGTGGCGCTGATCGACCGGGTGCCGCGCCCGGGCCTCGCCGGACAGATCGCGTTCCTGCACCCGAAGGCGTGCTGCGGCGTGCTCGTGGAGCTGGCGACGCCCGCAGACGAGTCGGCGGCGAAGGCCTCGCCGGTGCGGCTCAAGCGCCTCGTCATCGGGGCGCGCGACGTGAAGGAGACGAGCGAGGTCTTCCGCGCGCTCTTCGGGTTTCCCGAGGTCATGATGAACGGCGGGCTGCGGACGATGCTCGCGGTCGGCCGGGGCGCGCTCCTCATCGCCCCCTCCGACGAGGTCGGCGGCATCGAGGGCATGGTGGCGCTCTCGCTCCTCGCCGAGGACTTCCCGGGGCTCATGGCCGCCTTCGACCGCGCGGGCACGAAGTGCCTCCGGGGCACCGCCGAGGTGACGCTCGGGCCCGCCGCGAGCCACGGCGTGCACCTGCACATCAGCCGCTACGAGTAGCGCGGCGCCGGGCGCGGCCCCGGCGACTCAGAGCGCGTCGGGGGCGGCGGCGATGGCGTCGAGCTCCGCGCGCGAGTACGAGCCGAGGCTGCGGAAGTCGAGCTCCGTGTAGCTCTTCACCCAGCGCATGCCGATCTTCACGGCCTTGCGGTACCGGGCCTCGACGTCGGCCTGCCGGGGTCGCCGCGCGAGGATGTCGGCCAGCTCCTCCTCGAGGAGGCGCTTCACCAGCGCGACGTCGTGCTGCGCGCCC
>QHSZ01000111.1 GCA_003220595.1 Candidatus Rokuibacteriota bacterium | reverse complement strand
GGGCGGGAGCTGGAACGACTTGGCGCCGCCCTTGCCGAAGTCGAAGGTCTCCTGCCAGGCGAGCCCCTGCTCGGCGAGCCGGCCGCGCGGCCGGGACGGCTCCACGACCACCGGGGGCGTGAAGACGTCGAGGGCCGACGACTCCCCGGCGAGCGCCGTCGCCTGCGCGCTGGACCTGGACCCGAGCCTCGACCCGTCGGCTCGCGCGGAGTCGTCCCGGCGGAGCTGCGCGAGCCGGGCCTTGAGGACGCGCGCCAGCACCGCATAGGAGACGCGCGTTACGCAGAGGACGCCGACGGGCACGGCGGCCAGGAGCACGAGCCAGGCGCCGAAGTTCCCGACGCCGCCGCGGAGGCCCGTCGCGAGCGCCTCGCCGACGATCCCGCCCTTCGCGGCGCCGTGACCGAGCAGCCCGGTCGCCGCCGTGAGGAGGATGCCGAGACCGGCGACGGGGATGAAGCCGCGCGCGACGAGCGGCCGCACGAAGGCCGACGTCCCCCACGCGCCGAGGAGCAGCGGGAAGAAGAAGCTCGCGTAGCCGAACGACTGGAAGCTGACCCAGGCGAGCCAGACGCCGACCGGCCCGACGGGGCTCGCCTGCTCGGCCGGCGGGACGTCCGGCCTAAACAGCGTGAGCGCCAGGAGCAGGAAGCCGGCGGCCACGAGGCAGAGGATGCCCTTCACCTCGGCGAGCCAGCGGTCGCCGCCCTTCTTCCGGCGCTGGCGGGACCGGGACTCGGGCTTGTCCTCGCTCGAGACGAGCGTCGCCATCAGACCTCCATGATGATCGGGAGCACCACCGGTTTGCGCCGGAAGCGCTGGGTGATGAGCTGGCGGACGGCCGTGCGCATCCGGGCCCCGGCGACCTCGCGGTCGAAGGCCGGCCCCGGCTGACCCTCGGCGAGCGCGCCGAGGACGGCGCGCTTCAGGTCCTCGAGGAGCTCCGCGGACTCGTCGACGTAGACGAAGCCGCGCGTGGCGATCTCGGGTCCCGCGACGACCGCGCCCGCCCGGTCGACCGTGACCGCGACGGCCACGAAGCCCTCGTCGGCGAGGAGCTGGCGGTCGCGCAGCACGACCGCGCCGACGTCGCCGACCGACTTGCCGTCCACGAGGACGCGGCCCGCGGGGAATCCGCCCACGGCGCGCGCCGCCGTCTTCGTCACCTCGAGCGCCGTGCCGTCCTCGATGAGGAAGACGCGGTCGGGCCCGAGCCCGAGGCCCGCGGCGAGCCGGGCGTGGCCGAGCAGATGCCGGTACTCGCCGTGCACGGGAATGAAATACCGCGGGCGTGTCAGATTCAGCATCAGCTTCAGGTCCTCTTGGCTCGCGTGGCCGGAAACGTGGACGAAGGCGTTGTCCTCGTAGAGGACCTCGGCGCCGAGCCGGTAGAGCGCGTTCACGACGCGGCCGATGGTCCGCTCGTGGCCGGGGATCACGCGCGCCGAGATGATCACGAGATCGCCGGGCAGCACCCGCACGTACTTGTGCTCACCGGCGGCCATGAGGGCGAGCGCCGAGTTGGGCTCGCCCTGGCTGCCGGTCGAGAGGATCACCTGCCGCTCGGGCGGGAGGGCCGCGAGCTCCTCGATCGGCAGGAGCAGGCCCTCGGGCACGTGGAGGTAGTCGAGGTCGGCGGCGAGCCCCACGTTCTTCTGCATGCTCATGCCGAGGAGCGCCACGCGGCGGCCGTGGCGCGCGGCGAGCGTCAGGACGTGCTGGATCCGGTGGATGTGCGAGGCGAAGGTGGCGACGACCACACGCCCCGCCGCGCGCGCGAAGCGCTCGCCGAGCGCCTGGCCCACCTCGCTCTCCGAGCGCGTGTGCCCCGGGCGGTCCACGTTCGTCGAGTCCGAGCAGAGGACGAGGACCTCCTGGTCGCCGAGCTCGGCGAAGCGCCGGTAGTCGGGCGTCTCGCCGTCGAGCGGGCTCGGGTCGAGCTTGAAGTCGCCCGTGTGGACGATCGTGCCGATCGGCGTCTGGATGGCGAGCCCGATCCCGTCCACAATCGAGTGCGTCACCCGGATCGGCTCGATGCCGAACGGGCCCAGGTCGAAGCGGGCGCGCGGTCGCATCGGCCGGAGGTCGGCGGACTCGAGCAGCCCGTGCTCGCGCAGCCGCTCGCCGACGAGCGCGAGCGTCATCGGCGTGCCGTACACGGGCACCGGGGCCTCGCGCAGGAGATACGGGAGCGCGCCGATGTGGTCCTCGTGGCCGTGCGTCAGCAGCACCCCGCGGAAGCCGTCGCGCCGGGCGAGGGCGTAGGAGAAGTCCGGGATCACGTGGTCGATGCCGGGCAGCTCGTCGTCGGGGAACATGAGGCCACAGTCGACGGCGAGCAGGTCGTCGCCGCTCTCGACGAGCATCATGTTGAGGCCGATCTCGCCGAGCCCGCCCAGGGGAATGAGGCGCACCGAGGGTTCCACGAGGACTCCTTTCCCGACCGCCGGTTCATCGTACCACTCGGCATCCCGGTTCCGAAGTTTACCCCGGGACGCGGGGAGGTCATCGCGGCGGGCGTCGCTCGCCGCGCCGACGGCGCGTCCTAGAAGGGCTTGTCGGCGGCGAGGCGGTCGAGGGAGACGCGGGCGTGCTCGAGGAAGCGGGTGCGGTCGGCGCCGGCGAGCGGCTCGCCCGGGATGAACTTCTCGCTGAGCGGGTTCACGAACTGGCCGTGCCGGGAGACGCGATAGTCGAGGTGCGGACCGGTCGCGAGGCCCGTCATGCCGACGTAGCCGATGACGTCGCGCTGGCTCACCCGGGCCCCGCGGCGGACGCCCGCGGCGACCTTCGAGAGGTGGTTGTACATCGTCCCGAAGCCCGAGCGGTGGCGGAGCGTCACCGAGATCCCGTTGCCGCCGTCCACGCCGGCCGCGGTGACGACCCCGTCGGCGACGGCGCGCACCGGCGTGCCCGTCGGGGCCGCGTAGTCGATCGCGAGGTGGGGGCGCACGCCGCCCAGGATCGGGTGCGGGCGCGCGTAGGTAAAGCCGGACGTGATGCGCGAGAACTCGAGCGGCGACTTCAGGAAGCTCTTCTTGAGCGAGCGGCCCTCGCGGTCGTAGAACGCCCAGCGCGTGTCGCCGGCGCGCGCGAAGCCCACGCCGGAGAGCGTCTGCCCGCCGCTCAGGTACTGGGCGGCGAGGATGCGCCCGTAGTTCACGAAGCTGTCGCCCGCGTAGCGCTTCTCGACGAGCAGGCGGAAGCGGTCGCCGCGGCGCGTGTCGGCGGTGAAGTCGAAGTCGGAGGAGAAGATGTCCACCATCGCCAGCACGAGCTGCGGCGACTCGCCCGCGGCCTCGATCGCCTCGAAGAGCGAGCGCGTGACCTCGCCGCTCACCGCCTCGACGCGCACGCGCGGCTCGGTCTCGGCGCGCGTGACCTCCCAGCTCCCGGGACGCGCCGACGCGATGAAGCGCACCCACGAGCTCGGCGCGTAGCGGACCACGATCGGCTCGTGGCGGAAGTTCCAGGTGACCGCGAGCTCGTCGCGCGGCCGGAGCTTCCGGAGCTCCGCTCCCTTCCGGGCCAGGCGCTCCGCGACCTCGCCCGCCGCGCGCGCGTCGAGCCCCTCGCGCGTGAGCGCGGCGACGAGGCTGTCGCCCGGCTTGATCTCGATCCTCCGGGTCGTCGTCGGAAACGAGGTGCGGAAGTCCAGCGCGGGCGGCTCCACGGGCGGGCCGGGCCGGAGATAGATGAGCACCACCGTCGCGAGGGCGACGAGGCCCACCGCGACGAGCGTCAGGGCGACGAGGCGCGTCCGCATACCCTCTATCATAGCCGCCGCGCGAGCTCGGCGAATTCAAGAATCGTCAGGGTCTCGGCCCGGCGGCCGGGCTCCACACCAGCGGTTGTGGCCGCGCGTCGAGCCGCCTCCAGGGAAACCCCGAGGCCCGCGGCCAGGGCGTTGGCGAGCATCTTGCGCCGCTGGCCGAACGCGGCGCGGACCACCGCCTGGAACCGCTGCGGGTCGGCCAGCGCCACTCGCGGCGCGCGCAGCACCCGGAGGTGGAGCACCGCCGACTCCACCTTGGGCGGCGGCCGGAACGCGCCCGGCGGCACGCGCAGCGCCACGCGCGCGTCGCAGTAGATCTGGGTCAGCACCGACAGGCTTCCGTAGACCTTGCCGCCGGGCGGCGCGGCCACGCGCTCGGCCACCTCGCGCTGGAGCATGAGCGCCATCTCGTCGATCGCGGTGCGCGCCTCGACGAGCGCCATGAGGATGGGCTTGCCGACGCTGTACGGGAGGTTGCCGACGACGAGGACGCGGCCGCCGGCCGGCGCCGCGAGGCTCGCGTAGCCCCAGCGACGCGCGTCCGCCTCGACGATCTCGACCCGCGGGAGGCGCGCGCGCAGTCGCGTGACGAGCGCCGCGTCGACCTCGAGCGCGACGACGCGCCCCGCGCGCCGCGCGAGCTCGCCCGTGAGGGCCCCCTCGCCCGGCCCGATCTCGACGACCAGGTCGTGCGCGCCCGGGGCGACGAGGTCCACGATCGCGCGGGCGAGGCCCGCGTCGCGCAGGAAGTGCTGGCCGAGCGCGCGGCGCCGACTCAGCGCCCGGTCTTCTGGCGCGCCCGGAGGTCCGCGAGGAGCGCCCGGTGGACCCTCCTGACCTCGGCGAGCGTCGCGGCACGATCGCCCGAATTGTCGACGACGTAGTCCGCGAGGCGGGCCTTGTCCGCGAGGGGCATCTGGCTCGCGATCCGCCGCTCGACGTCCTCGCGGTTGCCGTCCCGTTGGAGCGCGCGCACGTGCTGCGTCTCGGCGTCGGTCACGACGACGATCAGGCGGTCCATGTCCCGGTAGCCCCCGCTCTCGATCATCACGGCCGCGTCGAAGACGACGATGCCGTCGAAGTCCTGGCCCGTCAGCTCCTCCAGGCGCCGCGTGAAGCGCGCGCGGATCCGCGGATGGGTGATCGCCTCGAGGCGCCGGCGCTTGTCGGGATCCCCGAAGACGAGCGTGCCGAGCCGCTTGCGGTCGAGGGCGCCGTCGGGCCCCAGGACCTCGCGGCCGAACTCGGTCACGACGTCCGCGAGCGCCGGCTCGCCGGGCTCGACGACCTCACGCGCGAGGACGTCGGCGTCGATGACGACGCAGCCGAGCTGGCGCAACGCCTCGGAGACGGTCGACTTCCCGGTGGCGAGACCGCCGGTGAGGCCCACCAGGAGGAACCGCCTCGTCACACCTCGGCCCAGTCCTTGCCCGTCTTCACGTCCACGACGACGGGCACCTGGAGCGGCAGCGCCGCCTCCATGATCTCGCGCGCGAGCGCCTCGACGGCCGCGACCTCCCCGGGCGGCGCCTCGAAGAGGAGCTCGTCGTGGACCTGGAGGAGCATGCGGGCGTCGAGCCCGCGCGCCTGGAGGGCCGCCTGCATCCGGACCATCGCGATCTTGATCATGTCGCTTGCAGTTCCTTGGACTGGGGCGTTCATCGCCATGCGCTCGGCCGCGTTGCGCGCGACCGGGTTGCCGCTGGTGAGGTCCGGCAGGTACCGGCGCCGGCCCAGGAGCGTCGTCACGTAGCCGCGCTCGCGTCCCTCGGCGACCGTCCGGTCGATGAAGGCGCGCACGCGCGGGTGGGCCGCGAAGTAGGCGTTGATGTAGCGCTGCGCCTCCTTCTGGTCGATCCGGGTCGACTGCGACAGGCCGAAGGCGGAGACGCCGTACAGGATCGCGAAGTTCGCGCTCTTGGCGATCGTGCGCTGGAGCGGGGTGACCTCCGCCGGCGTGACCTTGAACACCTCGGTCGCCGTGCGCGTGTGGATGTCCTCGCCCCGGCGGAACGACTCGATGATCGCGGGCTCACCGGAGAGATGCGCGAGGATGCGCAGCTCGATCTGAGAGTAGTCCGCGGCGACGAACCGCCAGCCCTCCTCCGGGATGAACGCCGCCCGGATCCGCCGGCCGAGCTCGGTCCGGGTCGGGATGTTCATGAGGTTCGGGTCCTGCGAGGAGAGCCGCCCGGTCGCCGCCACGAGCTGGTTGAAGGTCGTGTGCAGGCGCCCGGTGCGCGGGTTCATGAGGCCGGGGAGCGTGTCGGCGTAGGTGCCCTTGAGCTTGGCGAGACTCCGGTGCTCGAGGATCTTCGCCGGCAGCTCGTGGCGCAGCGCCAGCTCGGTGAGGACGTCGGCGTCGGTCGAGAAGCCCGTCTTCGTCCGGCGGAGCGCGGGAAGCCCGAGCTTCTCGAAGAGGATGTGCGCGAGCTGCTTCGGCGAGGCGATCGCGAACTCCTCGCCGGCGAGCCGGTAGATCTCGCGCGTCAGGTTGTCGAGGTCGCGCTCGAGCTCCTTGGCGAACGCCTCGAGACGGGCCGGGTCGACGCGGATGCCGTGGCGCTCCATCCGCGCCAGCACGGGCACGAGCGGGCGCTCGATCTCCTCGTAGACCGTCCAGAGCTCCCGGGTGCGGAGCTCGGCCGCCGCGTGCTCCCAGTACCGGTGCACGCCGCGCGCCCGCGCCGCCAGCACGCGCCCGAGCTCGGCGGCCTCGCGCGCAGGCATGGGCGGGAGGCCCTCGCCGAACGCCTCAGCGTAGAGCTCCTCGAGGCGGTAGCTCGAGCGCGCGGGGTTCAGGAGGTAGGCGGCGACGGCGCTGTCGTGGATGGCCGGCGGCGCGGCGCCGCGCGCGAGCCAGGACTCGACCAGCGGCTTCGCGTCGTGGGCGACCAGGGTGCGTGCCGCGAGCGCCCCCGGCGTCTCGGCGGGCGCGAGCTGCGCCGGGCCCGCGTCGGGATGGAACACGGCGAGCCCGTCCACGCGCGGCTCGGGCGGACCCGCCTGGCCCGCCCAGTCGAGGGCGAGCGGCGCCTGCGCGGGGGCGCGCGCGAGCCACGCCTCGACCGCCGCGCGGTCGGCGAGCGCGGGCACGGCCTCGTCGCTCACGGTCGCGACCGGTGGGGGCAGGTCTCGGAGGAGGCGGTTGAACTCGAGCTCCATCCAGAGGGCGCGGAGCCTCGCCCAGTCGGGCTCGACGCGGCGGAACGCCTCGAGGTCGAAGGCGAACGGCACCTCGCGGTTCAGCGTCGCGAGCTCGCGCGAGAGGAGCGCGTCCTTGCGTCCCGCCGCGAGGGTCTCGCGGAGCTTGCCCGGGACGAGCGTGAGATTCTCGTAGAGGCGGTCCACCGACCCGAACTGGGCGATCAGCTTCACGGCGGTCTTCTCGCCGACGCCGCGCACGCCCTGGATGTTGTCGATCGTGTCGCCCATCAGCGCCAGGACGTCGGCGATCTGCCCGGGCTCGACGCCCCACCGCTCGCGCACCTTGGCCTCGTCGTAGAGCAGCGGCTCGCCCGTCCGGCCCGAGACGGAGACCACGCGGACGCGCGGGCCCACGAGCTGGAGGAGGTCCTTGTCCCCGCTCACGACGACCACCTCGACCTCGGGCAGCGCCAGGGCGCGCGCGACGAGCGTCGCCAGGGCGTCGTCGGCCTCGAAGCCCGGGACCTCGACGCCCGGGATCCGGAGCGCCTCGACGAGGCGCCGCACGTACGGGAGCTGGCGCGCGAGGTCGTCGGGCATCGCCGCGCGCGTCGCCTTGTACTCGGCCGAGAGCGCGTCGCGAAACGTCGGGCCCGGCGGGTCCCAGGCGATCGCGAGGTAGTCGGGCTGCTCCTCGCGGATGAGCTTCCAGAGCATCGTGCTGAGGATCAGCACGGCCTGCGTCGGGATCCCCTTGGAGGTCGAGAGGTAGCCGACCGCGTGGTAGGCGCGGAAGAGCTGCGAGTGGCCGTCGACGACGAAGAAGCGTTTCACGCCAGATGCTCACTATACGCCGCGCGCACGGCGTCGGTCCGCTCGCGGTAGGCGTCGAGGAAGGCCTGGCGCGAGGGGACGCCCAGCGCGCTGGCCACGCGCGCCGGCATGGGCCCGGCGAGCTCCAGCGTGTCGGCCGGGCGCGCGCCCAGCAGGCGCAGCGCGGCCGACACGCGCCGGAGGAAGCGGTAGTGGTCGATGAGCCGCCGCGCCGCCTCGGGGGCGAGGGCGCCCGCGCGGCTGAGCCCGGCGAGCGCCGCCGCCGTCGAGCAGCCGCGCGGCTCCGCGCGCCGGCCACCGTGAACGAGCTGCAGCGCCTGGGCCAGGAACTCGACGTCCACGAGCCCGCCCCGCCCGTACTTGACGTGCCAGCGGCCGGGCGTCTCCTTGCCGAGCTCGAGCTCCATGCGCCGGCGCACCTCGACGATCTCCTTGAGCGACGCGCGGGGCAGCGGCTCCTGGTACACGAGGCGGCGGAGGGCCGCACGGACCCGGCGCCCGAGCACGGGGTCACCCAGGACGAGCCGCGAGCGCGTGAGCGTCTGGCGCTCCCAGAGGTCGCCATACTCCTCGTAGTAGCGCTCGAGCGCGGCCACGCTCGACGCGAAGCCGCTCCCCTTGCTCCCCGGCCGCAGGCGCAGGTCGACCGGGAACGCGACGCCGGCGGCGGTGATGTCGCCGAGCGTGCTGCCGAGCCGCTCGGCCGCGAGGCTGTAGAACCAGTGCGCGTCGATCGGGTCGCGGCCGTCGGTGCGCCCGTCCGCGCCGAAGACGAAGAAGAGGTCGAGGTCCGAGCCCGTGATGAGCTCGCGCCCGCCGAGCTTGCCCAGGCCGACGACGACCGCCGGGACGAAGCCCCCGCCGGCGTCGCGGGGCACGCCGTGGCGCTCGACGAGCGGCTCGAGCGTGAGCATGAAGCCCGCGCCCAGGACGGCCTCCGCGAGCGCGGTCATCTCGCGCGCGTAGCCCTCGATCGACGTCACGCCGAGCAGGTAACGCCAAACGATCGTCAGCTCCTCCGCCTGCTTGAGCCGGCGCAGCGCGTCGCGCCGCTCGGCGTGCGCGAGCCCCGGCGCGAAGACCGGCGCCAGCGCCGCGCGGTACGCGGCCTCGCGCTTCGGCGTGCGGAGCCGCTCGGGCGCGGCGAGCGAGGCCAGGAGCTCGGGCTGCGCGATCAGGAGCTGCGTGAGGAGGTCACCGCCAGCGCACACACCCACGAGCCCGGCGAGGAGCTCGGGGCTCGCCGCGAGCAGCTCGACGAGCCCCGCGCGCGGACCCGCGGCGGAGAGGAACCGTTCGAACTGGTTGAGCGCCTCGTCCGGGTCGGGGCTCTTCCAGAGCGCGTCGAGCAGCATCGGGTAGAGGCGCTCGAGCGCCGCGCGGAGCTGCCCCGCGTAGGGCACGAGCGGGCGCCCCTCGAGGATCCGCTGGAGGTTGTGGCGCGCGCGGTCCGGGTCCGCGAAGCCCGTCGCCCTGAGCGCCATCGCACTCGGCAGCCGCAGGCGCGCGCGCGGCTTCGCGGCGCGCTCGGCGAAGAACTCCCGGAACGCGCGGTGCACGGCCGCGCGGATCTCGCGGTGGCGCGCCGCGAAGCGCCGGGCCGCGAGCGCCGGGGTGCCCTCGAAGCCCACGCGCCGGGCGAGGCGGCCGAGCTCGTCGCGCGCCGCCGGCAGCGTGTGAGTCTGGAACTCGTGCAGGATCTGCAGGCGGTGCTCGACGGTGCGGAGATGCACCAGGGCCTCCGAGAGGGTCCGGCCGAGGGCGGGGGCCAGGTAGCCGCGCTCGGTCAGCCGGAAGATCGCCTTCAGGGTGTTCCGCTCACGCAGCCACGGGTCGTCGCCGGCGTAGAGGAGCTGGAGCGCCTGGACGAGGAATTCGATCTCGCGGATCCCGCCGCGGCCGAGCTTGACGTTGCTCGCCTCGGCGCCCTTCGCGCGGAGGGCCCGGTCGATCTCGCGCTTCATCGCGCGGATCGCGGGGACGATCCGGGCGTCCCGCCCGGGTCGATAGACCACGTCGCGCGCGAGCGCCATGAAAGCGGCGCCCACGCGCGCGTCGCCCGCGGCGATGCGCGCCTTCAGGAGGGCCTGGCGCTCCCACAGCTCGGCGCGCTCCGCGTAGTAGTCGCGGTACCGGTCGAGCGACAGGATGAGGGCGCCCATCCGCCCCTCGGGGCGCAGCCGGAGGTCGACGCGAAACGCGTACCCCTCGTCGGTGACCTCCTCCAGGACGGCGACGAGCTCCTTGCAGACGCGCGTGAAGTAGTCGCCGTTGGCAAGGCACCCGTCCCGCCCGCCCGCCGTCTCGCCGTCGGCGCCGTAGACGAACATGAGGTCGACGTCCGAGGAGTAGTTGAGCTCCTCGCCGCCGAGCTTGCCCATCGCGATCACGGCGAGCCCCGTCGCGCCGCCGTCCCCGCCGAGCGGCGGGCCGTACGCGGCGCGCGCCGCCGCATCCGCGGCGCGGAGCGCCTCGGCCAGGCAGACGTCGGCCAGGCGCGCGAGCTCCTCCGTCGTCACCGCCAGGTCGGCGTCGCCCAGCAGGTCCCGGGCGCCGATCCGGAGGAGGTGGCGGTACTTGAAGCGCCGGAGCGCCTTCATCCGCGCGTCGCGCGCTTCGAAGAGGGCGAGCGCCTGGGCGAGGTCGGCCGCGAGGTCCTCCAGGAGCCACACGCGCATCGTCGCCGGCTCGAGCAGCCAGGCGAGGTTCGATGGACGTCGGCGGAGCGCGTCGGCGAGGAACTGGCTCGCGCCGAGGACGCGGGCGAGGAGCGCGGCCGCGCCCGGATGTTCGGCCAGCGTGAGAAACAGGACGGATCGGTCGACGACGGCCGCGTGGCGCTCGAGGTTGTTGAGCGCCATGTCCGGGTCGGGCGACGCGGCGAGCTCGGCGGCGAGCCGCGGCCAGGCCCGCGCGAAGAGCTCGGCCTCGCGCGGCGTCGGGGTCAGGGCAAGGACATTGCGCCGCGCCGCGGCCGGGTCGGCGAAGCCGAGCCGGCGGAAGTCCCGGGGCGTGGGAGTCACACGGCGGACTCGCCCTTCTCGCCGGTCCGGATCCGGATGGACTCCTGCATCGGCAGCACGAACACCTTGCCGTCGCCGATGGACCCCGTCTTGGCCGCGCCGGCGATGGTCGCGACGACCTTGTCCACCAGATGGTCGGCGACGACGACCTCGATCTTGACCTTGGGGAGGAAGTCCACGGTGTACTCGGAGCCCCGGTAGAGCTCGGTGTGCCCCTTCTGCCGTCCGAACCCGCGCACCTCCGTGACCGTCATCCCGATGACGCCGATCTCCGTGAGGGCCTCCTTCACGTCGTCGAGCTTGAACGGCTTGATGATCGCCTCGATCTTCTTCATGGGCTCAGACCTCCTCCAGGATCGAGATCGCGAGCGCCGACACGTGCGAGCTGATCCGCTTGAGGTTCGTCAGGATGTCGAGATGGATCTCCGACGTCTCGATGGACTCGGCGAGGCCCGCCCGGAGCCGCCGGAGGTGCAGCTCACGCAGGTCGCGCTCGCGCTGCCGGATGAGCGGGCGCTGGTCGAGCACGTCCTGCGCCAGCGTGCGATCGCTCGAGGCGAACGCGGCGATCGTGCGCTCGAAGTTCTTCGAGACCAGCGCGTGGAACTCCTGGATCTCCGCCCAGCCGGCCTCGGAGAAGTGCCGGCCCTGGTAGAGCTTCTTCCGCCCGAGCTCCATCAAGTTCTTGTCGATGATGTCGCCGATGTTCTCGAGGTTGCCGATGACCGAGATCAGACCGATCTCCTTGCGCGAGAGGTCCGACCCCATCGCGTCGCGGCCGAGGCGCGCCAGGAAGAGCTTGATCTCGCGCTCGAGAAAGTCCACCTGGTCGTCGCGTCGCTCGACGTCCTCCAGGAGCTCCTGGTGCTCGCTCGCGAAGACCACGCACACGTCACGCAGCATCCCCTGCACCACGTCGGCCATGCGCAGCGCCTCGCGCGTCGCCTGGCCGAGCGCGAGCGCCGGCTGATCGAGCGCGCGCTCGTCGAGGTAACGCGTGCGGAACGGGTTGTCGCCCTGCTGGTCGTCCGGCACCAGGGCCTCGATCGCGCGCGCCGCCCACGCGGTGAACGGCAGGAACGCGAGGCTGATGCCGATGTTGAAGAGCGTGTGGGCGTTGGCGATCTGGCGCGCGGGCTCGCTCGCCGTCGCCGCCACCGCCCGGGTGAAGGGGCCGATGAGCGGAAAGACGAGCGCCGCGCCGAGCAGCTTGAAGGCGATGTGCGCCACGGCGACCCGCTTGGCCTCGGCGGTCGCGCCCACCGACGCGGTGAGCGCGGTCACGCACGTACCGATGTTGGCGCCGAGCACGATCGCCACGGCGCCGCCGAGCGGCAGCAGCCCCTGTTGGGCGAACGCGAGCGCGAGCCCGAGCGTGGCGGCCGACGACGTCACCAGCGCGCTGAAGGCGGCGCCGACGAACACGCCGACCACCGGGTTGTCGCCGACGGCGGCGAGCAGGTCCACGACGAGCGGCTCCGTCCGGAGCGGGCCCACGTTGTCGAGAATCAGCTTGAGCCCGAGGAACATGAGGCCGAGCCCGAGGACTGCCTGGCCGACGTCCTTCATGACGCGCCGGCGCGCCACGAAGCTCGCCGTGAAGCCGAGCCCGACGAGGAACGGCGAGGCCTCGGTGATCCGGAACGCGATGAGCTGCACGGTGAGGGTCGTGCCGATGTCCGCGCCGAGGATCACGCCGAGCGTCTGGCGGAAGCTCATCAGGCCGGCGGACACGAAGCCGATCAGCATGAGCGTCGTCGCCGCCGAGGACTGGATGATCGCGGTGATCGCCGCGCCCGAGGCGACCGCGTAGGCGCGGTGCCTCGAGAGCCCCATGAGCAGGCTGCGGAGGCGCCCGCCCAGCGCGCGCTGGAGCGCCTCACCGCTCAG
>QHSZ01000023.1 GCA_003220595.1 Candidatus Rokuibacteriota bacterium | reverse complement strand
CCGTCATGGCCTCGGCGTACGCGAGGGCCGCCCGCTCGCTCGCGGAGAAGAGGTCACTGGTCGCGGCGTGGGCGACCTGCCCGACCTTCTCCTGCGACGCGCCCGCCCGCATCCCACGGGATGCGTTGATGTCGATTCAGAACGGACAGCCGTTGATGAGCGCGACGCGCAGGTAGACGAGGGCGAGGAGCTGGGGCGGCAGGAGGCCGGAGCGCTCGACGGCGACGGAGAGCTGCTTGGCCGCCTTCATGATGCCTGGCGTGTGCGCCTGGATCTTCGTCGTGTTGAGGACGAAGCCGAAGACCTCTTGCTCCTTCGCGTAGACCTCCCTCAGAAGGGGGTCGTCGCCGGGATCCTCGATCTCGCGCACGCGCGGCATGGCGGGATTATACCTCCCTCACGCGAGACCCTCGAGGACGGTCGTCAGGGGCGGGTCCCTCACGGTGAGCGCTGGAGCCGCTCCTCGATCGCCGGCAGCGCGTCCAGGAGGACGTTGCCGACGATCCCGAGGCTCCGGGCCGAGACCTTGTCGAGCGTGTCCTCGGGCGTGTGCCACGGCGGAAAGTCGAAGTCGATCAGCAGCGCCGACGGGACCCCCGCCCGGAGGAACGGGACGTGATCGTCCTCGACGGTCAGCGCGTCGGGCAGGAAGTGGACGCCCTCGCCGCGCCGCGCCGCGGTGGCCCAGATGATGTCGGTGAGCCACTCGGTCGAGAACGCCTCCCGCCGGATGCCGAGCTCGCGGTCGCCGATCATGTCGGCCACGACCAGCGCGCGCGGCAGCGCCGCCCGACGCGCCAGCTCCCGCGCCATGAAGCGCGAGCCGTAGAGGCTGTCGGTGGCGCTCCAGGCCTCACGCGCCTCCTCGCCGTCGAACCACACGACCCAGTAGGTGTACTCGCGTGGGCGCGCGGCCAGCCGGCGCGCCAGCTCGATCAGGAGCGCCGCGCTCGAGCCGCCGTCGTTGGCGCCGACGAAGCGCACGTCGCGGAACCACTTCGTGTCGTAGTGACCGGCCAGCATGATCACGTCGGGGCGGCGCCCGTCGAGGGCGGCGACGACGTTGGCCATCCTGAGCCGGCCGTGCGGCGTGTCGGCCTCGAACGGCTCGATGCGCGCCGCGACGCCGGCGGCGCGGAGCTCCCCCAGGATGTAGGCGCGCGCCTTCGCCGCGGCGAGCGAGCCCGCAGGCCGGGGGCCCAGCGCGACGAGCCGCTCGACGTGGCGGAGCGCCGCCGCGCCGTCGAACGGCGCCGCGGCCTTCGACGGCTCCGCCGCCGGCGCGACGGTCGCCGCGACGAGCAGCGCGACGCCGGCGGCTCCGACCCTCACGCCTTGACCCCGACCGCGCCGTAGTAGTTCATCGTCAGCACGAACGCCCCTTGCGCCACGAGCGCCGTGAAGCCGTCGAGCCAGCGCTGGGCCGCCGGCGCGCCCACGAGGCCGAACCGCACGGCGCTCTCGGCCCGGCGCTCGAGGAAGGTCTGCGTCCAGGGCTCGAGCGTCGTGTCCTGGAAGACGTCGGTGAGGAGCCTCACGCGCTTGAGCCCCGCGCGCAGGAGCAGGCCGGGCAGGCGCCGCCCGCTGTGGGGCTCGACGTAGATGCGCGCCGCCACCTCGCGCAGGATGCGCTCGGTGAGCTCGCGGTCCGGGTGCGTGACGGCGACGATGCCGAAGTCCTGGTCCTGGAGCCCGACGCTGCCGCCCGGCCTCACGACGCGCGCCATCTCCTGCACCACGCGTAGCGGATCGGAGACGTGCAGGATGACGGTGACGGCCAGGGCGACGTCGAAGCCGCCGGCCCGGAACGGAAGCCGGGCGCCGTCGGCCCGGCGGAGCGTGATGCGGCCCCCCTCGGCGACGCGGCACAGCGTCCGCGCGACCTTCAGGATCGTCAGGCTCGGGTCGACGCCGACGACCGTCCCGCGCCGGCCGACGAGCCCCGCGACGTCGCGCAGCACCACGCCCGTGCCGCAGCCGACCTCGAGCACGCGCGCGCCCTTCCGGACCGGGACGAAGCGCAGGAAGCGCCGGCGCAGACGCGTCTGGGCCGGCGTGCGCCCGCGCTGCTCGAGGGTGGTCGCGAGGCGCGCCGCGTCGGGCTGGGCGTCGACGTTACGCCACGGATCGGGGGGCAGCGGCTCGCCGGTCAAGAAGCGTCAGGCGCGGCTCGCGCGGCGCGCGCACTCGTCGCTGCAGAAGTACGTCACGTCATCGCCGGTCGTGCGCCTCACCGCGCGTGACTTCACGACGTACGTCTGACAGACAGGATCCTTCACCAGCTCGTCCCCGCCCACGGAACGCGCGCGGCGCGCCGGCAGCGGGAGACGGCGCAGGAAGATCCGCGCCACGAGCGCCGCCGCGGCGAGCCAGAGGAAGAGCAGCGCGAATCGCACCGGGCCCTCAGCGGTCGGGCTTGATGGAGACGGCCCTGAGGAACTCCTTGTCCTGCGACGTGAGCTCGGACGAGGGCTCGCCGCGACGCTCCTTCCCGGCGAAGAAGATCCCGGTGTCGGCACCCCGCCGCAGGATCTCCTGCACGGCGTCGCGCGCCGCCTCGGTCGCCTGCAGGGAGACCTCGACGACCTGCAGGAGCTTCTTCATCAGGAGGTCCACGTGGCGCTCTCGCGGCATCGCGCCCCTTACGATACCATAGCGGCGCGATGGCCTCCGGCTGGACGCGCCTCGGCTCCGCGGCGCGCTACGCGCGCGGCAAGGTCACACTCCGCGAGGACGTCTGGCGGCTCCCCGACGGCCAGGAGATCGTCTATCCGGTCCTGCACGTCGGCGTGGGCGTGGCGGTGCTGCCGTTCGTGGACGAGCGCCGCGTGCTGCTCGTCGGCCAGTACCGCCACCTGCTCGGCGCCGTGTCGTGGGAGCTCCCGGGCGGCGGCGCCCTCCCCGGCGAGGAGCCCCTGGCGGCGGCCCAGCGGGAGCTCCGGGAGGAGGGTGGCTACCGCGCCGAGCGCTTCGAGTTCCTGACGAGCTTCCACCCCTCGAATGCGTACCTCGACGAGGTCGCCTACTGCTACGCCGCGTGGGGCTTGATCCCGGACCCCCTGCCCGCCGACCCCGACGAGTTTCTCGAGCGGCGGATCGTGCCGCTGGAGGACGCGATCCGGATGGCGCGCGACGGCGAGATCACCGAGTCCTACTCGAAGGTCGCGCTGCTTCAGTACGTCGCGCGGCCGCCCGAGAGGTCGTAGACCGCGCCCGTCGAGAACGAGCACTCGTCGGAGGCGAGCCAGAGGACGAGCGCCGCGACCTCGTCGGGCCGCCCGATCCGCCCCATCGGGATCTTCGCGATCAGCATGTCCACGGTCTCCTTGGACATCTGCCGGACCATGTCGGTGCCGATCACCGCCGGCGCCACCGCGTTGACGAGGATCCCGCGCGTGGCGACTTCCTTGGCGAGCGCCTTCGTGAGACCGATGACGCCGGCCTTCGCGGTCGAGTAGGGCACGAGCGTCGGGTTCCCCTCCTTGCCCGCGATCGAGGCGATGTTGATGATCCGGCCGCTCCCCTGGGAGAGCATCACGCGGACGGCGGCGCGCGCGACCAGGAAGACGGCCGTGAGATCGACCGCGAGCACGCGGTGCCACTCCTCGTCGCTGACCTCCCAGGTGAGCTTCGAGCCGCCGGTGATCCCGGCGTTGTTCACCGCGACGTCGAGCCGCCCCCAGCGCTCGTGGACGGCCCTGACGGCGCGCTCCACGTCGGCGGTGAGGGTCACGTCGGCGGCGAGCCCCAGGGCCCGCTCGCCGAGCGACTTCGCCGCGGCCTCGACGGCGCCGCGGTCGAGGTCCACGAGGGCGACGCGGGCGCCCTCCTTCACGAAGCGCGTGGCGATGGCGAGGCCGATGCCGCGGGCGGCGCCGGTGACGAGCGCGGTCTTGCCCTCAAGCGTCATGGCAGAGCGTCTCCTCAGGTGAGCGCCTGGTCGAGGTCCTCGACCAGGTCGTCGCCGTGCTCGAGTCCGATGCTGAGGCGCAGCAGGTTCTCTGGCGTGCGAGTCCCCGGTCCCTCGATGGAGGCGCGGTGCTCGACGAGGCTCTCCGTGCCGCCGAAGCTCGTCGCCCGGGTGAAGACCCGGAGCTTCGCGGCGACGGCCATCGCGCGGGCGCGATCGCCCCCCACCTCGACGGAGACCATCCCGCCGAACGCCGACATCTGACGGCGGGCCACGTCGTGCCCGGGATGCGCCGGGAGCCCGGGGTAATGCACCGCCGCGACGCGCGGGTGGCGCGCCAGGAACGTGGCGACCTTCAGCGCATTCTCCGAGTGGGCGCGCACGCGGTACGGGAGCGTCCGGATCCCCCGGAGCACGAGCCAGCAGTCGAACGGCGAAGGGATGGCGCCGCCCGAGGCCTGGATGGCGCGGACCCGGTCGAAGAGCTCGTCGCGCGCCTTGGTGACGACGGCGCCGCCCATCACGTCGGCGTGCCCGCCGAGGTACTTGGTCGTCGCGTGCAGGACCAGGTCGGCGCCGAGCCTGAGCGGCGACTGGAGGACGGGCGTGGCGGTGGTGTTGTCGCAGAGGTAGCGGGCGCCGGCGGCGTGGGCGATCTCGCCGACGCGCGCAATGTCCGTGACCTTCCACAGGGGGTTCGAGGGCGTCTCCGCCCACACGAGCCGCGTGTTCGCCTTCATCGCCTTCTGCACGGCGGTGAGATCGGTCATGTCGACGAACGTCGTCTCGAGCCCCCAGCGGCTGAACGTCTCGCGCAGCAGGCGCGTGGTGCCGTGATAGGCGTCGAGCGGCGCGACGACGTGGTCGCCGGGGGCCAGCGCCTGGAAGACCGCGGCCGTCGCCGCCGAGGCCGACGCGAACGCCGCCGCCTCCTCGCCGCCCTCGAGCGCGGCCAGACACGCCTCGAGCGCGCCGCGGTTCGGATTGGCGTTGCGCGCGTAGAGGAAGCCGCGAGGATACGAGCCGTCGGCCTCGCGCTCGAACGTGGTGGACGGGTGGATGGCGGGCGTGACCGCGCCCGTCCCCGGATCGACGCGGGCGCCCGCGTGCACGGCGATCGTCTCGATTCTCATGGCACTCACCTCACTCGGGGGAGGTTCCGCTGGCGGCGATGACGACCGCGTCGCCCGGCGCCCAGACGAGCGTCACCGCGTCCTTCCGCGCGAGGCTGACCGCCCGGCCCGCGGGCAGATCCACCCAGAACGGCCGGCCGCGGACCGCGACCTCGAGGCGCACGATCGGGCCCAGGAACGTGACGACCTCCAGCACCCCCTCGACGCGGTTCCGGCCGTCGTCGGGCGTGCGGCCGCCGGCGAGCTCGAGCTTCTCGGGCCGCACCGAGACGAGGACGCGGTCGCCATCGCGGAGGCCGTCGAGCGTCGCGTGCAGGCGCGCGCCCTCCCACTCGACCGCGCCCTCGCGCGCGGACGCGACGCGGCAGTCGAGGATGTTCGAGATGCCGATGAAGTCGGCGACGAAGTCGGTGCGCGGCCGCCCGTAGATCTCCTGCGGGCGCCCGACCTGCTCGACGCGGCCGGCGCGCATGACCGCGATGCGGTCGGCGATCGAGAGCGCCTCCTCCTGGTCGTGGGTCACGTAGACCGTCGTGATCCCGAGGTCCTGCTGGATCTTGCGGATCTCGCCACGCAGGCGCAGCCGGATCTTCGCGTCGAGCGCGGACAGCGGCTCGTCGAGCAGCAGGATCTCGGGCCGGCGCGCCAGCGCGCGCGCCAGCGCCACCCGCTGCTGCTGGCCCCCCGAGAGCTGGTTCGCGTAACGGTCCTCGAGGCCGTGCAGGCGGGTCAGCTCCACCATCTCCGCGACGCGCGCGCGGGCCTTCGCGGCCGGCCACTTGGCCACGTGCAGGCCGAAGGCGATGTTCTCGGCGACCGTCATGGTCGGAAAGAGCGCGTAGGACTGGAAGACGATGCCGACGCCGCGCCGCCGGGGCGGCACCTCGTTGACGACGCGGTCCCCGAACCGGATCTCGCCGGCGTCCGGACGCTCGAAGCCGGCGATCATGCGGAGCGTCGTCGTCTTGCCGCAGCCCGAGCCGCCCACGAGCGAGACGAGCTCTCCCGGGTGGATGTCCAGGGAGAGCCCGTCGACGGCGACGGCGCCGCCGAAGCGCTTCGTCAGGCGGTCGAGGCTGATCCGCACGCTACCTCGAGTACTTCTCGAGCCAGCGCTTCACGAGCCGGTCCTTGTACTGCGGATCCCCCGCCTTCACGAAGTCGATGTTGATCAGGTTCATCTCGGTGAGCTTCGGGCCGCTCAGGGCGACGTCCCCGCGGGTCACCGCGGCGCCCCGCCACTCGGCGTACGCCGCCATCGCCGACGGGGAGACCGCCCAGTCGAGGAAGCGCCGCGCGTTCTGCGGATTCTTGGCGCCCTTCACGAGCGCATTGCCCTCGAAGGTCCACGCAATCCCGTCCGTCGGATAGACCACGTCGATCCCGGCGCCTTGCTTCTTCGCCACCTCGACCTCGTAGCCGAGCGCCACCCCGATGGGCGTCTCGCCCGACACCGCCATGCGCCCCGGCGCGCCGCCCGACTTGGTCACCTGCGCGAGGTTCTTGTCGAGCGCGTCGTAGTACTGCCACAGCTTGTCCTCACCGAGCCGGGCCGCGTGGCTCGCCAGGAGCAGGTACGCCGTGCCCGAGGTGGAGGGGTTGGACATCACGATGTGGCCCTTGTACCGGGCGTCCAGCAGGTCGGCCCAGGCGCGCGGCGGCGTGAGCTTGAGCTCCTCCATCTTCTTCCGGTTCACCGCGAAGCCCACCGCGAGGAGCGTCACGCCTTGCCACATGTTCTCGGGATGCTTGAAGCGCGCGGGGATCGCCTGCGAGTCCTTGGCCACGTACGGCTCGAGGAGCCCCTTGAGCGCGGCGCCCGTCAGGTAGTCGTTGAACACGCCCCAGATCACGTCGGCTTGGGGATTCGCCTTCTCCGCCTCGACGCGCGCCATGGTGGGGCCGGTCGAGCCGCGGATGTACTGCGCCTTGGCGGCGAGGTCCGGCAGGTCCTTCTTGAACTGCTCCCAGAACGTCTTCAGCTCGTTCTCCTCGTAGGCCGTGTAGATGACGAGCTTCTCCTCGGCCGCCAGGGCGGGGGCGGGCGCGAGCCACCCGAGGAGGGCGAGGGCGAGCCCGAGGGCGAGTGCTCGACGCATGGACGTGTCTCCTTTCGCTAGAGCTTCAGCACGGCGACGCGGTCTCCCCCGAGCAGGGCGCGGAGGAGCAGGACGGAGCCGATGACGATCGCGAGGATGATCGTGCCGAGGGCGCACGCCACGCCCGGGTAGCCGTTCTCGACCTGGTTGAGGATCGCGACCGAGCCGAGGTTGAACCCGGGATAGATCAGAAAGATCACGGCGCTGACGGTGACCATCCCGTTGATGAAGAAGTAGACGAAGACCGAGAACGCCGTACCGGTCAGGAGCGGCAGCACGACGCGCCAGAAGGTCCTGACGCTCCCCGCGCCGAGGCTCACCGCCGCCTCCTCGATCGCCGGGTCGATCTGCTTCAGCGCGTTGATTCCGGCGAGCGCCGCCACGGGAAGCTTCCAGAACACGACGCTCGCGACGAGGATTGAGAGCGTGCCCGTGAGGGCGAGCGGCGGCACGTTGAACGCGAGGATGTACCCCAGGCCCACGACGGTCCCGGGCAGGGCGGCCGGCAGGAGCGAGAGCGCCTCGATCACGCGGCGGCCCGGGGGCCGCTTGCGCTCGACGACGTACGCCGTGACGAGCGCCACACAGGTGCCGACGACGCCGGCGACGAGGGCGAGCTCCACGCTATTCCAGATCGGCGCGGCGCCCTCGGCGCTCGAGGCGAAGGCGTAGTGGCCCAGCGAGAGCGACCAGTCGCTCCCCCAGAGGCGTACGAGCGAGCCGAGCGGGATCAGCCCGTAGATCAGCGTGATGAAGAGCGCGATGCCGCCCGCGAGGACGGTGAGTGGCCAGCGCACCGCCGCCGGCGTCGGCCGCACGGCCGTGCGCGCCCCCGCCGAGACGGTCACGTACGACCGGGTCCCCACCCAGGACGCGTTCAGGACGTAGGCGGCCAGGCACGGGACGATCAGCACGACCGACATCGTCGCGGCCGCGGCGAAGTTGCTCATCCCGATCACCTGGGCGTAGATCTCGGTCGCGAGCACGTTGTAGCGTCCGCCGATCAGGATCGGATTGCCGAAGTCGGTCATGCAGAGGATGAAGACGATGAGCGCGGCCGAGGCGAGCCCCGGGCGCGCGAGCGCGAGCGTCACGCGGCGGAGCGTCGTGAGCGGCCCGGCGCCGAGGTTCTCGGCGGCCTCCTCGAGCGAGGCGTCGATGTTGCCGAGCACGTTCGCCAGGAGGATGTAGGCCTGCGGGAGGAACGTGAACACCTGCGAGGCGACGATGCCCGTGAAGCCGTAGATCGACCAGTCGAGGCCGAGCCCGCGCGTCACCACGCCGTTCCGCCCGAAGAGGAGGATGAAGGCGAGCGAGACCAGGAACGGGGGCGAGATCAGCGGCACGAGGCTCATGAGCGAGACGAACCGCTTGCCCGGGATGTCCGTGCGCGTCACCGCGTACGCGAGCACGAGGGCGACGCCCACCGTGATCACAGTCGAGACCAGGGACACTTCGAGGCTGTTGACCAGGATCCGGAGGAGCCGCCACGAGCCGAAGAACTCGGCGTAGTGGGCGAGCGTGGGGCCCGCCGGCCCCGCGACGCTCGCGCCGAGGACGCGGAGCACGGGCCAGACGACGAACAGGAGCAGGAGGAGCAGCACGGCGGCGGCCGTCGTCGCGACGGCGGCGTCGAGCTTCTGGAGCGAGGGTCGCGAGACCGCGACGGCCGCGGGCCCCGGTGCGGGCGGGGCGCCGGACGTGGCGTCCATGGCGTGCGTCTGCCTGCTATCCGGCCGTGAAGCCGCCGTCCACGACCAGCTCGGCGCCGGTCATGAACGAGGACTCGTCGCTGGCCAGGAACAGCGCGACGTAGGCGATCTCGCGCGGGTGGGCGATCCGGCCGAGCGGGATCCCCGTCTCGAACTCCTTGCGGATCGCCGGCGTGAGGTACGGCGCCTGGAGGGGCGTGTCGACGATGCCCGGGTGGATCACGTTGCACCGGATACGGTCCTTCGCGAACTGGATGGCGAGCGACTTGGTGAGCGAGATGAGCGCGCCCTTCGCCGCTGTGTAGGCGTCCTGCGCGCGGGTGAAGCCGGCGAGCGCAGAGACCGAGCCCATCAGGATGATCGAGCCGCCGCCCGCCTTCCGCAGCTCCGGGATCCCGTGCTTCGTCACCCAGAAGACGGATTTCAGGTTGATCGCGATCACCCGGTCCCACGAGGGCTCGTCTGTCTCGAGCACCGAGCGGTCGCGGTCCTTCCAGAGGACGCCGGCGTTGTTGTAGAGGATGTCGAGCCGGCCGAAGCGCCGGGCGCCCTCGTCGATCATCCGGCGGACGTCCGCCTCGACCGCGACGTCTCCGACCACGGCGAGCGCCTGGCCGCCCGCCTGCTCGACCCGCTCGACCGTCTCCTTCGCCGCCCGCGCGTCGATGTCGGCGACGACGACGCGCGCGCCCTCCTCGGCGAAGAGCACCGCGGCCTCACGCCCCATGCCCATGCCGGCGCCCGTGATGACCGCGACCTTGTCCCGGAGCCTCCCCGGCATCTAGCGCTCTGAGACGGCGATGAGGATGGTCCAGCTGCGAGGCGGCGACGGGAGGGGCATCGCCGTCCATTGAACAGGGCACGGGCTCCCGGGCTGTCGCCACGCCCGTGCCCCGCCGCAACCACGCGACGCGATCGTTTTCACCGCCGATCTCCGCCGTCGCATTGGTCAGATGCGCTCGAAGTTGCGCATGAGCTCCCAGTCGGTCACGGCCTGGTCGAACGCCTGCTGCTCGAGCCTCGCGGTGTGGAGGTAGTGCTCGACCACGCGCTCGCCGAAGGCCGCGCGCGCCGCCTTCGAGCGGTCGAGCTCGGCGACCGCCTCGCGGAGCGTCTTCGGCACCTGCGGCAGCGTCGCGTCCTCGTAGGCGTTGCCCTCGTAGAGCTTCGGCGCCTTGAGCCCGGCCGCGACGCCGTGGAGACCCGCCGCGATGGTCGCGGCGAAGGCGAGATAGGGGTTCGCGTCGGCGCCGGGGATGCGGTTCTCCACGCGGAAGCCGCTCCCCTCGCCGCAGAGACGGAAGCCGCAGGTGCGGTTGTCCCAGCCGGCGACGATGCGCGTGGGCGCGAACGAGCCCGCCTGGTAGCGCTTGTAGGAGTTCACGCCGGGCGCGTAGAAGTAGGCGAGCTCGCGCGCCATCGCGAGCTGGCCCGCGAGCCACTGGCCGAAGAGGGGACCCGCGGTGCGCGACGCCGCGCCGTGCCCGGTCGTCGCGAAGAGCGCCTTCCGACCGCCCTTGTCCCAGAGCGACGAGTGGAGGTGGAAGGAGGAGCCCGCCGCGCCCATGTCGTACTTCGCCATGAACGTCACGGAGCAGCCGTGGAGGTGCGCGATCTCCTTGGCCCCGTGCTTGTAGAGCGTCGCGCGGTCGGCCATCTCGAGCGCCTCGGCGTAGCGGAGGTTGATCTCCTCCTGGCCTCGGCCCCACTCGCCCTTCGAGCTCTCGACGGGGACGTCGGCCGCCTCCATGCCGTTGCGGATCGCGCGGATCAGCGGCTCCTCCTTCGTCGTCTGGAGGATGTGATAGTCCTCGAGATAGCCGGCGGCCGGCGTCAGCTCGCGATAGCGCTTCGCGCGCGCCGCCTCGAACGACTCCTTGAAGACGTAGAGCTCGAGCTCCGCCGCGGTCTTGACGACGAACCCCTGCTTCGCCGCGCGCTCGACCTGGCGCCGCAGCACCCAGCGCGGCGCCTCCTCGATCGGCTCGCCCTCCTCGGTGTACACGTCGCAGAACACGAGCGCGGTCTTGGGCAGCCAGGGGACGAGGCGCAGGGTCGCCTCGTCGGGGACCAGCTTCATGTCGCCGTAGCCGCGCTCCCACGAGGTGAGCTTGAAGCCCGGCAGCGGCTCCATCTCCATGTCCACGGTGAAGAGGTAGACGCACGCGTGGGCGCCCTCGGCGGCGACGTGGTCGAGGAAGTAGCTGCCGACCACGCGCTTGCCCAGGAGTCGGCCGAACGTGTCGGGGAAGACCGTGAGGACGGTGTCGATCTCGCCCTTCTTGATCAGCTGCTCGAGCTGCTTTCCGTCGAGCCGGCCCGGCATGCGCGGATAGTAGCGCAGCCGAGGCGCCTGTGTCATCCTCCGGCGCACGGTGTCCGCGTCGTGAGCGAGCGCGGCGAACGCGTCGGTTGGTACTTCTACGACTGGGCGAATTCCGCCTTCCCCACGACGGTGGTGACGGTGTTCCTCGGACCGTGGCTCACCACCGTGACCAAGGCGGCGGCCGACGCGGATGGCTTCGTCCACCCGTTCGGCATCCCCGTGAGCGCCGGCGCGTTCTTCCCCTACGTCGTGTCGCTCTCGGTCCTCGCGCAGGTCGTGCTGCTGCCGCTCCTCGGCGCCGTCGCCGACGCCTCGCAGCGGAGGAAGGCGATGCTCGCGCTCTTCGCCTACATCGGCTCCGGCGCGACGGCCGCGCTCTACTTCGTCGACGGCACGCGCTACCTCCTCGGCGGCGCCCTCTTCGTCGTCGCCAACCTGGCCTTCGGCGCGTCCATCGTCGTCTACAACGCGTTCCTCCCCGACCTCGCCGCGCCCGACCGGCGCGACGCCGTGTCGTCCTACGGCTGGGCCATCGGCTACCTCGGGGGCGGGCTCCTCCTCGCCCTGAACCTCGCGCTCTTCGCGCGCGCGGACGCGCTCGGGCTCCCGACCGGGCTCGTCGTGCGCATCAACCTCGCCTCCGCGGGCGTGTGGTGGGCGCTCTTCACAGTGATCCCCCTCGCCGCCCTCCGGACGCGCGGGCCCGCGCGCCGTCTCGGACCGGACGAGCACTACCTGACCGTCGGCGCGCGGCAGCTCTGGCGCACGCTCGGCTCCGCGCGCCGCTACCCCCACACCCTGCTCTTCCTCGCCGCCTATCTCCTCTACAACGACGGCATCCAGACGGTCATCGCCCTCGCGTCGCAGTTCGGCCAGGAGGCGCTGGGACTTCCGATCTCGACGCTGACCGCCGTGATCCTCATGGTGCAGTTCGTCGCATTCGGGGGCGCGCTCCTCTTCAATCGCGTGGCCGCGGCGCTCGGCGCCAAGCGGGCGATCGTCGTGAGCCTCGTGATCTGGACCGGCACCGTGACCTACGCGTACGGCTGGCTCCGGACCGGCGGGGAGTTCGTCGCGCTCGCGGCGGCGATCGCGGTGGTGCTCGGCGGGAGCCAGGCGCTCAGCCGCTCGCTCTACTCGCGCATGATCCCGACGGGGCAGGAGGCGGAGTACTTCAGCCTCTACGAGGTCAGCGAGCGCGGGACGAGCTGGCTCGGGCCGCTCCTGTTCGGCCTGGCGCTGCAGTTCACCGGGAGCTACCGGATCGCGATCCTGTCGCTCGCGACGTTCTTCATCCTGGGTCTGGCGCTGCTCCTGCGCGTCGACGTCGCGCGGGCGGCCCGCGAGGTCGGCGCCGGGCCGCCCGTGGGCGCGTGAGCGGCCTACTTCACCCGGACGATGAAGGGCGGTGTCAGCAGGACGATGAGCAGCAGGCAGAACATGCCGACGACGCGACGGCCCGACGTGAGCGGCGTGATGTCGTCGAGCGGCGGACTGTGGTGAAACCCCACGACGAAGGCGATCAGCCCGGCCCAGACGAACCAGTTGAGCGCCGACGCGCCGTCGCCACCCTCCACGAGGACATCCCAGAGCGCCGTCGCCACGCCGACCAGGACCAGCGCGGCGACGGTCCCCTTGCCGATGGCGCGGTGATGGCGCCCGAAGAGGGCGTAGCTGATGCGGCCCCCGTCGAGCTGTCCCGCGGGGAAGAGGTTCAGCGCCGTCACGAGGAACCCGGCCCACGCCGCATCGGCCATCGGGTGGGTGAAGACCATGAACCCGGCCGGAACCGCGCCGAAGCGAAGCTGGACGAGCAGGCGCGTCAGGAGCGAGTCGCCGAACGCGACGTGCCCGCTCGGGGGGGCGGGCACGACCACGGACCAGGCGAGCCCGACGATCATCGCCGGCACGGCCACGGCCAGGCCGGCGAGCGGCCCCGCAGCGGCGATGTCGAACAGCGAGTTCCGGTCGCGCCCCGGGGAGCGCATCCGGATGATCGCGCCGAGCGTCCCGAGAAAGCTGATCGGCAGCGGGATGAAGTAGGGCAGGCTCACCGCCGTCTTGTACCGGCGCGCCGTGAAGTAGTGCCCTAGCTCGTGCACGAGCAGGATCGCCATGAGCGTCGCCGCGAACGGCAGCCCCGCGAGAAACCGCAGGGCGGAGGGCGAGGCGCGGAGGGCGTCGAACGTCGGTGAGCCGGCGTACCCGAGGCCGGCGATGAGCGTCGAGCCGCACGTGAGCAGGAAGAGCGCGAGGCTCACGCCGAGACGCAACGGCACCGTGGCGTCGGTGAGCGGCCACGCCTGGATCACGACGCCGTCGCCGTCGCGGCGCAGGAACGGCGTGTAGCCGAGGGGGCGGAGGCGCTCGGTCAGCGCGTCGCAGGCGCGCGCCGGCGCCACGAGCAGGTCGCCGCGGAAGCTCACGAGGGCGCCGCGGGTCACGCGGTCGCGGATCACGAGCAGATCCTCGACGCTGCGTCGCAGAAGCTCCTCGGTGACGAGGGGATCGGCGGCGGGCGGCACGGCGGTGTTAGCACCGCTGCGAAACGGCCAGACCCGCATGGGGTAGAGCCTACCACAGCGCCAGGCGCCCGACGCTCGCGCGCACCGCGGCGATCCCGTCCTCGAGGTAGATGGCGCCGAGCAGCGCCTCGAGCGCCGAGGCGAGGATGGACTCGCGCGCGCGGCCGCCCGTCTGCTCCTCGCCGCGCCCCAGACGCAGGAGCGGGCCGAGGTCGAGCTCGCGCGCCCAGCGCGCGAGCCGCTCGCCTGCAACGAGCTCGGCGCGTCGCGGCGTCAGGATGCCGACCGCCGCCGTCGGGTCCTCGGCGAGCAGATGCTCGGCGACGACGAGGGCGAGCGCGGCGTCGCCGAGGAGCGCCAGGCCCTCGTGGCTCGGCGTGGGCGGGTGCTCGTTCGCGTAGGAGGCGTGGGTGCAGGCCTGCTCCAGGAGCCCGCGGTCACGGAACCGGTGACCGAGCCGCCGCTCGAGCTCGGCGACGCGGGCGAGGTCCACCTACGGGAGATACTTGCGGAAGGCCACCGTCGCGTTCGTGCCGCCGAACCCGAAGGCGTTCGACAGCGCGAACTCGACGTCCTGCTTGCGCGCCTGGTTCGGGACGTAGTCGAGGTTGCAGTCCGGATCGGGCGTCTCGTAGTTGATCGTCGGCGGCAGCACGCCGTGGTGGAGCGCCAGCACCGTCGCGATCGCCTCGACGCCGCCGGCCGCACCGAGGAGGTGGCCGGTCATCGACTTCGTGGACGACACCGCGAGGCGTCGGGTGTGGTCGCCGAAGACGCGCTTGATCGCGAGCGTCTCGAATTTGTCGTTGTACTGTGTCGAGGTGCCGTGGGCGTTGATGTAGCCGACCTCGGGCCCGGAGAGGCCGGCATCGCGCAGCGCCGCCGCCATCGCGCGCGCCGCGCCGTCGCCCTCGGGGTCGGGCGCCGTCATGTGGTGGGCGTCGCCCGTCATGCCGTAGCCGACGAGCTCGGCGTAGATGCGCGCGTCACGGCGGACGGCGTGCTCGAGCGACTCGAGCACGAGGACGCCGCCGCCCTCGCCGCAGACGAACCCGTCGCGTCCCGCGTCGAAGGGCCGCGAGGCCTTCGTCGGCTCGTCGTTGCGCGTGGACATCGCCTTCATCGCGCAGAAGCCGGCGATTGTCAGCGGGATGATGATCGCCTCGGCGCCGCCCGCGATCATTAAATCTGCCTCGTCGCGCTGGATGATCCGGAAGGCGTCGCCGATCGCGTGGTTGCCCGTCGCGCAGGCGGTGATCACCGCCGAGTTCGGCCCCTTCGCGCCGAAGCGCATGGAGACGAGCCCCGACGCCATGTTGACGATCATCATCGGGATGAAGAAGGGCGAGACACGGTCCGGCCCCTTCTCCCGCAGCGTGTCGTGGGTGCTGAGCAGCGTCTGGATGCCGCCGATCCCCGAGCCGATCAGCACGCCGAAGCGTGTGCCGTCCACCTTCGAGGTGTCGAGCCCGGCGTCGTCGACGGCCATGACGCCGCAGGCCATCGCGTATTGCAAGAACGGGTCGAGTCGCCGCGCTTCCTTCTTGTCCACGTACTGGAGCGGGTCGAAGTTCTTCACCTCGGCCGCGATCCGCGTGGCGTATTCGAACTCACCCTGCGCGTTCTTCGTCGTCGCGTCGAACTTGGTGATGGGGCCCACGCCCGACCGCGCCTGCTTGAGCGCGGACCACAGCTCCTCCGCCGTGTTGCCGACCGGCGTGAGCGCCCCGAGCCCGGTGACGACGACCCGCCGCGTGGCCATCTATCGCGCGCCGCGGGCCCGAGGCCGGTGCGCCATCACGAGTTCTCCTTGATGTACTGGACCGCGTCGCCGACGGTCACGATTTTCTCGGCGTCCTCGTCGGGGATCTGGATGTCGAAGTGCTCCTCGAGGGCCATGACGAGCTCAACCGTGTCGAGCGAGTCGGCGCCCAGATCCTCGATGAACTTCGCGTTCGTGGTGACCTCGTCTTCCTCCACCCCGAGCTGCTCGACGATGATCTCCTTCACCTTCTCCTCTACCGACTTCGCCATGAACTCGTCACCTCCATGCTCAGGATGGGTTACATGTAGAGCCCGCCGTTGACGTGGAAGACCTGGCCCGTGATGTAGGCCGCCCCGTCCCCGGCGAGGAATCGTACCACTTCGGCCACCTCGCGCGCGGTCCCGATGCGCTTGAGCGGCACCTGCGCGAGCAGCGCTGTGCGCGCCTCCGCCGGCAGCGCCGCCGCCATGTCGGTCTCGATGAGGCCGGGCGCGACGGCGTTGACCAGGATGGACCAGTGCGCCAGCTCGCGCGCCGCCGCCTTCGTGAGGCCGATGAGCCCCGCCTTGGCGGCGGAGTAGTTGGCCTGGCCCGCGTTACCCATCGCCCCCGCCGTCGAGGTGATGTTGATGACCCGCCCGCCGCGCTTCTGCCTCACCATCGCCTTCGTCACCGCGCGCGTCAGGAGGAACACACCCCGGAGGTTCACGTCCATGACGCGGTCCCAGTCCTCGTCCTTCATGCGCACGAGCAGCCCGTCGCGCGTGATCCCGGCGTTGTTCACGAGGACGTCGATGCGGCCGAATCGCTCCTTGGCCGCGTCGGCCAGCCGGTCGCAGTCCTCGCGGCTCGCCGCATCGGCTACGACCGCGTGCGCCACACGCCCCTGCGCCTCGAGCTCCTTCACCGCGCGCTGGAGCCGGTCGGCGTCGCGGCCAGAGACTACCACGGCCGCGCCGTCCTCGGCCAGCAACGCGGCGATCGCGAGGCCGATCCCGCGGCTGCCGCCCGTGACGATCGCGACCTTGCCGTCGAGCGGCGGCTTCGTCATGCGCGCGTCTCGAGCGCCGCGAGGACTTTCTCGAGGCCGGCCGGGTCCTCGACCGAGAGGCCGCGCGCGCCGTCCACGATGCGCTTGAGGAGCGCGGTCAGCACCCGGCCCGGGCCGACCTCCACGAACGTCGTCGCGCCCTCCGCCGCGAGCCGCTTGACGCAGGCGGTCCACCGCACCGGGCTCGCCACCTGGGTCAACAGGAAGGGCCGCACCTCCGCGGCCGTCCGCGTCACGCCCGCGTCGACGTTCCGCACGACGGGGATGCGCGGGTCGGCCACGGCGATCCCCTCGAGCTCGGGGCGCAGCCGCTCCGCCGCGGGGGCCATGAGCGCGCAGTGGAAGGGCGCGCTCACGGGGAGCACGACGCTCTTCTTGCCGCCGCGCTGGCCGGCGAGGCCGACCGCGCGCTCGACCGCCGCGCGGTGGCCGGCGACGACGATCTGCTGGGCGGAGTTCACGTTCGCGACCTCGACGACCTCGCCGTTCGCGGCCTCGGCGCAGAGCCGCTCGACCTCCGCGAGCTCGAGCCCCATGAGGGCCGCCATCGCGCCGGTCCCGACGGGCACCGCGTCTTGCATGAGCTGACCGCGCTTGCGGACCACGCGGATCGCGTCGGCGAACCGGAGCGCGCCGGCGGCCACGAGCGCCGAGTACTCGCCGAGGCTGTGCCCGGCGGCGATCGCCGGCTGGAGCCCGCGCTCGGCGCACGCCGCGGCCGTCGCGACGGAGGCCGCGAGCACCGCGGGCTGGGTGTTCGCGGTCAGCGCCAGCTCGGCCTCGGGACCCTCGAAGGCGAGCTTCGTGAGGTCGAAGCCGAGCGCAGCGTTCGCCTCTTCGAAGAGGGCCTTGGCGCCCGGCGACGACTCGTAGAACCCGCGTCCCATGCCGACCGCCTGCGACCCCTGGCCGGGGAAGAGGAACGCGATCATGCGGTCAGCGGGCGGTCACCAGCGGAGCAAGGCGGCGCCCCAGGCGAAGCCGCCGCCGAAGGCCGCGAGCAGGATCAGGTCGCCCCGCTGCACGCGCCCGCCGACCACCGCCTCCTCGAGCGCGACATAGAGGGACGCGGCGCCGGTGTTGCCGTAGCGGTCCACGTTCACGAACACGCGCTCCATCGGGAGCCGCACGCGCTTGGCCGCGGCCTCGATGATCCGGAGGTTCGCCTGGTGGGGGATGAAGAGCTTCACGTCGTCGACCGTGAAGCCGTTCCGCGTGAGGATCCGCTCGGCGCACTCTACGAACATGCGGACGGCGACCTTGAAGACCTCGCTCCCCTTCATCTTGGCGTAGTGCATCCGCGCGTCCACCGTCTCCCGGGTCGCGGGATGGCGCGAGCCGCCACCCGGCATGTAGAGGAGGTCCCAGTACTGGCCGTCGGAGTAGAGATCGAAGTCGAGGATCCCTCGGTCGCCCTCCTCGGCCTCGAGCACCGCCGCGCCGGCGGCGTCGGCGAGGAGCACGCAGGTGCCCCGATCCGTCCAATCGATGATCCGCGACAGCGTCTCGGCGCCGATGCAGAGGACGCGCCGGTACTTGCCGGTCTGGATGAGCTGCGAGCCGAACGCGAGGCTGTAGATGGAGCCGGCGCACGCCGCGAGCAGGTCCACCGAGCCCGCGCGGCCGCAGCCGAGCCGGTGCTGCACGATGTTGCCGACGGTCGGGAAGAACATGTCCGGCGTCGTCGTGCCCACCGCGATGAACTCGATATCCTCGGGAACGAGGTTCGCGCGCTCGAGCGCCTGCGCGGCGGCCTTCAGCGCGAGGTCGGACGTCGCCTCGGTCTCGTCGGCGATGCGGCGCTCGCGGATCCCACTCCGCTGCTGGATCCACTCGTCATTCGTGTCGACCAGCTTTTCGAGATCGGCGTTCGTGAGAATCCGCTTGGGCGCGTACGCGCCGACCCCGATGATCCTCGCTCGCGTCATTCGCGCTCCTCCCGGCCCCCGCGCGCCACCTCGGCCTCGATCGCGGCCTTGATGTGCTCGTTCAGCCCGGCGCTGGCCCACTCGCGCGCGACCCGCACCGCGTTCTTGATCGCCTTCACCGGCGACGCACCGTGACAGATGATCGCGACGCCGTCAATGCCGAGCAGGGGCGCGCCGCCCACCTCCGTGTAGTCGATGCGGCGCCGGAACCGCTCGAAGGCGGGCATCGCGAGGGCGGCGCCGAGCTTCGAGCGCGTGTCGCGGAAGAGCTCCTCCTTGATCATGCTGCCCAGCATCTCGGCCAGGCTCTCGGAGATCTTGAGCGCCACGTTGCCGGTGAAGCCGTCGGTCACCACGACGTCGCAGCGGCCGTTGTAGATGTCGCGCCCCTCGACGTTGCCGAGGAAGTTGAGCGAGGAGTCCTTCAGGAGGTCGTAGGTCTCCTTCGTCAGCTCGTTGCCCTTCCCCTCCTCCTCGCCGACGGAGAGGAGCCCCACGCGCGGGCTGTCGAGCCCGAGGATGTCGCGCGCGTAGACGTGGCCCATGACGGCGAACTGGAGGAGGTGCCAGGGCTTCGGGTCGACGTTGGCGCCCGCGTCGAGCAGGATCGTGAACTTGCGGAGGTTCGGGAGCACCGCGGCGATGGCGGGGCGGTCCACGCCCGGCAGCACGCCGATCACGAACATCGAGATGGCCATGGCGGCGCCGGTGTTCCCGGCCGAGATGAACCCCGAGGCCTTGCCGTCCTTGACGAGCTCGGCGGCGACCTTGAGCGACGAGTCGCGCTTGCGGCGGAGCGCGTGCGACGGGCTCTCGGCCATGCCGACGACCTGCGAGGCGTGGGCGATCTCGATGCCGAGGTTCTGCGCCTGGAGGCGCAGGATCTCGCGCTCGATGGCGGCCCGGTCGCCGACGAGGACGACGGACGCGCCGAACTCGCGGACCGCGGCCACCGCGCCCTCCACGACGACGGCGGGGCCGCGGTCGCCCCCCATGGCGTCAACGGCGATCTTCATCGCGCCTGGCGCCTGACCGCTTACGTCCCTTCGACCGCGACGATCTCCCGGCCTTTGTAGTAACCGCAGTGCGGGCAGACCCGGTGCGGTAGCTTCACCTCACGGCACTGCGGGCACAGCGACCGCGTCGGCGCCGTGAGCTTGTAGTGCGTCCGGCGCTTGCGCCCGCGCGTCTTCGAGTGGCGTCGCTTCGGCAGCGGCATGGAGGATCCCCTCTAGTGTGAGAGTCGCGTGGCCAGGTCCTTGAGGACGGTCAGCCGCGGGTCGGGCGCACGCTCGCTGCACGCGCAAGCGACCACGTTCCGGTTGCCGCCGCAGACGGGGCAGAGACCCCGGCAGTCGTCGCGGCACAGCGGTTTCATCGGAAGCGCGAGGGTCGTCTCGGCCTCGACGAGTGCCCCAAGGTCCAGCTCGTCGTTCTGGTAGAAGTCCACGTCGAGGTCGTCGGGGGCGAGCTCGACGTTGTCCGCCGTCGCGGGGCGCGGGATCAGGCGCACGTCCACGGCGGCGCGGACGTCCGCCGGGAACGGCTCGAGGCAGCGCCCGCAGAGCTGGGGCACGGTCGCCAGGACTTCGCCCGAGACGAGGACGTCGACGTGCTCGCGTAGGACCCGGAGCGAGACCGCATCGAGCCGCCAAGCCGGGTCGGAGAACGAGCCGACGGCGGTCACGTGGTCGACCATCAGGCCGTCTTCCTGGATGTCGGAAACCCGGATGCGCATGGTCTCTAAGTCTCTGTGAATAAAAGATTTTTTCACTAAACGGGGCCAGTATATCGACGGCGTTCGCCCAAGTCAAGGCATTTGACCGGTCCCCACCTGTTTGTTACCCTTCAGCCATGTCGAACATGTTCAAGACCGCGGTGCTCCTCGCCGTCCTCACGATCATGCTGGTGCTCTTCGGGGGTGCGCTCGGTGGCCGTCAGGGCATGCTGATCGCCTTCGCACTGGCGCTGCTGATGAATTTCTTCAGCTACTGGTTCTCCGACAAGATCGTGCTGTCCATGTACGGCGCCAAGCGGATCGACGAGGCGCAGGCGCCCAACGTCCACGCGATTCTCCGGCGCCTCACCCTGCGCGCCGGCATCCCGATGCCGCCGGTCTACCTCATCCCGACCGACACGCCGAACGCCTTCGCGACGGGCCGCAACCCGACGCACGCCGCCGTCGCCGTGACCGAGGGCATCCTCCGGATCCTCGACGACGAGGAGCTCGAGGGCGTGCTCGCGCACGAGCTCTCGCACGTGAAGAACCGCGACGTCCTCGTCTCGACGATCGCGGCGACCCTCGCGGGGGCCATCACGTACCTCGCGCACATGGCGCAGTGGGCCGCGCTCTGGGGTGGCGGCCGCAGCAGCGACGACGAGGAGGGCGGCGGGAACCCGTTCGCGCTGATCCTCATGGCGGTGCTCGCCCCGATCGCCGCCCTGCTGGTCCAGCTCGCCGTCTCGCGCGCGCGCGAGTTCCAGGCCGACGCGACGGGGGCCCGGATCGCCGGCAAGCCGTGGGGCCTCGCGAAGGCGCTCGAGAAGCTCGAGATGGCGAACGAGCGGCTGCCGATGCCGGCCAACCCGTCGACGGCGCACCTCTTCATCGTCAACCCGCTGAGCGGCAGCTCGCTGATGCGCCTTTTCTCGACGCACCCGCCCATCGAGGAGCGTATCGCGCGCCTTCGGGCGATGCGGCCTTAACCGACGCCAGACCGCCCGAGCCCCGTTCGGGTTTTCCTGCACGCGTCCGCGTGACCGCCCCCCGCGGAGGGCGGCCGGACCCATCCTATAATCGCCCCCCAGGGAATAAGTCGGCCTCCCGTACGTAGTACGTAGTAAGTCATACGAAAGCAGGACCGGGGAGATCTGTGGACAGGGGGTCCGAGTTTCAGGATCTTGTCCGAAAGTATCTCGATTCCCTGTACAACTACGCCCTCGTGCTGACGCGTCAGGTCGAGGCCGCCGAAGACCTCCTCCAGGAAAGCCTCGTGCGCGCCTACGACGGCTTCCACACGTTCGACCGGGCCCAGAGCTTTAAGCCGTGGATCTTCACGATCATCAGGAATGCTCAGATCGACCGTCAGCGACGGCAGCGGGTGCGGCCCTCGGAAGAGCCTCTGGGGCGCGACGAGGAAGTGGAGCCAGTGGTCTCCATGGAAAGTCCCCTCTGTTCAATCCCGCTCGCCCCGGAGGACATCCTGGTTCGGCGCGAGACCGTCGAGCAGGTCCGTGAGGCGATCCGCCGCCTGCCCCCGCTCCTCCGGGAAGTGGTCGAGCTTCGCGACATCGAGGGGCTGGCGTACCGCGAGATCGCGGCCATCGTGAGCCGTCCGATCGGCACCGTCATGTCTCGGCTCTACCGTGGCAGGAACTTGCTTCGAACGTATCTCGTGGAGCTCCCCCAGCGGCCCGGCGAGAAAGGCGTGGGCGTGAGAAGTGATGGACTGTAGTACGGCGAAATCCAAGCTGTTTCCCTACGTCGACGGGGAGCTGACGCCGGAGCTGCGGGACCAGGTCGACACGCATCTGGCGCACTGCACCGCCTGTCGACGGCTCGTCGACTTCGAGGTCGCGTTCCGGGAAGCGTACGGGGAGCGGTTGCGCCCGGACCCAGCCCCCGAGCGGGTCCGCGAGCACGTGGCCACGCTGCTCCGGGACCTCGGCCATGGCCAGCGGGCAAGGCACGGACGGCGCCGGCTGACGCCCCTCGTTCTCGCGATCGCCGCCGCGCTTCTGGTCGCCGTTGGTCTGGGCGCCGGGATGGCACTGAAAGCGTACCTCGGTACCCGGATCACGCTCCCCGAGCTCGCGGGGGCCGCGGTGGAGCAGCACCAGAAGCTGGTCCGCAACCTCCTGCCGCCCGACATCAGGGACGTGTCGCCGAAGGCGGCCGAGGAGTGGTTCAGGCAGCGGCTCACCTTCAACGTGAGTCTCCCGGATCTGAAGACCGAGGGCCTGCGCTTCCTCGGAGGGCGGATCTCGCACCTCGGAGAGATCGAGGTGGCGGCGCTCGAGTATCAGCTCGACGGCAACAACGTCTCGCTCTTCATCATCCCGGAGGAGGCCTACCGCCGCCTCCAGCTGAGGGAGAAGCCGCGGTTCAAGGTGGTGAGCCACCGCGGCTACGACGTGGTCGTCTGGCGGTCCCAGGGCGCCGGCTACACGCTCGTCTCGGAGATCGGAGAGCGGGCCTGTCACGTGTGTCACGCGCCCGAGGAGAAGCTCGAGCCATTGCCGCGCCCGTCCGCCCATCTCTGAGCACGGGCGCGCTCCACAAAGGAGAGCCGGAGTGAGGACGCGTACCCGCATGGCGACGGCGCTGCTCACGTTCGTGGCGCTCGCGGTCGTGGCGTTGGTGATCGGCGTGGCCACTCCCGCACTGCCGTACGAGGTCGTGGACGTCAGCGGCGGCGGCACCATCAAGGGCAAGGTGGTCTTCCAGGGGAGCGCGCCGCCCAAGCGAAAGGTCATCCCGACCAAGGATCGGGAGGTGTGCGGCAGCGGCGTGCGCGAGGTGGATCAGATCCTGGTCGGCCCCGATAAGGCGGTCGAGGACGCGGTCGTCTATCTGAAATCCGTCGAGAAGGGCAAGGGTTGGGAGAAGGCTGCGGGCGTCCCGCACATCGACAACGTCAAGTGCGACTTTCGACCGCACGTGCAGATCATCCCGGCCGGCGACTTCGAGATCGTCAACTCGGATCCGGTCCTCCACAACACGCACGGCTTCTACGGCAAGCTCACTGCGTTCAACGTGGCCCTGCCGAACCAGGACCAGCGGATCAGGCGGCCGCTCAAGAAGCCGGGGCTCGTCCGCGTAGAGTGCGACGCCCACGGCTGGATGCTCGGCTGGGTCTACGTCGCGGACAACCCCTACTACGCGGTGACGGCGAAGGACGGGACGTTCACGATCAAGGACGTCCCGCCCGGCTCCTATACGCTCGTGACGTGGCAGGAGTACGCGGGCGAGGTCGAGATTCCCGTGAGCGTGAACGCCAAGGAGGTGGTGCCCGTTACGGTGGAGCTGAAGAAGTAGGGCCACACTGGCTTCCGTCCGGCACGACTGCCTGGCGGTGGGAAGGAGGCGACCGCAGTGGACGACCATGATCGACTCGAGCTCGCCAGAGAAACGTCTCGGAGGGCTTGGTGGCGGAAGGCGCGCGCGTCCGGCGAGATCCGAGCGACGCGGCGCGAGATGGACCGGGAGCTGAGGCGACCGGGCGAGCGGCCCGATCCCTCGCTCGGTATCACGCGCCGCATCTTCCTCCACAAATCGGTGCTCGCGGGGGCCGCGGGCGCGGCGACGTACGGGTGGTTCCCCCTCATCAACACGCTCGACGTGGCGTTCGGCGCCGAAGCGTTCAAGTTCGCCTGGATCTCCGACAACCATCTCTATCCCAAGGACGTCAACACCCGGTTCGTCGACAAGGCCACCCGCGCGGTCAAGGACGTGCAGGCCATGTCGCCCCCGGCCGACTTCCTGATCCACGGGGGTGATCTAGCCCAGCTCGGCGATCCGGTCGAGCTGGGCCTCGGCAACGACATCCTCAAGGAGCTGAAGATCAAGAAGGTGTACATCCCCGGAGAGCATGACTGGTACTTCGACATGGGCGCCAAGTGGCGGCAGCTCTTCGGCGCACCGAACTGGACCTTCGACCACAAGGGCGTGCGCTTCGTCGGCCTCGACACGGTCAGCCGCGGTCCCGACTACTGGACCGCCAAGAAGATGACGGCCAAGGAGCGGATGGGCCACATGGCGACGCTCGACGGCTCGGTGGCCGGGGCGTGGGCCGGCGTCGGCCGTGATCAGCTCGAGTGGCTGAACCGCACGCTCGGGAGCTGGCCCAAGGACAAGCCCGTGATCATCTTCAGCCACAACCCGCTCTATGAGTACTACCCGCCCTGGAACTTCTGGGTGCGTGACTGGCGCGAGGTGCACGAGGTCCTCAAGGCCTACACCAACGTCACCAACGTCCACGGTCACACGCATCAGGTGCTGTACAACGAGCTCGGAAAGATGCGCTCGATCGGCATGCTGGCCACCTCGTGGACGTGGCCCTACGCGCCCGAGGGCGTGCCCGCGCTGACCCGGTGCCTGGTGCGGGTCGATCCCGGCGACCACTTCGACGGCGTCGGCTGGTCCCGGCTCACCGTGAGCGCGGCCGAGAAGCTCGAGAACGAGTACGTGATGTGGCGGAAGGACATCCTGGCGGAGGCGCCGTGGGACTCCGGGTGCGCCGACAACATCAACCAGACGCTACAACCGCGCATCGCCGATCGCGAGTGGCCGTACTACGGCGCCTACAAATGAGCACCGGCGGGGCTCGCACCCAGGGAGGGAGGAGGGCGATGAAGAGGACTCGCTACGCGTCGACGGCGCTGGGTGTCGGCCTGGGCCTGCTTCTGCTGCTCGCGACCTCGGGCACGGACCGGGCGCTGGCCCACAAGGAGAAACACACGCCTGACCAGCTCAAGGCTTTCGACGACGTGTTCATGGAGCAGGTGAAGGTCGGAGATCTGCTCTTCCACGGGGACGGCGCCACCGAGAAGCGGCTCGGCGTCACGCTGTCCAAGACGGGGATGGCGTGCGCCATGTGCCATCCGTTCGCCTCGGACAACCATCCCTACGAGTTCCCGAAGTTCCAGGAGCAGATCAACAAGTTCGCGACGCTGCGCGACATGATCAACTGGTGCATCGAGAAGCCGAACGAGGGGGTGAAGATCGACCCCGACGGGGACGCGATGAAGGCGCTGGAGGCCTACATCTACTGGTCGAACCGAGGGTCCAAGCTCGATCCCGGCCGACACTGAGACGGCGGCGTCCCGGTCGGCCATGACACCGCACGTCGCCTCACGGCCGCGGCTCGTGTCCAGGCGGAGCTTCCTGGGCGCGCTGCCGGCGGCCGTGGGGCTGATCGCGGCGGGAGGACCTCGCGGCGCCTGGGGGCGCGGCGAGCCGACGCGCTCACCCGGCGACGATCCCGATGCGCTCGCGCTCACGCTGCCCGTCTTCACGAGCAACGGAGCCAAGGTCCCGGTCACCGTCGAGATGTCCCATCCGATGGAACCCGGTCACTACGTGAGCAGCGTCAGCGTCATGAACGAGCGCGATCCCGTTCCCCTGAAGGGCGTCTTCCACTTCACGCCGCTGAACGGCCAGGTCTATCTCGCCTTCCAGATCCGCCTCGATCGTGGCGCCTCCGACGTCGTGGCGACGGCCGAGTGCAGCCGCCACGTTCGCTGGCACAGCACGCGGTCCATCACGATCCCGGAGGGCGGCGGTGGCTGTGCGGGGACCGCGCCGCCGCCAGGCAGGACGGGCCCCGACGAGATCGGTCCGCCCACGATCCGGATACCGCAGCTGATCGCCGAAGGCAGCATCGGCCCTCACCAGACGATCGACATCCAGATCAAGACCAAGCATCCGAGCCGAACGGGCCTGGAGGTCCGGGAGGGGAAGTTCGTCCAGGCGGGGGACCCCCTCTACCTGAGCCAGATGGACGTCTTCTACGGAGACCAGCCGATCAGCCGCTTCACGCTGACCTCGGCGCTCAGCGATAATCCCTGGATCGCGTTCAGGCTCCGCGCGCCGGGAGAGGACCTGTTGCGGGTGGTCCTCGCAAACAACCGCGGGCAGCGATTCGAGGCCGTGCATCCGATCCGCTTCTCATGATATCTAGGCGACTGTCGCGGTCGTGACCTCTTCATAGGAGACCGAGCATGGCCGGTACCGGAGGCGTTCAGGAGGCGCGGGTCGCCGAGGCGCAGCGCCTGAACGACGACGTCATCGATCGGGCGCTGATCCGGCGGTGGCTCGCCTGGGGCTTCTTCTGGCTCCTCTTCTTCCCGACGCTGGGCGTCGTCCTGTCCACCAAGTTCACGTACCCGGAATTCCTGGGCGACCAGGCCTGGCTCACCTTCGGCCGGCTCCGCCCGATCCACGTCAACGGCGTGATCTGGGGCGCGTTCTCCACGCTCTTCATTGGCCTCTGCCACTACATCGTGCCGCGCCTCTGCGGCGTGAGGCTGTGGAACGAGCGCTGGAGCCATGGGCTGCTCTGGGTCTGGAACCTGAACCTGGCCGTGGCCGTCATCCTCCTCGCCGCCGGCTTCAACCGGGGCTGGGAGGCCGGGGAGTTCGCACTGGTCAACGTCATCGTCATCTTCCTGGCGGTCCTCGCCCTGACCGTGCAGTTCCTGGTGACGATCAAGAACCGCCGGGAGGCGCCGCTCTACGTCTCCCTGTGGTATCTCATCGCGGCCTTCATCTGGACGGACGTGAACCTCGTCCTCCTCATCCTGGGCCCGTACAACATCCCGGGTATCAACAACGCGGCCTGGCACGGCCTGTTCATCCACTACGTCGTCGGGCTCTGGATCACGCCGGCCGGCTACGTGCTGATCTACTACTTCCTGCCCGCGAGCGTCCGGAACCCCATCTACAGTCACAAGCTGTCGCTGATCGGGTTCTGGTCGCTCGCGTTCTTTTACCCGTTCGTCGGCATCCACCACTACCTCTACTCGCCGATCGCCGACTGGGCCGAGACGATCGCCATCGTCTCCTCCATGATGCTGATCATCCCGGTGTGGACGGTGCTCCAGAACTTCTTCGGCACCATGCTCGGCCAGTGGCAGGAGTTCGGTCGGAACCTCCCGGCGAAGTTCCTGATCATCGGGTCCATCATGTACCTCCTCGGGTGCCTCCAGGGCTCGCTGGAGGCGCTGCGCGCGCTCCAGCAGCCGACCCACTTCACCGACTTCGTGATCTCCCACTCGCACCTCACCGTCTTCGGCACGTTCGTCATCTGGGCCATCGCCGGCGCGGTCTACGTCTGGCCGCGGATCACGGGCTCTCCGATCTGGAGCTTCAAACTCGGGAACTGGGGGTTCTGGCTCATCACGCTGGGTATCTCGGCGATGGGGCTCGTCCTCAGTGCCCAGGGGCTCCAGCAGGGCTTCATGCTGATGGCGCAGAGCGAGTTCCTCGAAACGGTCACCGCGATCCGCCCGTACTGGTGGGTGCGGACCTTCACCGGGATCTCGATGGACCTCGGCATCTCGTTCGTGGTCTACACCCTGATGAAGGGCTCGCTCGCCCAGCGGTCGGCGTGAGGAGCGCGGGCGCGCCATGAGATCGATCAAGTCGCTGGCGATCGGGGCCGGGTTCTTCTTCGTGACGCTCGCGCTCTTCGTGCAAGGCTTTCTCCCCGCCATGCTGCCCGAGTCGCGCGCGAAGCACGTGAGCCGCGCCGTGCGAACGGACCTCGGCGAGGTCAAGTGGGTGCGGTACGAGTCGAGCGACTACACGCCGCGGGAGCAGCTCGGGCGCGCGGTGTACATCCGCGAGGGGTGCTGGTACTGCCACAGCCAGTACGTGCGGCCGGTCGCCAGCGAGGAGCTGCGCTGGGGTCCCGTCTCCGAGGCCGGCGAGTATGCCTACGACCTCCCGCACCTCTTCTCCACCCGGCGCATCGGACCGGACCTGACGCGCGTGGGGCTCAAGTACGCCGACGACTGGCACTACGCCCACCACTGGGATCCGCGGCTGGTGGTGCCCGAGTCCATCATGCCGAGCTTCAAGTGGCTCTTCGAGCAGGCCCGGGTCCCCGTGCGCAAGGGCGGCGAGGGGCTCGCGCTCGAGGCGACACCGGCTCTCTCGCGATACTTCACGCTGAACAAGGACAGGCCGGTGCTCCTCTTCCCCAACGAGACGGGGCTCACGTTCGTACGCCCGCGCCCCGACGGCGAGCTCCCGATCGACGGCACGCCCGTCCTCGACCTGACGCCCTTCGCCGACACGCCGCCCGCCCTCACCTCCGTCCTGTTGGTGGTCCCGACGAAGGAGCTGGTCTCGCTCGTCGGCTACGTCCAGAAGCTCGGGACGAATCGCGGGGCGTGGCGGGAGGTCTTCGAGCCGCAGAACGTGGCGCTGTCCGTGATGGGCATTCCGCCGAGCGCCGACCTGGTCGCCCGTGGCAAGGAGGAATACGCAGAGCACTGCATCGGCTGCCACGGGCCGAAGGGCGACGGCAACGGGCTCGCCGCCACCTTCCTCTTCCCCCGGCCGCGCGACTTCACGATCGGCGCCTTCAAGTTCCGCTCGACGCCGTCCGGGTCTCTGCCGACCGACGGCGACCTCTTCCGCACGGTCACGCGCGGCGTCCGCTGGACGGCGATGCCGACGTGGCATGAGCTCCCCGACAAGACACGGCTCGCGCTCATCTCGTACATCAAGACCTTCTCCACGCGCTGGAAGGAGGAGAAGCCGGAGCCGCCGCTCGTGCTGCCGCCGCCGCCGGCGGCCACGCCCGCACTCCTCGCCCGGGGAAAGGACCTCTACGTGAAGGCCAAGTGCTGGGAGTGCCACGGCGATACCGGCAAGGGCGACGGGCCTTCGGCCAATCAGCTCAAGGACGACCTCAAGCTCCCGATCCGTCCCGCGGACTTCACGAAGGGCCAGTTCAAGGGCGGCTCCCACGTGGCCGACATCTATCGTACGATGACGCTCGGACTCGACGGGACCCCCATGCCCTCATTCGCCGACTCGATGAACGACGCGGAGCGCTGGGCCATCTCGTACTTCGTGCTCTCGTTCTCGGCCTGGGCCGATCCGCTGACGGGCGAGAAGCTCAAGCTCTCCCCGCAGACCAAGGCGGCGCTCGATTCGCCGGACGTCCGCGCCGACCATCCGCGGCTGGCCCTCGACCCGGAGCGCGAGGCGGCCGGCGTGGCCCGGGTCAATGGCAAGAAGCCGCGCGTCTACTACCCCGGAGTCCGGGAGTGAGGAGGCCCCCGCGATGCTCGAGCACCTGACCCTGGGCGCGTTCGCCGTCGCCGTGCTCATGGGCCTCGCCGCCCTCAGCGCCTTCGTCTGGGGCGCGGTGAGCGGGGCGTTCCGTGACGTCGAGACGATCAAGTACCGGGTGCTCCAAGTGGAGGAGGAGAGCGACGAAGCCCCGGGTTCCTCTCGCAGGCCACCCACGGACGAGCCGGGCTCGCGGACCCCGCGATCATGACCGAGCGCGCACCTGAGGAGCATCCGCGGTACGGTGCCGTCGAGGAATACGCCCGCGGGGAGATCCGCGCGTATCACGGCATCGTGAACAAGTGGCTGCTCGTGGTCTACGCCGTGCTCGCCGTCTGGGGCATCTACTACCTCTTCACGTACTGGGGCGGTCTCGGGCCCGGCCTGGCGGTGGGTCAGTAGGACGAGCCCATGAGCGCCGAGCGTCTCCTGATCCCCCTGGTGATCCTCAATCTGGCGATCCTGGTGTTCGAGATCTTCTTCAACGCCCTCTCGGGGCTGATCGCGCTGCTGTAGCGGGTGAGCGCATGAGCGCCGTCGAAAAGCTCGCGCTCGGCTGACGAGCAACCTCGCCGCGCGCAGCGATCGTCAGCGGGATGCACCGGCCGGGAATCTTCGTCCTGCTCCTGCTCCTGGGAGTCGCCTACGCAGCCGGGTGGTGGCGCCTTTCACGGCGCGCCTGGCCGCGGGTGGCGTGGTGGCGACCCGCCCTCACCCTGGCCGGCCTCGGGAGCCTCGCCCTGGCGCTGCTCTCCCCCCTCGACGCCCTCGCGCACCGCCGCTTCGTCGCCCACATGGCGCAGCACATGCTCCTCATCGCCGTCGCGGCGCCCGCCCTCCTCCTGGCCGACCCGCTCGCGGCGCTCCTCTGGGCCCTGCCCACGTGGGCCCGCATTCGGGTCGGCCGGCTCCTCGTGCGCGGCGCGCCCGTGCGGAGCGTCTGGCGTGCCCTGACGCGCATGCCCGTCGCGTGGTGTGCGTACGCGGGGGTCCTGTGGCTGTGGCACGTCCCGTGGGCGTACGAGTGGGCGCTCGGCCATCGGGTCGCCCACGACCTCGAGCACCTGGCGTTCTTCGCGGGCGCCATCCTGTTCTGGTGGCCCGTGATCGGTCCGGCGCCCCGTTTCGGCCGAGCCGTCCATCCCGGCCTGCGCGTCGTCTATCTCGTCACGGGCGCCCTCCAGAGCGCGGCCCTCGGGCTCTCGATCGCGGCGAGCCCGGTCGTCCTCTACGCCTCCTATGCGGCGCCCCCCGGGCCCGGCGGTCTCGCCCCGCTCGAGGATCAGGCGCTGGGTGGCGTCGTCATGTGGGGCGGCGGCGGCGCGGTGGACATGCTGGCGGTGCTCCTGCTGCTGCATCGGTTCTTCTCCACGCACGACCCTGAACCGCAGAGGCGGCCGGGGACCGACGGGCGGGGGCGCCGCCGCGACGCCGCACCGCTTCCTTGACCGGTCCTCGGCGCTACGTGAGAATGAACCGATCGACACATGGCTGCTGATCCGCTCATTCGTGTGACCGGCCTCCGCAAGGCGTTCGCCGGCCACGTCGTGCTGGCCGACGTGCGCCTGGAGGTCCGCGCCGGCGAGGCCGTCGCGCTCCTCGGCGCGAACGGTGCGGGCAAGACGACGCTCCTGCGGATCCTGGCGACGCTCACGCGCCCCTCGCGCGGCACCGCCTTCGTCCTCGGCCACGACTGCGCCCGGGCGCCCGAGCGCGTGCGGCCGCACATCGGCCTGGTCGCCCACGGCGCGTACGTCTACGAGGACCTCACCGCGCTCGAGAATCTTCGATTCTGGACCGCGCTCTCGGGCCTCGCCGCCGACGGCGCCGTGCTCGCGCGGGCCCTCGCGGCCGTCGAGCTCGAGCGGTTCGCGGGCGAGCGCGTGCGCACGTTCTCCGCCGGCATGAAGCGCCGACTCTCGCTGGCGCGGTTCGTGCTGTCCCGCCCGCGCGTCCTGCTGCTCGACGAGCCCTTCGCGGGGCTCGACCAGCGCGCGAAGAAGTGGCTCGAGGGGTACCTCGAGGCGTTCAAAGCGGCGGGCGGCGCGCTCGTGATGGCCACGCACAGCTTCGGCCGCGAGCTCGCCCTCGCCGACCGCATCGTGATCCTCGCCGCGCGCACGATCGCGCTCGACACGCCTCGCGCCTCGATGGGCGCCGAGGAGATCGCACGCCTGTACCGGCTGCACACGGAGGACGGCGCCTGATCTTCGCGCGGCGCGCGTGGGCCGTGGTCCGCAAGGATCTCCTCGTGGAGCGCCGCTCGAAGGAGACGCTCAACGCGCTCGTCTTCTTCTCGCTCCTGCTCCTGTTCGTCTTCCAGTTCACGCTCGGCCCCGACCGCGAGCGGCTCGCCGCGGCGCTCCCCGGCATCCTCTGGCTGGGCTTCGTCCTGGCCGGCCTGCTCGGACTCGGGCGCACCTTCGTGCTCGAGCGCGAGAACGACTGCTGGGACGCGCTGCTCCTGGCGCCCGGCGACAAGTCGGCCATCTACGTCGGCAAGCTCGCGGGAAACGTCCTCTTGATGCTCGTCGTCGAGACCTTGCTGCTCGTCCTGTTCACCTTCTTCTTCAACGTGGACCTCGCGGGCGCCCTGCCGGCGCTCGCGCTGGTCGTGGCGCTCGGCACGCTCGGCCTCGCCGCCGTTGGCACGCTCTTCGCGGCGATGACCGCCCAGGTACGCGCGCGCGAGCTGCTCTTCCCGGTGCTGCTGCTCCCCGTCCAGGTGCCGGTCCTCCTCGCGACCGTGAAGGCGACCGAGGCCGTGCTGCTGGGCGAGCCCCTCTCGGCGGTCGCGCACTGGCTGAAGCTCCTCGCCGCGGCCGACGTCGTGTACGTCGCCGCGGGCGTGCTCACCTTCGACTTCCTGCTCGAGTCATGACGAGGGCGCTCGGATGGCTCGCGGCGATCGGGCTCGGCGCGGGCCTCGTGATGGCCTTCGGCGTCGCCCCGCGCGAGGCGACGCAGGGCAACGTCCAGCGCATCATGTACCTCCACGTGCCCAGCGTCTGGGTCGCCTACGTCGCCTTCGCGGTCGTGTTCGTGGCGTCCATCGTCTATCTGGCCCGCCGCGCCGAGCGCGCCGACCACGTCGCCCACGCCTCCGCCGAGCTCGGCGTCCTCTTCACGGGCCTCACGATCGCGACCGGGTCGATCTGGGGGAAGCCCACCTGGGGCGCCTGGTGGACGTGGGACGCGCGCCTCACGAGCGTCTCGATCCTCTTCGTCATGTACCTCGGCTATCTCCTGCTCCGCGGTATGATCGACGAAGGCGACCGCGCCGCCCGCTACGCCGCCGTGCTCGGCGTCGTCGCGGCGCTCAACATCCCGCTCGTGCACTTCTCGGTCTACTGGTGGCGGACGCTGCACCAGCCGCCGTCGCTCATGAGGCCGGGAGGGAGTAGCATGCCTGGCGTGATCGTCGCGGCGCTCCTGGTGAACTTCGCGGCGTTCTCGCTCCTCTACCTCTACTTCCTCGCGAAGCGCGTGCGCCTGCTCCAACTCGAGGCGGAGGCCGCGGCGTGATGCCCGACAACTGGGGCTTCGTTCTCGCCGCCTACGCGCTCGCCGCGCTGGTGCTCTTCGGCTACTGGCGGCGCCTCATCCGGCTCGAAAAGCAAATGAGCGCGCCGACGCGATTGGAATGAATCGCGCCATGCGGAACGCAGCCGGGTCGCGCCGCGGCTCGGGCCGATGAAAGGCAAGTTCGTCGCCGGCGGTGCGGTGATCGCCGCGGCGCTCGCGTACATGATCTACGCGGGCGTGACCCAGTCGGCGGTGTACTTCGTCACGCCGAGCGAGCTCCGCGCGGCGCCGGTCGTCGGCAAGGCCTACCGCCTCGGCGGACTGGTCCAGCCGGGCTCGCTCAGGTGGGAGCCGCGCTCGCTCGACCTGTCCTTCGCGCTCTCCGACGGCAAGGCGACCGTGCCTGTGCGACACAAGGGCACGCCTCCCGACCTCTTCGGCGAGAGCCGCGGCGCGGTCGTCGAGGGCAGCTGGACGGCCGACGGCTACTTCAAGGCGAGTCTCATCCTCGCCAAGCATTCCGAGGAGTACAAGGCGCCTCACGACGGCGGGACCACGCTCGGCAAGGATCTGATCCGAACTCTCCAGGGGGAAGGGCGACAGTGATCCCCGAGCTCGGCAGCGCGGCGGCCATCGTCGCTCTCGCCCTGGCGCTCTGGGGCGCCGTGGCCGCGGCCACGGGTGCGCGCACGGGTCGCCCGGCGCTCGTCCTCTCGGCCCAGCACGCGGCGCTCGGCGTTTTCGTGCTGGTGACGGCCTGCTTCGCGCTCCTCACGTACGCCTTCCTCATCTTCGACTTCTCGGTGCGCTACGTCGCCATCAACACGAACCTCGGCACGCCGTTCTACTATCGGATCACGGGCGTGTGGGGGGCGCTCGAGGGCTCGATCATTCTGTGGACCTGGATGCTCGCGCTCTACACGCTCATCGTGATCCTCCGCCACCGCGAGAGCGCGCACGAGCTCTACCCGTGGGTCCTCACCGTGATGCTGTCGGTCATGGCCTTCTTCCTGCTCGTCATCACGGTGGCGGCGCCGCCCTTCGCGCGCCTCACCCCGGTGCCCGCCGACGGCCGCGGCCTCAACCCGCTGCTCGAGGACACGGGCATGATCACGCACCCGGTGGCCCTCTACCTCGGCTTCACGGGCGTGACGGTGCCCTTCGCCTTCGCGCTGGCCGCGCTGATCACCGGACGCGTCGGCGACGCGTGGATCACGCTGACCCGGCGCTGGACGATCATCGCGTGGTACTTCCTCTCGCTCGGGCTGCTCATCGGCGGCTGGTGGAGCTACCACGTCCTCGGCTGGGGGGGGTACTGGGCCTGGGACCCCGTGGAGAACGCGGCGTTCATGCCGTGGCTCACGGCCACCGCGTTCCTGCACTCGGTGATGGTCCAGGAGCGCCGGCGGATGCTGAAACTCTGGAACCTCTGGCTCGTGATCCTCACCTTCGGCCTCACCCTCTTCGGCACGTTCCTGACGCGCTCGGGCGTGATCGCCTCGGTCCACGCCTTCACCCAGGGCTCGATCGGCGTCTTCTTCCTGAGCTTCCTCGCGCTCGTGCTGCTCACGGCGCTCGCCCTCCTGGCGTGGCGCTGGGACGCGCTCTCTGCCCAGGGCGAGCTCGACTCGGTCGTCTCGCGCGAGTCGGCGTTTCTCCTGAACAACGTCCTGCTCATCGCGGCGGCCTTCACCGTCTTCTTCGGCACCGTGTTCCCGCTCCTCTCGGAGGCCGTACGCGGCGTGAAGGTCTCGGTCGGCGCGCCCTTCTTCAACCAGGTCAACGTGCCGCTCTTCCTCGCGCTCATCTTCCTGATGGGCGTGGGGCCGCTCATCGCCTGGCGACGCGCCTCGCCCGACAACCTGCGGCGGAGCTTCCTCTGGCCCGTCGCGGTGGGCGTCGCGGCGGCCGCGCTCTTCTCCGCCCTCGGCATCCGCTCGACGCTCGCCGTGCTAGCCCTGGCGCTCACCGTCTTCGTCGCCGCCACGATCGCGGTGGACTTCTCCCGCGCGACGCGCGCGCGCCTCCGGATGGGTGAGCGGCTCCTGCCCGCGATGGGCGGCCTCCTGCGCCGCCACAACCGGCGGTACGGCGGCTTCGTCGTCCACCTCGGCATCCTGATCGTCACGCTGGGCGTGACCGGCTCGCAGGCGTGGTCGGTGCAGACCGAGACGACGCTCCGCCGCGGCGAGGCGGCCGAGCTCGCCGGGTACCGCGTGCGTTTCGACGGGCTCACGGCCACCGAGGAGTCGAATCACTTCAAGGTCGCGGGCGCGTTCACCGTCTCGAACGGGCGCGTGCTCTCCGTGCTCCGCCCCGCGAAGAAGTTCTACCCTCAGGAACAGTCACCGATCGCCGGCGTGGACTACCGTCTCGGCTTCGGCGAGGACGTCTACCTGGTCCTCGGCGACTTCGCCCGGGACGGCTCGGAGGCCACGGTGAAGCTCCAGGTCAACCGTCTCGTCAGCTGGATCTGGATCGGCGGCGCCGTGCTCACCCTGGGCGCCCTGCTCGCGATCCTTCCAGATCGGAAGAAGCCCGCGTGACCCCGCGGCTCCTGCGCTGGCTCATCCCGCTCTCGGCGGTGCCCGTCCTGGCCCTGCTCGCGTACGGCTTCCGCGTGAACCCGCGTGACATCCCCTCGCCGCTCGTCGGGCGGCCGGCGAGCGCCTTCGCGCTCCAGACGCTCGAGGGCGCCCCGCTCGCGCTCGAGGCCCAGCGCGGCAAGGTCGTCGTCCTCAACTTCTGGGCGTCCTGGTGCTATCCCGCGTGCTACGAGGAGGCGCCCGTGCTCGAGCGGAACTGGCGCGCCTACCGCGACCGGGGCGTCGTCGTGATCGGCGTGGACATCCAGGACAAGCTGGAGGCGGCGCAGAAGTTCACGCGCGACTTCGGCCTGAGCTTCCCCAACGCGCGGGACACGACCGGGAAGGTCTCCGTGGACTACGGCGTCTACGGCGTGCCGGAGACGTTCTTCATCGACCGCCGGGGCCGGATCCGCGCCAAGCACGTGGGCGCCGTCACCGATGAGGCCTTTCGCCTGAACGTCGAGAAGCTCCTGTCGGAGACGACAGGATGAGAGCCCGGGCGCCGCTCCTCGGGCTCGCGCTCGCCCTGGTCCTCGCCGCCGGGGCCGCGGCGCAGGCGCGGCGGGTCGCGGAGCAGCAGGTGCAGGACGTGGCGGCGCAGCTCCGCTGCGTCGTCTGCCAGAACCTCTCGGTGGCCGACTCGCCCTCCGAGATGGCGAGCCAGATGCGCGCGATCGTTCGCGAGCGCCTCGAGGCGGGCGAGGCGCCGGCGCAGGTGGTCCAGTACTTCGTGGAGCGCTACGGCGAGTGGATCCTGCTCTCGCCGCGCCGTCACGGGTTCAACCTGCTCGTGTGGGCGATGCCCGCGGTCGCCGTCGCCGTGGGCTTCACGCTGGTGGGCCTCGTCCTCGTGCGCTGGACGCGCCGCGGGGCCGCCGCCGGACGAGTCGCGGCCACGCCCGTGGACACGGCGATGCGGGACCGGATCCGCCGCGAGCTCGAGCCGTGAGGACGACGCTCGTCGCGGTCCTGGCGATCGGGCTCCCGGCGCTGGCCTTCACGCTCTGGCCGCTCGTGGGCCGCCGCGGGGCGGCGCGCGGCCTCCTGCCGCAGGCACCGGACCGGCGCCAGCAGCTCGGGGAGGAGAAGCACCGGGCGCTCGCGGCGCTGCGCGAGCTGGCCTTCGAGCACGAGTCGGGCCACATCTCGGACGCGGACTACGCCGAGCTGCGCGCGCGTTACGAGAGCGAGGCCGCCCGCGTCCTCACCGAGCTCGACCGGCTCGCCGCGCCCGCGCCCGCGAGGCCGCCCGTCCGAGAGGGAGCCGCGGTGTCCCGCTCGGCGTGGCGGCACCCCGTCGCCCTCGGCGCCGCGGCTATCTTATTGGTGGCGTTCGGCGTCGTGCTCGGCACGGGTATCGCGCGCCACAGCGAGCCCGAGCCGTCGGCGGGCGCGCCCGCGCCCGGCTCCCGCCCGCTCGCCGCGCTCGCACTGGAGCCGGCCGATCGCCCCGACGCTCCCGCCGTGGGCGCCGGGCGCGGCGCGCCACGCCCGGTGACCCCCGAGATGCTGCAGGGCATGCTCAGTGCGGCCCGCGCGAGCCTCTTCGCCGGCCGCTACGGCGAGGCGATCGCCGCCTACCAGGCGATCCTCAAGCGGGACCCGAAGAACGTGGACGCGATGACCCACCTCGGGCTCATCGTCGCGATCGGCGGCCACGCGGACACGGCGCTCGAGACCTTCGACAAGGTGCTCGCGCTCGAGCCGAACTATCCGCCGGTCCTGCTCTACCGCGGGCAGGTGCTCTACGAGGTGAAGAAGGACACGGCCGGCGCCATCAAGTCCTGGGAGAAGTTCCTCGCCGTCGCGCCGCCCGGCGACGATCGCGAGCGCGTCGCCAAGCTGATCCAGGACGCGCGCGCCAAGCGCTGAGCGCGCCGGGGCGGGGTCAGCGACCGCTCGCGGGCTCGAACACCTTGTCGTAGGAGATCGGGATCGAGATGTACGCCTGGTGCCTGTAGACGACCGCCGGATAGGACCAGCGGATCAGCACGTGCAGGTTGCGCTCGTCATCGGTGACGTGCACGCTCTGTGCGTCGAGCGTGACGCCGCTCTCGGGCGCCTTCCGGAGGATGTCCTGCTTGACGCGCGCGGCACGGTCGAACTTGTCGACCTTCCACCGCTCCTGGACCGACTCCTCGACGACGTCCTTGACCTGCATGTACTGGTAGGTCGCGATCGCGCCCGAGTAGAAGGCGTAGACGAAGCCGACGGCGACGAAGAGCCAGAAGACGATCTTCATGGCGTCGGCACGTAGACCCAGATCTTCGCCGCGGCCCGTAGCCCCAGCGTGATCGTCTGGCCGTCGCTCGCCGCGGTGATCGTCTCGGCCGGCAGCGCCACCTCGGTGATCCTGAGCCGACGGCCCGGGCGCACGTCGTGCTTCCAGAGGTGCTCGAGCAGCTTCTTGTCCGCCTCCGCCTCCTCGGTGATGCGCTCGACGACGACCGTCGTCCCCTCCTTCGCCTGGGCGAGCGGGAAGGGCTCGACCCGGGTCGGGCTGGCCATGCCGGGGATCGGGTTGCCGTGGGGGCAGGTGCTCGGCATCCCCAAGAGCTCCGCGAGCCGGTCCTCGACGCGCGGCGAGATCGCGTGCTCGAGCCGATGGGCCTCCTCGTGCGCGTCCGTCCAGTTCAGGCCGAGGGTGTCGGTGAGCCAGCGCTCGAGCAGGCGGTGACGGCGCGCCATCACCTCCGCGATCTGGTGGCCCTTGGGTGTGAGCGAGAGCTCCTTGCCGCGCCCGACCCGCACGTAGCCGCTCCGGACGATCCGGTGGATCGCCTCGGTCACGGCCGGCGCGGAGATCCCCATGTGCTTGGCGAGCCGCGCGCCGATGACCGGCTTGCCGCTCGACTGGAGGTCGTAGATCGCGGCCAGATAATCCTGGACGGAGGCCGTCGTGCCCTTCGCGGTTGCCTGCGGCATGTCGCGCTCGAGTATAGCGTGGGGGCGGGCCACCGCGCCAAGACCGCGTGATATCCTTCGTCCGATGACACGAGCCGAGGCGGCGCAGCGGGTCGCCGAGCTGCGCGAGCGCATCCATCATCACGACTACCTCTATTACGTGGAGGCGCGCCCGGAGGTCTCCGACGCCGAGTACGACCGCCTGATGCGGGAGCTCGTCGAGCTGGAGGCGGCGTTCCCCGAGCTCGTCGCCGACGACAGCCCGACGCAGCGGGTCGCCGGCACGCCGACCGACGTCTTCAGGCCCGTGGCGCACCAGGTGGCGATGCTCTCGCTCGACAACGCCACCGCGCCCGAGGACCTCCTCGAGTTCGAGGCGCGCCTGCACCGCGCGCTGCCGGGCACGCGCCTCGCGTACGTCGCCGAGCCGAAGATCGACGGGCTCGGCGTCGCCCTGCTCTACGAGCGGGGCCGCCTCGCGCGTGGCGCCACCCGCGGCGACGGGCGCGTGGGCGAGGACGTCACGCCGAACCTCAGGACGATCCGGAGCGTCCCGATGGTGCTGCGGGGCGCGCTCGCCGAGGTGGACCAGCTCGAGGTCCGCGGCGAGGTCTACATGCCGCGCGCCGAGTTCGCGGCGCTGAACAAGGCGCTCGAGGAGGCGGGTGAGGCCACGTTCGCGAACCCGCGGAACGCCGCGGCCGGCGCGGTGCGCCAGAAGGACCCGGCCGTCACGGCGCGCCGCCCCCTCGACATCTTCCTCTACCACGTGAGCCGCGCCGACGCGCTCGGCTTCGAGACCTACTGGGACACGCTCACGGCGATGCGGGCCGCCGGGCTCCGGACGAACCCACGCGCCGAGCGTCACGCGGCGATCGCCGACGTCGCCCGGTACTGCGAGCGGCTCGAGCGTGAGCGCGACGCGCTGGGGTACGACGCCGACGGGGTCGTGGTCAAGGTGGATGCGCTCGACCACCAGCGTCGCCTCGGCTCGACCACCCACCATCCCCGCTGGGCGATCGCGTTCAAGTTCGCCGCCCGACAGGCGACGACGGTGATCGAGGCGATCGAGGTCGGCGTGGGCAAGACCGGCATCCTGACGCCGGTCGCCAAGCTCCAGCCCGTCGAGCTCGCCGGCGTCGTGATCCGCAACGTGAGCCTCCACAACGAGGACGAGATCCGGAAGAAGGACGTCCGCGTCGGCGACACCGTGCTGATCGAGCGCGCCGGCGACGTGATCCCCTACGTCGTCCAGGTCGTGACGGCCAAGCGCCCGGCGGGCGCCGCGGCGTATGCGTTCCCGACGCGGTGCCCGAAGTGCGGTGGCGTCGCCTTCCGCCCCGAGGGGGAGGCGTACTGGCGCTGCATGAACAGCGCCTGCCCCGCCCAGCTCAAGGAGCGCCTGCGCCACTTCGGCTCGCGCCGGGCAATGGACATCGAGCACCTCGGCGAGCGGGTCGTCGAGCAGCTCGTGGACACGGGCCTGGTGAAGGACGTCGCCGACCTCTACACGCTCGGCGTCGAGCAGGTCGAGGCGCTCGAGCGCCAGGGCGAGAAATCGGCCGCGAACCTGATCCAGGCCATCGCCGACTCCCGCGAGCGCGGCCTCGCGCGGCTCCTCAACGCGCTCGGCATCCGCCTGGTCGGCGAGCGGGTGGCGCAGCTCCTCGCGAAGCGCTTCGGCAGCCTCGAGCGCATCGCCGCGACGTCGGAGACGGAGCTCGCCGAGGTGCACGGGATCGGCGAGACGATCGCGCGCTCGGTCGCCGCGTTCTTCGCCGAGCCGACGAACCGCGAGCTGATCACGAAGCTGAAAGAGCGCGGCGTCGTCACGGAGGCACCGCTGACGGCCGCGGGGCCCCAGCCCCTCGCCGGGAAGACCTTCGTCCTCACCGGCACCCTGACGGCCCTCAGCCGGGAGGCCGCGCGGGAGCTCATCGAGCAGCGCGGCGGGCAGGTCAAGAACACGGTGTCGAAGAAGACCGACTACGTCGTCGTCGGCGAGGCCCCGGGCGGCAAGGTCGACGACGCCCGGCGTCTGGGGGTGGCGATGCTCGACGAGAAGCAGTTCCTCGAGCTGGTGACGTCGTGACGCGGCACCTCTGGCCGCTCGCCGCCACGCTCCTGCTCGCGTCGTGCCTGGGCAAGACCACCGACACCGCGGCGCCGATCGACATCCGGAGCCCCGGCAGCTGGACGGCCGTCGCGTCGATGCCGACGCCGAGGCAGGAGGTGGCCGCCGCGGCGCTCAACGGGCGCCTCGTCGTCATCGGGGGCTTCGGCGAGGCCGCGGAGCCCGTCGCGACCGTCGAGGTCTACGATCCCGCGACTGACCAGTGGGAGGCTCGAGCGCCGCTGCCCGCGCCGACCCACCACCCCGCGGCCGCCGTCGTCGACGGGCGCCTGTTCGTCGCCGGCGGCTTCGCCGGCCGCGCGAGCTGGACGCCGCTCCGCACGGTCTACGAATACGACGAAGCGCGGAACTCCTGGTCGACGCGCGCGCCGCTGCGCACGCCCCGGGGCGCGCTCGCGCTCGTGGCGCTCGACGGCAAGCTCCGCGCGGTCGGCGGCAGCAGCGACACGGTGAGCAATGCCCACGAGGTGTACGACCCGGCGACCGACCGCTGGGCGGAGGCGCCGCCCCTGCCCACGCCGCGCGACCATCTGGCGGCGGTCGTCTTCCAGGGGCGCCTCTGGGCCATCGGGGGACGCGACGCCTTCCTCGGCAGGCAACACAACGCCGTGGAGATTTACGATCCCGCCACGGACGGCTGGTCCACGGGCGTCCCGCTCCCCACCGGGCGCGGGGGCCTTGCCGCCGCCGTCCTGGGCGACCGGATCTTCGTCTTCGGTGGCGAGGCGCCGTTCCGCATCTTCAGCGCCCACGAGATGTTCGAGATCGCGGGCAACCGCTGGATCGGCAAGGAGCCGATGCGAACGCCGCGGCACGGCACGGGCGCGGCCGCGATCGGCGGCCGGATCTACGTCGCGGGCGGCGGGACGGAGCCCGGCCTGGCGCGGACGAGCGTCACCGAAGCCTACACGCCGTGAGAGCCGCGGCGCTGGCGCTGGCGGCGGCACTCCTCGTGACACCGGGCGGACCGGGGCGCGCCGCCGCCGAGCCGACGCGCCAGGAGGCGCGCGAGGCGCTCCGCGCGCTCGCCGACGTCGAGACGCGGCGGGCGGCCGCGCTCTGGCTCGGCCAGAAGGGGCTCATGGACGACGCCCCCGCCCTCGTCCAGGCGCTCCGGGACCAGGACCCGCTCGTCCGGACGTCGGCCGAGCAGGCGCTCTGGCAGGTGTGGAGCCGCTCCGGCGACGACGAGGTGGACGGGCTCCTGGCGCTCGGCATCGAGCAGATGAGCGCGCGCGAGGGAGACGCCGCCGTCGAGACGTTCAGCCGCGTCATCGCGCGGCGGCCCGACTTCGCGGAAGGGTGGAACAAGCGGGCGACGGTTCACTATCTGATGGGCGCGTACGCGAAGTCCCTCGCCGACTGCGACGAGGTGCTGAAGCGCAACCCGCACCACTTCGGAGCCCTCTCCGGCTACGGCATGATCTATCTGCAGCTCGACCAGCCCGCGCGCGCCCTCGAGTACTTCGAGCGCGCGCTCGCCGTCAACCCCAACCTCTCGTCGGTCGTCGACACCGTCGAGATGCTCAAGCGCCGGCTGATCCAGCGGCGAAAGGACACGATCTGATGGACCTCATCGAATCGCTCCGCAAGATCTCGAGCCCGAGCGTCGCCAACGGGATCGAAACCTTCAACGTCCGTCCGCGGAACCAGGGCTTCATGTCCTCGGCGCTGCGCGCCCTCTTCCCCGAGCTCGGCCCGCTCGTCGGCTACGCGGTCCCGGCGCTGATCCGCGCCGAGCCCGCCCCCCTGCAGGGGCACCGCGCGTCGACCTTCGCCTGGTGGGACTACGTGCTGTCGATCCCCGCGCCGCGGGTCATCGTGGTCCACGACCTCGACGACCCGCGGGGTCAGGGGGCGCAGTGGGGGGAGGTCCAGGCCAACATCCACAAGGCGCTCGGCTGCGCCGGCGTCGTCACGGACGGCTCGGTGCGCGACCTCGACGAGGTGCGGGGCCTCGGCTTCCAGTTCGCGGCGGCGCACGTCTCGGTCTCCCACGCGTACGTGCACATGGTGGACTTCGGCCTCCCCGTCAAGGTCGGCGGGCTCTGGGTGAAGCCCGGCGACCTGATCCACTGCGACCAGCACGGCGCGGTGACGATCCCCGCCGAGATCGCCGACCGCGTCCCCGAGGCGGTCCACAAGGTCGAGGCCGACGAGCGCACGATCATCTCGTTCTGTCAGTCGCCGAAGTTCTCCGCCGACGGGCTCAAGGAGCTCTACACGCGGGTCCGCCCCGGCACCTACTGATGCGCGTACGCGCCAACGACGTCAGCCTCGCGGTCCACGAGTGGCCCGGGCGCGGGTCCGCGATCGTCGCGGTCCACGGCCTCACGTCGAACCACACCGTGTGGTACTCGATCGCCGACGCCCTCGGCGGGAGCCACCGGATCCTGGCCCCCGACCTCCGCGGGCGCGGCGACAGCGACAAGCCGGCGACCGGCTACAGCCTCACCCACCATGCGGCCGACCTCCGGGCACTCCTCGACCACTTCCGGCTCGCGCGCGCGATCCTCATGGGTCACTCGCTCGGCGCCCACATCGCCGTCCGCTTCGCGACGCTGCACCCGGACCGCGTCTCGAAGCTCGTGCTCTTCGACGGCGGGCTCGACGTGCGGGCCGAGATCCTGGACGCCCTGGCGCCCGCGATCAACCGGCTCGGCGTCGAATTCCCGTCGCTCGAGAAGTTCCTCGCGACGCTCCAGGACCTGCCGATGTTCGCGGGGCGCTGGAACGACTACCTCGCGCGCCACTACACCTACGACGTCGAGCCGGGCCCGGGCGGCGGCGTCCGCTCGAAGGTGGCGCGTCACGCGATCGAGGAGGAGGTGGCGAACCTCCAGCGCACGCGCCTCTGGGTCTGGCACCACCAACTCGCGGCCCCCACCCTCCTCTTCCGCGCGCCGGACGGCCTCCTGCGCGCCGACGACTGTCTCATGACCCAGGAGGAGGCGGAGGCGATGGCCCACGCCATCCCCGACTGCCGGCTGGTGGTCGTGCCGCGCACGAATCACTACACGGTGGTCCTCGGCCAACACCCGGTCGTCGCGCGCGCGCTGCGTGAGTTCCTCGACGGGTGAACGTCCGGCACGCGGAGGCGCGCGATTTCCATGGGGTGATGACCCTCGCGACGGAGGTGCTCGGTCCCGAGCGCGCGGAGCCGTTCGTGCGCTCGCACGCCGAGCGGCACCACGTCCTCGTCGCGGCCGAGGGAGACGACGTCCTCGGCGTCCTCGCCTACCGGACCGACTGGTTCCAGTGCACCCTCGTCGGGCTCGTCGGCGTGCGCGGCGATTTCCGCCGGCGCGGCACCGCGCGCGCGCTCTACAAGATGGTCGAGGACGTCTCGCCGAGCCCGCGGCTCTACTCCACGGTCGAAGAGACCAACGCGGTCGGGATCAAGATGCACGCAGCGCTCGGCTTCATTCCCTCCGGGTTCATCGACAACCTGCCGCAGGGCTACCGCGAGCTCCTGTTCTACAAGCGGCTGCACCCGCCCGGGGCTGCGAGCGTGCGATAAGCCTGAGCGACGAGGAGATGAACGGTTGGACCCGCGTCTGGCGCGCGGCGAAGGGCTTCTGAAGGGAGCAGGTCGGGAGGAAGCGGGCTAGCTAGTTTCCGGAAGGCGCGAGCCGGAGGCGTCGCACGAGCTCGTACAGGGCGCTCTTGCCACCGTGGTAGCCCGACCCTCGGACCCGACGGAGAAGCTCCGCCCCGGACAGGGCCGGGTCCTCTCTGAGCCACTGTGCGACCTGCGCCGCATACGGCGCCACCGTCGACGGACGGCCCACGCGGGGCGACCGGGCGTACACCTGGCCGTTGACCGGTACTGCCGGACTGAATGCTGTCAGTTCTCCGATCCCCATAACTGAGCCCTCCTGGGGAGAGGAGACCAGCAAATTCGATACCGAACTCCATTTCACCGTAGTTTCAATATCTTACGTGAGGACTCGGCGTCTTATCTGGTAAGTTACTGAGCAGGCCGGATAATTTCTGGACACGTCGGCGAGGTAAGAATCGAGACAAGCCAGGGACGGTTGACGGCGCAGGCTGAGCGAGGGGAGCGACGGCCCGACTAAGAAACATGGGGGCCCCGACATGGCCCCCAAACCCCCAGGGTGGCTCGGGACCCCGGCGCAAGCCGTGGCGCCCCTCGATAACCGCGACAACCCAACTAGGGCTCGGACGACGGGCGAAGCGTCGTCTCCACCACCCGGGTGAGGTCGATGGCTGTGAACGGCTTGAGCACCACTCCGTGGATCCCCGCCTGGGCCGCCTCGCCCAGGAGCTCACGCGTGCCGTGGGCGGTGATCATGACGACGCGGAGCTCTGGCTGGAGGTCCCAGGCGCGCTGGATGAACTCGAGGCCGTTCAGCTCGGGCATCTGGTAGTCCACCAAGAGGAGGTCGACCCGCACGCCGGCGGCGAGGTGTGAGAGCGCGTCGGGCGCGGTCGTGAAGCCGTGGACGGTGTGACCCTGCTGCGCGAGGACGTTCTTGCACAGCTTCACGATCGCGGGCTCATTGTCGACGACGACGATGTTCACGCCGGGCTCCGCTCGTCGCGCCGGAGCTTGTACTCGATCGAGTCCACGAGGGCCTGCCACGAGGCCTCGATGATGTTGTCGGCGACGCCGACCGTCCCCCACGTCTCCTCGCCGTCTCCCGACGTGACGAGCACCCGCGTCTTGGCCGCGGTGCCCTTCGACTCGTCGAGGATGCGGACCTTGTAGTCGAGGAGCTTCATCGTCCTCAGGCCCGGATAGAACTCCTCGAGGGCCTTCCGGAGGGCGTGGTCCAGCGCATTGACCGGGCCGTTCCCCGACCCGGCCGTGTGCTCCAGGATGCCCTTGACCCGCACGCGGACCGTCGCCTCGGCGACCGGCTCCTGGTCGTGGTGCTGCTCCTCCACGATCACGCGGTAGGCCTCGAGCTCGAAGTAGGGCTTGTGGCGGCCGAGGGCGCGCTCCATGAGGAGCTCGAACGAGGCCTCCGCACCCTCGAACTGGAAGCCCGCGTCCTCGAGCGCCTTGAGCTGGTCGAGGATCCGGCGCGAGTCGGGGGTCTCGCGCTCGAGATCGATCCCATACTCGCGCGCCTTCCACAGGATGTTCGACTTACCCGCGAGCTCGGAGATGAGCACGCGCCGGTGGTTGCCGACCGCCTGGGGATCGATGTGCTCGTAGGTCTCCGGGTGCTTCTGCACGGCCGAGACGTGCATGCCCCCCTTGTGGGCGAAGGCCGAGTCGCCGACGTAGGGCTGCGACGACCAGGGCGTGCGGTTCGCCAGCTCGGCGACGAAGCGCGCGGCGTCGCGGAGCTCGCGCAGGTTCGGCTCGGGGATGCAGTCGAGCCCGAGCTTGAGGACGAGGTTCGGGATGATCGAGACGAGGTTCGCGTTTCCGCAGCGCTCGCCGTAGCCGTTCATGGTGCCCTGCACCTGGCCCACGCCCTCCTGCACCGCGGCGAGCGAGTTAGCCACCGCGCACTCGGCGTCGTTGTGGACGTGGATGCCGAGCGGCGTCTTCACGTGCTGCTTCACGGCCTTCAAGATGGCGACGAGATCGTGCGGCAACGTGCCGCCGTTCGTGTCGCAGAGGACGAGCCAGTGGGCCCCGGCCGCCTCCGCGGCCCTGAGCGTGCGGAGCGCGTAGTCGCGGTTCGCGCGGAACCCGTCGAAGAAGTGCTCGGCGTCGAACATGACCTCCTCCATGCGCGGCCGGAGGAAGGCGATCGTGTCCGCGATCATGGCGAGGTTCTCGTCGAGCGTCGTGTCGAGCGCGTGCGTCACGTGGAAGTCCCACGACTTGCCGACGATCGTCGCGACCGGCGCGCCCGCGTCGAGGAGGGCCTGCATGTTGGCGTCCGACTCGACGGGGCCGCCCGCGCGCCGGGTCATGCTGAACGCGGCGAGCTTGGCGTGCTTGAGGCTCGTGTCCTGCATGCGGCGGAAGAAGCGGAGGTCCTTTGGGTTCGAGCCCGGCCACCCACCCTCGATGTAGTGGATCCCGAGCGCGTCGAGGCGCGACGTCAGGCGGACCTTGTCCTCCATCGAGAAGGACACGCCCTCGCCCTGGGTGCCGTCGCGGAGCGTCGTGTCGTAGATTTTGATCAGGCGACGCATGGGGTAAGTTCGATGATGCGCTCCGCGTCAGCGGGGTGTCAAGACTCGCGGGTGGAGCCGTAGAGGCGCTCGGCGAGACGGCGCTTCGCCTCCGGCCACTCCGTGTCGAGGAGGGAGTAGTAGACCGTGTCCCGCTGAAAGCCCCTGACGTTCATGTGCTTTCTGAGCACACCTTCGCGCGAGGCGCCGAGGCGGGCGATCGCCTCCTGGGAGCGCACGTTGCGGGCATCGGTCTTCAGGGCGACGCGGACGCAGCCAAGCTGCTCGAAGCAGTGGGAGAGAACGAGGTACTTCGATTCGGTGTTGGCGGGCGTCCGCCAGAGCGGGCGTGCCAGAAAGGTCGAGCCGATCTCGACGTGACGGTCGGCCGGCCGCACGTCGAGAAGCCGCGTGGAGCCGACGCAGCGCCCGGTCTCGTTCCAGACCTGGGCGAACACGATGGAGTGGCGGCGGGCCATCAGCTCTCGGGCTTCGCGGACGAGGGTGAGCGTCTCCTCGAGCTTCTCCGGCGGCGCCCAGGAGAGATAGCGGCAGACCTCCTCGTCCCGCATGACCTCGAACAGATCGGGCGCGTGACGCTCCGCGAGCGGCTCGAGCGTGAGCCAGCGGCCGCGGAGCGTGACGGGCGCGATCTCCACCTCAGAGCACGCCCTTCTCCCGGAGCCCGGCGATCTCCGCCCGGGTGAGCCCGACGAGCGACCGGAGCACCTCCTCCGTGTGCTGGCCGAGCAGCGGCGGCGGGGCCGCGGCGCCTCCGGGCGTCCCGTGGAGACGGATCGGGACGCCCATCACGGTGAGCCGCGTCGCCTTCGGGTGCGGCAGCGTGACGAGCATGCCGCGCGCCTTCAGGTGCTCGCTCTCGCACACCTCGGCGACCGTCTTGATCCGGCCCGCGGGGATGCCCGCCGCCTCGAAGCGCTTGATCCACTCCTCGGCGGTTCGCGCGCCGAGGATCTCGTTGAGCAGCGCGATGAGCGTGTCGCGGTTCAGCACGCGCTTGGCCACGGTGTCGAAGCGCGGGTCGTGCGCCAGGGCGGGCCGCTCGAGGGCGGCGCAGCACTTGGTCCACAGCGAGTTGTTGGCGACCCCGAGGGTCAGATAGGCGTCGGCGGCCTTGAAGACCTCGTACGGGACGATGGACGGGTGCGCGTTCCCGCGGCGCGTCGGCCGCTGGCCGGTGCCGAAGTAGATGCCGGCCTGATAGGTGAGCAGCGCCGCCAGCGCGTCGAGCATGGCGATCTCGACCTTCTGGCCCCGGCGCGTCTTGGCGCGCGCGAGGAGCGCCAGCGTCACGCCGTGGGCGGCCGACATCCCGGCGACGAGGTCGGCGATCGACGTGCCCACCTTGACGGGGGGCCCGTCGGCGAAGCCCGTGATGTCCATGAGCCCGGACTCGCCCTGGACGATCAGGTCGTAACCGGCGCGGTGCGCCTCCGGCCCGGACTCGCCGAAGCCCGAGATCGAGCAGTAGACGAGCTTCGGGTTGAGCTTCGCCAGCGCGCCGTAGCCCAGGCCGAGCTTCGCCATCGTCCCGGGACGGAAGTTCTCGAGGAGGACATCGCTCTTTCGCACGAGCGTCGCCATGATCCGGCGCCCTTCGGGCGCCTTGAGGTTCAGGGTGACGCTCTTCTTGCTCCGGTTGACCGACATGAAGTAGGTGGCTTCGCCGCCCACGAAGGGCGGCCAGCTCCGGGTGTCGTCGCCCTTGCCCGGCTCCTCGATCTTGACGACCTCCGCGCCCATGTCCCCGAGCAGCATCGCGCAGAACGGCCCCGCGAGGACGCGGGTGAGGTCGAGCACGCGGACACCGGCCAGGGGCCCTTTCGCTCGCGGCACGCTGTCATCCTTTCCAGACGCGCTTGGCGAGGCTCCGCGCGATCGCGTTCACGCGGTCGCCGGCGTGGCCGGCGCGCCGCCAGAACAACCGCGCGCGGTCCACGACGCCAAGGTAGGAGAAGTAGTACACGCGGCCCACCGCCTCGATCGCGACCGGCGAGCCGATCCGGAGCCCCCGCGTCTCCGCGCCGTGGCAGACGAACCGCGCGCCCCCCTCGAGCTCGACGAGCGCGATGTGGAGCGGCGCCTTGAAGCCCGTGGGCGGCGAGTGCAGCGTGGTGAACGAGACGATCTCACCCGCGCCGGGGAGCGACACGGGCTCCATCGCCACGGGATGGTGTGGACAGTAGCTCGCCGGCGGCGCGACGATCGTGCGGCACGCCGGGCACCGGGAGGCGTCGATCCTCTCGATCATGCCGCCGTCAGGAGCGTCACCCAGTTGTTCGTCGCGAGCCCGCCGATGGAGTGGGCCAGCGCGACGCGCGCCTGGGTCTGGCGTCCCTCCGCGCGCCCGGTGACCTGCCACACGCACTCGACGATCTGGGCGAGCCCCGTCGCCGCGAGCGGATGGCCGCGCGCCTTGAGTCCGCCCGACGGGTTCACGGGCAGCCGCCCGTGGAGGGTGGTCTCGCCGTCGAGCGTCGCGCGCCCGGCCTTGCCCGGCGGCACGAGGCCCGTGTCCTCGAGCGAGATGAGCTCGAAGGGAGTGAACGCGTCGTGGATCTCGGCCACGTCCACGCGCTCCGGGCCGAACCCCGCCATCGCGAACGCCTCGCGCGCCGCCGCCTGCGTCGCCTTGAAGCTCGTGAGCGCCGCGCGGTGGCGGAGGGCGAGCGTGTCGCTCCCCTGCCCGATGCCCGCCACGCGCACGGCCGCGCGCCGCGCCGTCAACACGACCGCGGCGGCGCCGTCCGAGATGGGGCAGCAGTGGAGCAGCCGGAGCGGGTCGGCGACCATGCGGCTCTCGAGCACCTCGTCGAGCGTGACCGCGTGGCGGAAGTGGGCCTGCGGGTTCTGGAGCCCGTTCGCGTGGTTCTTCACCGCCACCTGCGCGAGCTCACGCGCACCCACACCGTTCGCCATCAGGGCGCGCGTCACGAGGCCGGCGAGCGCGGGCATCGTGGCGCCGTACGAGCGCTCGTAGGGATCGATCGACCGGCTGATCAGCTCGGACACGCGCGGCGTGTCGAGGTGGGTCATCTTCTCGCCGCCCACCACGAGCACCGCCCGGCGCAGGCCGGCCGCGACGAGCCCGAAGCCCGCGTAGAAGGCGGCGGCGCCCGACGAGGTCGCCGTCTCGACCCGGAGCGCCGGCGCCTGGGCGAAACCCAGGTGCGACGCGGCGTTCGAGGCGAAGTTGCCGTCGCCGAGGAACTCCTCGGGGTTCATGGCGGCGACGACGATCGCGTCCGGCGCCTCCACGCCGGCCGCGCGCAGCGCGCCGTGAGCGGCCTCGGCCATGAGGTCCTGCAGCCGCTCGGTCCGTTTGCCGACGCGGGTCATCGCGGCGCCCGCCACCCAGACGTCAAGCATGACGGCTCCAAGCTTGACGGCAGCGCCGACAAACGTCAACCGCTAGGGAGTGCCGTTCCGCTGGCGCACCGGAGGCGGCGGCGCGGCGACGCCGAGCTCGCGGATGAGCCGCAGGAGGTACGTGCGCTGCAGGCCCAGGGCCCTCGCCGCGTGGGTGCGGTTGCCGCGCGCCTCGCGGAGCGTCGCCTCGATCAGGCGACGCTTGAACGCGGACACGGCGCCGTGATAGCTGAGCGGCGGCTCGGGGGCCGGAAGGGGTTCGGGCATCGAGCGCATGCCACGCGAGGGAGGCAACCGCGATGCCAGCGCGGGGTCGTCGATCTCTCGAAGAAAACGGCCCGCCGCATTCGACCGAATGCACAGCGGGCCTGGCGGTGTGCCGTGTGGGATGTGCAGCTATTTCTTGGTCGCCGGCTTCACCCCGGGGTTGTCCTTGAAGAACTGCTTGTTCAGCTCGATGAAGCTCTTCCACTGTTCGGGCGTCTCGTCCTCGGCGAAGATCGCCTTCACCGGGCAGACGGGCTCGCAGGCGCCGCAGTCGATGCACTCGTCGGGATGGATGAAGAGCTGGTCCTTCCCCTCGTAGATGCAGTCAACCGGGCAGACCTCGACGCACGCCTTGTCTTTGACGTTGATGCACGGCTCGGCGATGATGTACGGCATTCAGGCCTCCCGATTCGCTGGATCTGGTCGGACCAACCGTTTTTGTACCCGAATCAGCGCAGAGTGTCAAGCTTTCCGCGCCCTTGAGCGTCCCCGCGGCGCCTCGCGTCACTGGGTCCGGAGGCGCGGGTCGAGGGCGTCGCGCAGGGAGTCGCCGAAGAGGTTGAAGGCGAAGACGGCGAGGCTGATCGCGAGCCCCGGAAAGATCGCCATCCACGGGGCCCGCTCCGCGAACTCGACGGCCGCGCCGCTCAGCATGAGGCCCCACGCGGGCGTCGGCTCCTGCACGCCGAGCCCGAGGAACGAGAGCGAGGACTCGAGCAGGATCGCCTGCCCCACGAACGCGGTGAGCATGATCAGGAAGGGCGCCATGACGTTCGGGAGCATGTGCCGCAGGACGATGCGCGCGTGCCCGAAGCCGGCCGCCCGCGCCGCGTCCACGTACGCCATCTCGCGGATCGAGAGCGCGGAGGCGCGGATGACCAGCGCGCAGCGCGGGATCATCGGCACGGTGATCGCCATGATGAGGTTCGGAATCGAGTTGCCGAGGATGGCGACCAGCGCCAGCGCGAGGATGATGAGCGGGAACGCGAGGAAGATGTCCATCACCCGCTGGACGTAGAGGTCCACCCGGCCGCCGAAGTACGCGCTCCCCACGCCGAGGATGGCGCCGATCGCCGCGCCGAGGATCGAGGCGCCGAAGCCCACGAGCAGCGCCGTGCGCGAGCCGTGGACGAGGCGCGAGAGGACGTCGCGACCGAACGAGTCCGTCCCGAGCCAGTGCGCGGACGAGGGCCGCGCCAGCATGGCGCCGAAATCGATGGCGACCGGATCGTACGGCGAGATCACCGGCGCCAGCCCCGCCACCAGGAGCATGAAGACGATCACGACGGCGCCGATGGCGCCGAGAGGACGCCGTCGACCGAAGTCGCGGAGCGCCTCGGGCCAGCGCCGCCGCGTCTCCACCACCTCCAGGTCGTAGGCGAGGGGCGTCGCCATCAGCGGTACCGGATGCGCGGGTCGAGCCACGCGTAGGCCACGTCCATCAGGAAGTTCACCAGGATGAACGCGCCGGCCACCAGCATCACGAGGGCCTGAAGCAGCGTGTAGTCGCGATGGGCCACGGCCTGGACGAAGAGGAGCCCGATGCCGTTGAGGTTGAACACCTGCTCGGTGACGACGAGGCCACCGATCAGGAAGGCGAACTCGATCGCGACGACTGTCAGCACGGGGAGCATCGCGTTCTTGAGCGCGTGCCGCGAGAGAACCAGCTTCTGCATGAGACCCTTGGCGCGCGCGGTGCGGATGTAGTCCTCGCGCAACACCTCCAGCATGGCCGACCGCGTCATCCGGGTGGCGACCGCGGAGTACCGATAGCCCACGGCCAGCGCCGGCCAGATCAGCTGGGCCAGGTTCTGCCAGGGGCTCACCCAGAACGGCGTGTAGACCATGGGCGGCAGCCATTGGAAGACGATGAGGAGCATCAGGATCAGGACGATGCCCAGCCAGAACGACGGCATGGCGAGCCCGGCGATCGAGAAGACGCGGACGGCGTAGTCGATCCAGGTGTCCTGCTTCAGCGCGGCGAGCACGCCGAGGGGGATCGCCAGCAGCACGGCGACGATCGTCGCCATGACGGCGACCTGGAGCGACAGCGCGAAGCGCAGCTTGATCTCCTGCCAGATCGGCGCGCCCGTCCACATCGACTGCCCGAAATCCAGGCGCGCGACACCCCAGATCCACGTGGCGAACTGCCGCCAGACGGGCTTGTCGAGGCCGATCCGCGCGCGCTCCTGGTCGAGCAGCTGCTGTGACACGGCGCCGCGGTCCCCGGAGTAGCGTAGCTCGACGACGTCGCCCGGAATGATGCGGATGAGCAGAAACGTCACCACGGCCACCCCAAACAGCGTGGGAAAGATCAGCAGAAGGCGCTTGAGGAGATACGTGTGCATGGATGCGACCCGCGCGCGGTCAGAGCCGCCGCCACCCTCCCCCGCTGCCGGTATTCGGCGCTTCTGCTACTCGGTGAGCCACACGGTGTCGAGCTGGTTGTTCAGGTAGTGGCTCGGCGTGATCGTCCAACCCTTCACCCTCGAGTTGTGAGGAATGATCCGGTGCCACTGGAGCGTGTAGACGACGTGCGCCTCGTCGTCGAGCAGCCGCTTCTCCAGCGTGCGAAGGATCCGCTTGCGCTCCTCCATGTCGGTGGCGCGCGCCTGACGCACGTAGAGGTCGTCGATGACGGTGTCCTTGTGCTTCCCGTAGTTGGCGTCAGAGATGCTGAGGAATCGGCCCAGGTCCAGGTCCGGCTCCACGATGAAGCCGCACTGGAAGTCCATCGCCACCTCGAAGTCGCCGCGCATCAGCATCGGGTGATAGGCGGACGCTTCGAGGATCTCCTGCTTGACGTTCAGGCCGATCTGGCGCCACTGGTCGATGAGCCAGATGCCCAGGGGCTCGTACGGGTGCGGGATGCCCCGGTTCTTGAACGTGAACGCGAACCCCTCGGGGACGCCCGCCTCTCTCAGGAGACGCTTGGCCTCCGCCCGGTTGGCGTTGATGTCCCGCCCGTAGCCCGCGAGCTTCTCCAGCTCTTGCGGCGGCGTGGCATACGGTGTGCCCGGCACGATGATGCCGGCCACGTCCTTCACGAGCGTGATGCGCGACAGCGCCTTGGAGCCTTCGTAGCGATCGAGCGCCAAGCTCAGGGCCCGCCGCACGCGCTTGTCGTCGAACGGCTTCTTCTGGTGGTGCATCGAGACGAAGTTGAGGCAATCCCAGGGGCTCTCCTGCACCGTGATCTTCGGCCCCAGCGCCTGCACGAGGCTGTCGCGCTCCGGCGGGCTGAAGCTGCGGAACTGGATCATGGCACGCTCGCCACGGACCGCCGCGACCTGGGCCGCCGAGTTGCTGATGAAGATCGCGCGGTAGCCGTCGAGGTAGGGCTTGCCCTTGTCCCAGTAGTCCGGGTTCTTCTTGCCGACCCAGTGGGAGCCCCGGACGTGCTCCACGAACTTGAAGGGGCCGGTGCCCATGACGTTCTTCATGTACCACTGTGGGTCCTTGGCGAGGATGTCGGCCTTGTAGATCCAGTTCCAGGGCGACGCGAGGTTCAAGAGCAAGGAGGACTCCGGCCATTTCAGCGTGAACCGGACCGTGTGCGCGTCGGGCGCCTCGATCTCCTTCACCGCAGCGTAGGCCGAGGCCCGGAGGGACTTCACCCCGGCGGGCGGGCTCAGGATCTTGTCGTACGAGGCCTTGACGTCCTTCGAGGTCATCTCGCTGCCGTCGTGGAACTTGACGCCCTTGTGGAGCTTGAAGGTGTAGACGAGGCCGTCCTTGGAGACGGTCCACGACTCGGCGAGGTCGCCGACCGGCTTGGTGCCCGTCTTGTCGAGCGGATCGACGCGCAGCAGCGTGCTGTAGTGCGGCGCCACCGGATGAATGACGCCGAACGTCTCTTCCTGGTGCGCGTCGTAGGACGGCGGCTCCGACGGCACGACGAAGACGAGCTCGCCGCCGGACCGTGGCTTCTCCTGCGCCCACACGGGCAGCGCGAGGGCCAAGATCAACAGCGCGATGAACGGGCCTCTCCAGCGTCGCATGGGCATACCTCCGCGGGCGCGCCGCGCCCGAGCTCGTGTCCGGTCTCGTGTCACCGCAGGGCGGTTTCTCGGAAAACCCTGGAGGCTCACCAAAGGTTTCAGCATTTAAGCACGTACGGCCGAGGTGTCAAGCCAGGAGGCAGGCCGCCCAGTGCCCGGGCTTGACCTCGCGGAGCACGGGCACCTCGCTCCGGCAGCGGTCCACCGCGATCGGGCAGCGCGGGTGGAACACGCAGCCGGCGGGCGGGTTGAGGGGACTCGGCACCTCCCCGCCCAGCACGACGTGCACGCGGCGGGCCTCCACGTCGGGGTCGGGGATCGGCACCGCCGACAGCAGCGCGCGCGTATACGGATGGAGCGGGTCCTCGTAGAGCGCCTGCCGGCCGGCGATCTCGACGATCTTGCCGAGGTACATGACCGCCACGCGGTCGGAGATGTGGCGGACGACCGAGAGGTCGTGGGCGACGAAGAGGTACGTGAGCCCGAACTGGCGCTGCAGGTCTTCCAGGAGGTTCACGATCTGCGCCTGGATCGAGACGTCGAGGGCCGAGACCGGCTCGTCGCACACGATCAGGGCGGGCTCCATGGCGAGCGCGCGCGCGATCCCGACGCGCTGGCGCTGGCCGCCGGAGAGCTCATGCGGGTACCGGTGCGCGTGCTGCGGCAGGAGGCCGACGTGGCGCAGCAGCTCGCCGACGCGCGCTTCCCGCGCGGCCCGGTCCGGCACCAGGCCGTGCACGACGAGCGGCTCGGCGAGGATCTGGCCGATCGTCATCCGCGGATTCAGCGAGCTGTAGGGGTCCTGAAAGATCACCTGCATGCGACGCCGGACGCGCCGGAGCCCCGCGTCGTCGAGCTTCGTCAGGTTCTGGCCGTCGAAGACGATCTCGCCGCTCGTCGGTCGCTCGAGCTGCAGGATGCAGCGACCCGTCGTGGTCTTGCCGCAGCCCGACTCGCCGACGAGCCCGAGCGTCTCGCCGCGACGGATCGCAAAGCTCACGCCGTCCACGGCGCGGACGACACCGGGCGCGCCGCCGAAGAGCCCGCCGCCGACGTGGAAATGCTTGACGAGGTTCCGGACCTCGAGCAGCGCGCCGTTGTCCGTCATGCGAGGGCCGGTGCCCCCGCGACGCGCGCGGCCTCCCAGCACGCGGTCACGTGCCCCTCCCCGTCCGCGGGCGCCAGGACCGGCCGCTCGACGCGGCACCGCTCCACCCTGAACGTGCAGCGCGGCGCGAACGCGCAGCCGGGGCCGAGCCGCGTGAGGTCGGGCGGCTGGCCCTCGATCGGCTGGAGGCGCGCGCGCCGCGGCTCGTCGAGACGCGGCACGGAGCGCAGCAGTCCGAGCGTGTAGGGGTGGCGCGGGCGCCTGTAGAGATCGCGCGCGCTCCCCCGCTCGACGATGCGGCCCGCGTACATGACGTTCACCCGGTCCGCGTAGCGCGCGACGACGCCGAGGTTGTGGGTGATGATCAGCATCGCGACGCCGAAGCGGCGCGAGAGGTCGCGCATGAGCTCGAGGATCTGCGCCTGGATCGTCACGTCGAGCGCCGTCGTGGGCTCGTCGGCGAGGATCAGCGCTGGATTGCAGGCGAGCGCCGCCGCGATCATGATCCGCTGACGCATGCCGCCCGAGAACTGGTGCGGGTACTGCGAGAGGCGCCGCGCCGCATCCGGGATGCCGACCGTCGCCAGGACCTCCACCGCACGCTGCCGGGCGCCTCCGCGCGTCATCCCCAGATGGATCTCGAGCCCCTCGGTGAGCTGACGCCCGATCGTGAGCACCGGGTTCAGGGAGGTCATCGGCTCCTGGAAGACCATCGCGATCTCGCGGCCGCGGACGCGGCGCATCTCCTCCTCGGAGAGGGCCAGGAGGTCGCGCCCCTTGAAGAAGACCTGTCCGCTGACGATGCGCCCTGCGGGCGCCGCGACCAGCCGCATGACGGAGAGCGCGCTCACGCTCTTGCCACACCCCGACTCGCCGACCAGCGCGACCGTCTCGCCTTCCGCGACGTCCCACGACACGCCGTCCACTGCTCGGACCACGCCGCCGCGCGTCACGAACTCGGTCGTGAGAGAACGCACTTCGAGAAGCGTCGCCATGCGCCGCGCGCGAGTCTAGCACACGTCCAATGGCAAGACGAGTCGCAACACCTGTCAGGTCGGCGCGACGCGCGCGCGCGGACGGCCCGAATTACTCGTGGCAGCGCGCGGCGGCGAGGTGCGGAGTCGCGATGGGCTCGAGCGACGCGTACTCGCGGCAGACCGCCTCCGCGACGCACGGCCATCGGTGCTGGGCGGCCCAGCGGACGCCCTCCCGGCCGATCCGCCAGCGGAGGTCGGGATCGGCCACGAGGGCGGCGATACGCTCGGCGAGCGCCGCGACGTCGCTCTCGGGAACCAGGAAGCCCGTGACGCCGTCGCGGACGGTCGTGACGAGTCCGCCGACGCGCGAGGCGATCACCGGGCTCCCGCACGCCATGGCCTCGAGCGCCACCATGCCGAACGACTCGTAGTACGAGGGCACGACGGTGACGTCGGCCGCGGCGTAGTAGGTCGGGAGCCGCTCCTGCGGCTGCGGGCCCACGAAGCTCACCGCGCCGTCGAGCCGGAGCCGGCGGATCTGGGCGCGCAGCGTGGTCTCGTGCCCGTTCGGCGGATCGTCGGCGTCGCCGCCGACGATCAGGAGTCTCGGGTCGGTGCCGGCCGCGTGCAGCCGCCCCACCGCGTCGAGGAGCGTGTCGAGGCCCTTGATCGGCGCGAGCCGCCCGACCCAGAGGAGCACCGGCCGCGCGTCGAGCCCGAGCTGACGACGCGCGGCGGCCTGGTCCCCGGGCGCGAAGAGCTCGGTATCCACGCCGCACGGGATCGTTGCGATGCGCGGCGCGCGGGCGCCGTAGGCGCGCAGGAGCTCCGCGCGCTCCACGTCGTTCGCGGCGACGATGCGGTCCGCGGCGCCCACGATGCGCGTCTCCTCGCGCAGCCGCACCGCCGGCTCGAGCTCGGCGACGCTCCGGGCCGCGCGGTTCTTCGGCCGGCCGAGCGTGTGGAACATCTGGAGAATCGGCACCGCCCAGCGGTCTCGGAGCCTCAGCGCGGCCACCCCGGACAGCCAGTAGTGGGCGTGGATCAGGTCGTACTCGACGCCACGCGTGAGGCGCCACGTCTCGAGCCCGTCGACGAACTCGTCGAGGTGGGCGTGGATCTGGGGGCGCGCCAGCGGCGCCTCGGGCCCCGCCGGGAGGTGGATCACCTGCACGCGTGGGCCCATGCCGACGACGCGCGGGATCGCTCTGTTCTGCGACCGTGTGAAGACGTCCACCTCGACGCCCATCCGCCCGAGCTCGCGCGAGAGCTCGCGCACGTAGACGTTCATCCCGCCCGTCTCCTTCGCGCCGAGCGCGGCGAGCGGGCACGTGTGGAGGCTGAGCATCGCGACGCGGAGGTTCATGGCCGCGGGGGTCCGATCCTCACCCCGTAGACCTCTTCGGGGACGGGCCCGAACTCGTACTTGTACCGCTCCTCGCCGCGCAGGAAGTCGAACCGGCGCCGCCCGCGCTCGATCGCGTCCCGGATCAGGTGGCCCAGCAGGACGACGCCGGGCGAGAGCGCGGCCCGGTCGGGATGGAAGCCGGAGTTGTAGAGGCCCACCGTGTCGACCCACTCGAGCACGACGAACGACGCGATCGGGCCCGACGCGATGTCGAGGAACCAGAGGCGCGCGGCCCCGCGCTCGGCCAGCGCCGTCACGGCGCCCCGGAAGAAACCCTCCATGCGCGCGTCCATGAAGCGCGCCTTGCCGGCGCGCGAGCGCCGGTGGAGGTCGAGGAAGTCGCCGAGGCGCGCGGCGACGTCCGCCGGCCGGTGGACGCAGGAGACGCGCGCTTCCGGCACCTCGCGCTCGAGGCGACGCATCTTGCGGCTGAGCTCGTGGCGATGCTTGCCGCCGAGCCCCGCGAGGTACTCGTCCCAGGTGCCGGGCAGCGTCAGCACCGGACATCGCTCCTCGACGGCGGCCTCGGCGGCGAGCCCGCAGGCGCGCGCCAGCGTCGGGAGGGCCGCGAGCGTCGGTGAGCTCGCCGGCACCGCGTGCAGGCGCCACTCGACCGGCTCGGCGGCCCGTGACTCGAGGAGCGCCGTCCACGCCTCTTCCTCGCGCCCCGCGACGGCGACGAGGTCGAGGTAGTCCGAGACGTCGGCGCCGCCGAGCATCTGGAAGACGCCCGGCGCCTCCTCGTAGAGCGGAAGCACCGCGACCAGGCTCCCCTCGCCGTCCGTCACGCGTCGGATGTCGAGCCGTCGGTCCGCGGCGAATGCGCTGGCCCAGTGGGTTTGCCAGATCCACGACAGGAACGGCGAGCGGAGCCGTGCTCCGGCGTGGAGCCGGTCCCACGCGGTCGCGCCGACCGCCTCGAGACGGTCCGCGAGCTCGACTTTCACCGGGAAGCCATCAGAGGTCTTCGGGCGCGCCCGAGGCGTCCAGGGATTCGGACGGCCCCTCGGTGGCGCCGGCCGGGCCCCCCGTGTCGCCCTCTGTGAGGGCCTCGTCCACGGCGGACTCGAAGTCGTCTCCGAGGTCGTCGCCGAACTCCTTGCCCATCTTCTTCATGAAGCGGGCGACGCTGGCCGGATCGTCCTCGTTGAGGTCACCGAAGCTCGAGGCGTCTGCCATGGACTCGAGCCGCTCGTCCTCCGAGCGGACGGTGGCGAAGCGCGACATCAGGCGGCTCAGGTTCGATCCGTGACAGCGCGGGCAGGTGGCGGCGGGGGCGGTGGACGGCCGGAGTACGAGGAGGCTCACCCGGCGTCGACAGTCGTGGCACTCGTACTCGTAAATGGGCATGCCGCAGCTAATCTTAGCACGCGCGACATGCAGGGTCGGGGCCGCCCGTGTCACCCTGGCGGGCGCGGCCGGCGCCCGTGTCAGGATGCGCCGCCCGGACTTCCGGAAAGTGGCGCCGTGCCAGGCTTCGGGCCCCCCGGCACCCTTTTTGCTTCTACCGAGCGGTATGAACGCCACCATGGCTGATCGTGAACGTCAACTCCTCCACCAGGTTACGACGCTGGCCCAGGCCCTGCACCAGGAGCGCGAGCGGCTCGCGTCGAGGCTGGCCGAGCTGGAACTCGAGCTGAGCGTGCTCGCCTCCAAGCTCGACGGCCCGCCGGCCGTCTGCGCCCTCGGCACCGGCGCCCGGCCCCGCGGCTGAGCGCGGGCCAGCCTCGGTCCGGCTCGAACCCCCCGTCCAGACCTCGTCCGTCTCCGCCGCAGGCCCGTCCCCCTCGTCAAGCATACAGGGCTCGCGCACGAGCCCCCCTCAGCGCCGCCCGGCCGCGAAGAGCGCCTCCAGCCGGGCCACGGCGCGGTCCCAGTGGAACGCAGTCGTGACGAGCCGCCGGCCGGCGGCCGCGATCCTGGCGCGGAGCGCGGGATCGCTCGCGAGCAGCTCGAGCCTGGCCGCGAGGTCGGCGACGTCGCGCCGGCGCGCGACCAGCGCCGTCTCGCCGTCGCGCGCGTAATCGCGGCAGCCGCCGTTGTCGTAGGTCACGAGCGCGGCGCCGCACGCCATCGCCTCCATCGGCGGCATGCCGAGCCCCTCGTCCCAGGAGGGGCAGAGATAGATCTCGCAGCTCGAATAGACCTCGGCGAGCCGGTCCTGGGGCGGGTTCGCGTGAAACTCGTCATAGGGCGAGGGAGCGCGCGGCGGCCTCACGCCGAAGCCCACCAGGACGAGCCCGGGCACGCGCGCCTTCACGCGCCGTGCCGCCTCGACGCCCTCGGCCACGCCCTTCCACGCGTACTCGTGGTGGAGCATGAGCACGCGCGGCCGCGAGGTCCCCACGGCGACGGGCACCGGCCGGAAGAGCGCCGGGTCCACGGGCGTGACGAGGACCTCGGCGTCGCACTGGAACTTGTCGCGCACGAGGTCGCGGAGCCACGTCGAGATGACGATCGTCCGGAGGGGGAGCCGATACGTCGCGTCCACGAGGGCGGCGGCGCCGTGGTAGAGGCTCTCGTAGTGTTGGACGAAGTAGAACCCGGCGCCGCAGCGGCGGGGCGCCGCCGCGGCGATGCCGGCCGACGGCCACGCCGTCGCGACGACGACGTCGCCGTCGGGCAGAGCCTCCGCCTGCCAGCGCCCGACCCATCGGAGCCGCGCCCGGAAGCCCGGCAGCCAGTCGGGCCCGGCGCCGCGCAGGCGCCGCCACGCGGCGCGGAGCCGCCCCTTGGCCGGCACGACGAGCGTCACGTCGTGGCCGCGCGCGGCCAGGCGGTCGGCGTACGTGAGGATCGCCCGGACGCCGCCGGCGATCCTCACGTGGGGACAGAGGAAGGTGATCTTCAGACGGTCTGGCGCCCCGGCGCGCGCGCGCTCACCAGAACTTCTCCCACTTGACCGCCTTGCGGGGAAGGCCCCTGGCGACGAGCACGTCGCGGATCCGGTGGATCATCGCCTCGCCGCCCGCGACGTAGGCCACCAGACCGGTCACGTCCTGGACGCGCCGGCCGACCACCTCGGCGAGGCCGCTCGCGCCGTCCGTCCACGCTCCCGCCGCGCTCGCCACCACCGGATGGTACGCGAACCCGGGATAGCGGCGTGCCAGCGAGCGGAACTGCGCGTCGTAGGCAAGCCAGCCCGGGTCGCGCCCCCAGTAGACGAGCGCCGCCGGCCGCCCGAAGCCCCCGTCGTAGAGGTCGGTCAGGATCGAGCGGATGGGGACGATGCCGATCTCCTCGGCGACGAAGAGCGGCCGGCGCCGGTCGGCGCGTGAGAACACGAACCCGCCGAGCGGCCCCTTGAAGCCGACCTCGGCGCCCGGGGCCAGCTCGCGGAACCATCGCGACCCAGGGCCGCCGGGCGCCACGTCGGCGCAGAGCGTGAGACGCCGGGGCGAGCCCGGCGTGGATGCGATCGAGTAGGCGCGGACGGTCTTCGGGCCGAAGGGCACCGACACCCACTGGCCGGCGTCGAAGGGGAGCTCCGCCGGCTCGAGCATGTCGAGGTCCGCCTCGAGCACCTCGGCCACGAGCCGCCGCACCGCGACGACGCGCGCGCGGCACTCGACCGGCTTCGTCGCCAAGGCTCAGCGCGGACGGAAGCGCGGGAGCACGTCCGCGGCGAGCGCCTCGAGCTGCGCCCGCCGGTCGCGGGGCTCGCCGATCGCGTCACAGATGACGTAGACGCAGCCGGCCTCGGCGAAGGCGGCGAGCTGCTCGGCGCACTGCGCGGGCGTGCCGATGATGCCGTACTTCCCGGCGAGCGGCTCGAAGTCCTGGGCGTAACGCTGCGAGAGCTGGGCGACCCACGTGGCCTTCGCCTGCGCGTAGTCGCGGCCGATGGTGACGAAGGCCAGGTGCGCGGCGGTGAAGCCGTCGAGCGAACGGCCGGCCGCGTGGGCGGCGGCCCGGATCGTCTCGAGGCTCTGTGCGTAGCGCGCGGGCTGGACGACATAGGAGACCCAGCCGTCGCCCTGCCGGCCAGCCCGGGCGAGCGCCGCGTCCGAGCGCCCGCCGACCCAGATGGGCGGGAGCGTCTGGACGGGCTTCGGGTCGATCGAGACCGCCTTGAACCGGGTGAACCGGCCCTCGAACGTCGCGGGCGTGTCACGCCAGAGCGTCCGCACGACGTCGATGCCCTCGCTGACGCGCGCCCCGCGCTCGCTTCGCGGGACGCCGCAGAGCTCGAACTCTTTCGGGTTCTCGCCCCCGACGCCGACGCCGAAGACGAGCCGCCCCCCCGACAGGACGTCGACCGTCGCCGCCATCTTCGCGGCGACCGCAGGGGCGCGGAGCGCCAGGAGGTACACCGCGGTGCCCAGCCGGATCCGCCGCGTGATCGGCGCGTACGACGCGAGCAGCGTCAACGACTCGTAGAGCGGAGTGTGGAAGGAGAGGTGGTCCCCGGTCCAGACGGAGTCGAAGCCGAGCTCCTCGACGCGACGGACGAGGGCGAACTGCTCCTCGGGCGGGAGCATCCCGAGCTGGACGCCGAACCGCATCACCCCCTCACCGCGGGAACGCGTCCTTCACGCCGCCGTCGACGGTGAGCGTGCATCCCGTGGTCTTCGACGCCCGGTCCGAGGCGAGGAACAGGACCGCCTCGGCGACGTCCTCGGGCAGGATGCGAACGCCGAGCAGGTTGCGCCTGCGGTAGAACTCCTCGAGCTCGCCCACCGAGATCCCCTGGGCCGCGGCGCGCTCGCGCCGGACGTCCTCCGACCAGAGCTTCGAGTCCTGGAAGACCGCGTCCGGGTTCACGATGTTCGAGCGGATGCCGTGGGGCGCGCCCTCCAGCGCGAGCACCTTCGCCAGCTGAGCCTCGGCCGCCTTCGCGGCGGAGTAGGCGGCGAAGTCTTTGCCGGGGGACATCACGTTCTTGGTCGCGACGAAGACGAGCGCGCCGCCGAGCCCCTGGGCGATGAGGAGCCGCATCGCCTCACGCGCGACGAGGAAGTGGCCCCGGGCGTTCACGGCGAAGGAGTCGTCCCAGTCCGCGAGGCGCATGCGATCCACCGGGGCCGAGTGGGCGACGCCGGCGTTCGAGACGAGGACGTCGAGGCCCCCGTAGGCGAGCACCGCTTCCTCGAACGCCGCCACGACCGACGCCTCGCTCGTCACGTCCATGCGGAGGCCGAGCGCCCGGCCCGCGCCCGCCGCGGCGACGATCTCGTCCGCGGTCTTGCGCGCGCCGGCCTCGTCGAGGTCTCCGACGACGACGTGAGCACCCTCGGCCGCGAGCCGCCGGGCGACGGCGCGGCCGATCCCCGACGCGGCGCCGGTCACGAGGGCGACGCGACGGGCGAGCTCCTTCTCCGGCGGGGCCAGCGTGAGCTTGTAGAGCTCGAGCGGCCAGTACTCGACGTCGAAGGCGTCCTTGGCCGAGAGCGACACGTACCCACCGAACGCTGACGCGTTGCCGATGACGTCGATCGTGTGACGGTAAATGTCGTTCACGATCCCCGCGGTGCGCCGGTCCTTGCCCGCCGTGAACATGCCGAGGCCGGGCACCAGCACGACGCGCGGCAGAGGGTCCGTGAGCGCCGCACCCTCGAAGCGGTTCTCGTCGAAGTAGCCGGTGTACTCGGCGACGAACTCGTCCACCGCCCGCTCGATCGCCGTCGCGAGCGCGGCACCCGTCCGAGGCCCGTCGAGGCCGACGAAGCACGGCAGGCGCTTGGTGTAGATCGTGTGGTCGGGCGTCGCGGGCCCGACCTGGGAGAGCCGCGGCGCGTCGGCGGACGACACGAACGCGGTGACCGCGGGCGAATCGTCGAAGGCGACGACCACCCGCCGCGCGCGCCCCAGGATCCCGCGGAGCCTCGGGGCCACGGCGAGGGCCGCGGCACGCCGCGCCTCGGGCGGCGGCACGGCGACGCGGGGGCCGCCGAAGACGCGGCGGCCGCGCGACGCCTCCCCGATCGCCTCCTCGGCCCGGGAGATCAGCTCGAGCGTCGCCTCGTAGGCGTCGCGGACGGTCGCGCCCCAGGTGATCGTGCCGTGACGCTCGAGCACCAGCGCCTTGGCCTCCGGGTGCGCGGCGATCGCGTCGGCGACCTCGCGCGAGATGCGGAAGCCGGGCCGCAGGTACCGGAGCGTGAGCACGTCCTTGCCGTAGACCGACTCGAAGACCTCGCGGAGGCGGTCATGGTTGGTGAGCGAGACGATCGCGTCCGCGTGGGTGTGGATGACGGCGCGCGCGGAGAGGAACCCGTGGAGCAGCGTCTCGATCGAGGGACGCGCGCCGCCCACGTCGATCAGCCCGTGGGCGAGGTAACCCACCATCTCCTGGTCGCCCATGTCCTCGCGCGGCAGCAGGGCGCGGATGTCGTCCATGCGCACGCCGGGGAAGTCCTTGCGCTGGACCGACTTGAGATCCGAGCCGCTCCCCTTCACCCGGAGGACGTCCACCTCGCGGCCCCGGTGGTCGCGCTCGACGGTCTTGATGGACGTGTTACCACCGCCCCAGACGACGAGCGAGGTCTCGGCGCCGATCAGCCGTGACGCGTAGACGAGCAGGTCGAGCGCGTCGAGGGGTGCTCCGTCGGCGTCGTTCCAGCGGGACCGCATCGCGGCACCACGATACCATGATCCCCCGGCCGCTCAGGACGGCCGGGCGGCCGGTCGGCGCCTGAGCTTATAATCGCGGGCACGGGGAGGCCTCTGGACGATGGGCGCCGACATCCACAACCTCATGATGCATTACCCGCTGACGCTCACCCATTTCTTCGAGCGCAGCCGCCGCCTCTGGCCGCAGAAGCGGCTCGCCACGCGCGTGCCCGGCCAGCCCCTGTTCCGCTACACCTACGCCGACTTCGCCGAGCGGACGCTGCGCCTCGCGGGCGTGCTCGCCGAGCTCGGCGTGAAGAAGGGCGACCGCGTGGCGACGCTCGCCTGGAACAGCCACCGCCACCTCGAGCTCTACTGGGCGGCGCCCTGCTCGGGCGCCGTGCTCCACACGCTCAACCTGCGCCTGGCGCCGCAGGACCTGACCTTCATCATCAACCACGCCGCCGACTCGGTCATCTTCGCCGACGCGAGCCTCTGGCCGATCCTCGAGGGGATCCGCGACCGGATCCCGAGCGTGCGGACGATCGTGATCATGCGCGACGCGCCCGAGCCGCGGGTGCCCGCGGCGCTCCCCGAGTACGAGGCGCTGCTGGCCGCGGCCTCGCCGCTCCGCCGCTGGCCCACGCTCGACGAGACCGACGCCGCGGGCATGTGTTACACGTCCGGCACGACGGGCAACCCCAAGGGCGTCGTCTACACGCACCGCGCGATGTTCCTCCACTGCCTCGCCCAGGCCATGACCGACTCGTTCGGGATCTCCGAGGACGACACGCTCCTGCACATCGTGCCGATGTTCCACGCGAACTCCTGGTGCCTGCCCTTCACCGCGGTCATGGTGGGCAGCACGCAGATCTTCGCGGGGCCGAACCCCCAGCCGCGCGACATCTGCGAGCTCGTCCAGCAGGAGAAGGTCACGTTCACCGGCGCGGTGCCGACCGTATGGATCGCGGTGAAGGAGCTCTGCGAGAAGGAGGGCTGGGACATCTCCTCCCTGCGGACGATCGCCATCGGCGGCTCGGCGGCGCCGAAGGCGATGCAGCTCGCGTACCGGCGGCAGTTCGGCGTCACCATGTCGCACGCGTGGGGCATGACCGAGATGACGCCCCTCGGGACCATCGCACGGCTCAAGAGCTACATGAAGCAGTGGCCCGAGGACGCGCAGTACGAGGTGCGCGCGCGCGTGGGCTATCCGTCGGTCGGCGTGGACGCGCGCATCGTGGACGAGGAGGGCAGGGAGCTCCCCTGGGACGGCGCGAGCATGGGCGAGCTCCAGGTCCGCGGGCCCTGGGTCGTCAGCGCCTACTACGACAACCCGGAGTCGGCCGAGCGCTTCACCGCGGACGGCTGGTTCCGGACCGGCGACGTCGCCACCATCGACGCCGAGGGCTACGTCCAGATCACCGACCGCACGAAGGATCTGATCAAGTCGGGCGGCGAGTGGATCTCGAGCGTGGACGTCGAAAACCTCATCATGTCCCACCCGAAGGTCCTCGAGGCGGCGGTCATCGCGGTGCCCCATCCCAAGTGGGTCGAGCGCCCGCTCGCGTGCGTCGTGCCGAAACCGGGCCAGACGCTCGAGCCCGGAGAGATCGTGGACTTCCTGCGGCCTCGGCTCGCGAAGTGGGCGCTCCCCGACGAGGTCTTGATCATCGAGGCGGTGCCGAAGACGAGCGTCGGCAAGTTCGACAAGAAGGTCCTGCGCGAGCGGTACAAGCGTAGGAGGCCGAACGATGCGTGAGCGCCGCCGCGCCGCGACGCTGCTCGCCGGAGGGCTGCTCGCGCTCCACGCGGGCGGCGCCTCGGTGACGTCGCAGGCCGTGGACCACATCAACGCGATGAGCCGGGCCCCGATCGCCACCGTCGCGCCCCGCGCGAGCGCCCCGCCCGACACGGTCTGGGTTCCCGACCGCTTCGTCCCGCTGGCGTCGGGAGGGCAGGCGCTCGTCCCGGGGCACTGGGAGCGCTGGATCTCGGCGCACGAGGTCGGGACGCCCCCGCTGACCGCGGTCAACCCGGCCGACGGGAGCCTGACCGTGTACCCCGCGGCGATCAGGCCGCCCGCGGAGCAGCGCCGCGAGCCGTGAACGAGACGCGCGCTCTGGATGCTAAAATGCCCTGTTAATGAGCTTCATCCGGCGGCACCGCGTCTTCGTCGTCCTCGTGGCCCTCGGGGTCCTGGTCGCCGTCCTCGTCGCGGAGCGCGTCCGGAAACAGCAGGCGGCGGCGATTCCGCACCGCCAGCTCGAGATCGTCGTGGGCGTCACGCCGCCGATCCGGAAGGACCTCGAGGTCAAGCTCGCCTACACCGCGGACGTCCTGCCGAACCAACAGGTCGCGATCTTCTCGAAGGTGAGCGGCTACATCAAACGCCTCGGCGCCGACCTCGGCGACTTCGTCAAGCCGGACCAGCTCCTCGTCGAGATCGAAGCCCCTGAGCTCTCCGCCGCGGTCGAGCAGGTGCGCACGAGCGTCGCGACCGCCGAGGCCAATCTGAAGGTCGCCGACTCGAACCTCGAGTCGGCGAAAGCCAACGCCGCCAACCAGGAGGCGAACCTCGTGAAGGCCCGGGCGGTGGCCGCCAACGACGCCCGGAACGCCGCGCGCCTCGACGACCTCCACGGCCGCGGCCTGATCGCGGCGATGGACCGCGACAATGCCCGGACCAACGCCGACTCCTCCCAGGCGGCGCTGGTGGCCGCCGAGGCCCAGCTCGCCGCGGCCCGGAGCCAGATCGAGACCCAGCGGGCCCAGGTCGTCCTCGCCCAGTCGAACGTCGACGGCGCCCGCGCGTTCCTCAAGATCGCCCAGGCGAACCTCGACAACACGCGCATCCTCGCGCCGTTCGCGGGCTACATCTCGGCGCGCAACCTCTACCCCGGCGCCGCCGTGAGCTCCCAGCAGGCCGGCACCTCGACCCAGGCCGTCGGCGTGCTCATGCTCCAGGACATCGCGTCGGTCAAGGTGCAGCTCGAGGTCCAGGAAAAGCACATCTCCCTCGTGCGGCTCGGCTCGACCGCCCGCGTCTTCGTGGACGCCTACCCCGACCGCCTCTTCGAGGCGCGCGCCACGCGCATCGTCCACGCCCTCGATCCGCGGACGCGGACGCTCGGCGTGGAGATGGAGATCGCCAACCCGGATCTTCAGCTCAAGCCCGGCATGTACGCGCGCGTCGAGCTCTTGATCGACCGCCATCCGGGCGCGATCCTCGTCCCGAGTGAGGCCGTCACCAACGAGGGCGACGTCCCGGTCGTCTTCGTCGTCGACCCGAGCGGCGTCGTCGGCCGGCGCACGATCGCGACGGGCGCCGTCGAGGGCACGCTCGTCGAGGTGACGAAGGGGCTCCAGGGCAGCGAGGCGGTCATCGTCGACGGCAAGGAGCTCGTGCGCGAGGGCCAGAAGGTCCGCGCGGAGGTGAAGAAGTAGCATGTGGATGACGTTCCTGGCGCTGAGGAACGCCATCGCGGTCCTGATGGCGTCGCTGGGGATCACGATCCTCGGCTTCGTCGCCCTCGCCCGCCTCCCGATCGACCTCTTCCCGAACATCAACCTGCCGATCATCAACATCGGCACCGTCTACACCGGCGCGGGCGTCCTCGACATCGAGAAGACCGTGACCTACCCCATCGAGAAGGCCGTGAGCGCCGTGAGCGACGTGAAGTTCGTCGAGTCGAAGTCGCGCCAGGGCCTGTCGACCGTCCGGCTCTGGATGAACTGGGGCGCCGACGTCAACAACGGCCAGACCGAGGTCATCCAGCGGATCCAGCAGATCCTCAACTCGCTGCCGACCGGCATCAAGCAGCCATTCATCGTGCGGTTCGACCTGTCGAACATCCCGGTGGCCCTCGTCACGGTAGCCGGCGGCGGGCTCGACGAGCGACAGCTCTACGACCTCGCCTACAACACGATCGAGCCCCAGCTCGAGCGTCTGGGCGGCGTGGCCTCCGCGTCGGTGGACGGCGGGAAGGTTCGCCAGATCACGGTGAACCTGAACCGGGACCAGCTCTACGCCAAGCGCCTCTCGGTCCTGGACGTGGTGCGCGCGGTGAACGAGTCGAATTTCCTGCTGCCGGCCGGCGACATCAAGGTCGGCCGGCTGGACTACAACATCTACACGAACAACCAGTTCAAGATCCTCGAGCCGATGGGCGACATCGTCGTCCAGCGGGCGGGCGCCAATGGCACCCCGATCCACATCAAGGACCTCGGGTACGTCGTGGACTCAGCCGAGACCCAGACGGCCGTCGTGCGCATCGACGGCTCCCGCGGCGTCTTCATGCGCGTCAACAAGCAGCCCGGCGCGAACACGATTGCGGTCGTGGACCAGGTCCGCGAGCTCCTGCCGAAGGTCACCGGTGTCCCGCCGGGGGTCAACGTCGGGATCACCTTCGACCAGTCCGTGTACATCCGGCAGGCGATCGAAAGCCTCTGGCACGAGGCGATCCAGGGCTCCGCGCTCGCCTTCATCGTGATCCTGGTCTTCCTGCGCTCGCTCACCTCGACGCTGATCATCTCGATCGCGATCCCGCTCTCGATCCTGCTGTCCTTCATCTGCATGTACTTCCTCGGCCAGACGCTCAACGTCTTCACGCTGGGCGGCCTCGCGCTGGCCGTCGGGCGGCTCGTGGACGACTCGATCGTGGAGCTCGAGAACATCAACCGGCACCTGAACCTCCCCGGCACCCCGCGCCGCAAGGCCGTGCTCGACGCCGCGCGCGAGGTCGCGATGCCGATCTTCTCGGCGACGATCACGACGATCATCGTGTTCGTGCCGACGGTCTTCCTCGAGGGCCAGATCAAGCTCCTCTTCATCCCCCTCACCTTCACGATCTCGATCTCGCTGTTCGCCTCGTTCCTGATCTCGCGGACGGTGACGCCGCTCCTCGCCCTCCGCGTGCTCCAGCCCGAGAAGCCGATCGATCCCGGGTCGCGCCGGCTCAAGGATCGCGTGTTCCGGTTCTCCATCCGCTTCTTCGAGCGCATGGAGTCGCTCTACCAGCGGCTCATCGAGTGGGCGCTCGGCCACCGCGGCCTCGTCGTGGGCTCGGTCGTCGTGACGTTCGCGGGGAGCCTCTTCCTGGTCGTGGCGCCGTCCTTCGGGCTCCGGCCCCTGATCGGCACGGAGTTCTTCCCGGCCTCCGACGAGGCGCAGTTCCGCATCAACATCAAGGCGCCGATCGGCACGCGCATCGAGGAGACCGAGCGGATCGTCAAGGGCATGGAGTCGATCCTCCGGGCGTCGCTCAAGCCCGAGGAGCTGACGTCGGTCGTATCGAACATCGGGATCCCGCAGGGGCGCTCGGCGGTCTTCACGAACAACACGGGCCCCCACAGCGCGACGATCCAGGTGTACCTGGCGAGCGCCGACATGCGGAAGCGGAGCGACCGCCAGATCGTCGACGCCCTCCGGCCGCGGTTCGCGGGCCAGTTCCCGGGCACGCGCTACCAGTTCATCGCGGGCGGCCTCGTCTCGCGCATCATCAACTTCGGCTCCGAGACCGCCATCGCGGTCGAGCTGCTCGGCTACGACCTGCCGACGGCGGAGGCGCTCGCGCGCGAGGTCGCGCGCATCATGGAGGGCACGGCGGGCGTGGCCGACGTCAACATCGCCCGGGACGCGAACTATCCCCAGTTCGATCTGACGATCGACCGCGAGAAGGCGGCGGTCGCCGGCATCTCGCAGCGCGACCTCGCCCAGGCGGCCCTGTTCTCGCTGAACTCGAACGCGAGCGTCAACCCCTCGATCTTCACCGACCCGCGGACGGGCAACCAGTACAACCTGGTCGTCCAGCTCGACGAGCCGTACCGCCAGACGGCGGACGACCTCGCCCGCCTCTTCGTCACCGTCAACGATCGGCCGGTCCTGCTCTCGACGGTCGCCCGGATCACCCAGTCCACCGGCCCCGTCGAGATCGAGCGCAAGTACCAGCAGCGCCTCGTGCGGGTCGCCGCGAATGCCGTCGGCCGCGACCTCGGCTCGCTCTCCGAGGAGCTCGAGGCGAAGTTCCGCCAGCTCCCGATGCCGGCGGGCTTCTCGGTGCGCATGGGCGGCCAGACCGAGCAGCAGCGCGAGTCCTTCTCGAGCCTCTACTTCACCGCGATCCTCGCCGTCATCCTCGTCTACATGGTCCTCGCGTCGCAGTTCAAGTCGCTCAAGGACCCGTTCACGATCATGTTCTCGGTGCCGATGGGGCTGATCGGGGTCTTCTGGGCGCTCTACCTCACGCACACGACGCTCTCGACGACCTCCTTCATGGGCATCATCATGATGGTCGGCATCGTCGTCTCGAACGGGGTCCTGCTCGTCGAGTACATCAACGAGCGCCGCCGCCACGGCGAGCCGCTCCTCGTCGCGGTCCCGCGGGCCGGACGGATCCGCCTGCGCCCCATCCTCATGACCGTGCTCACGACCGTCGTCGGCCTCCTGCCGATGGCCCTCGCCTTCGGCGTCGGGACCGAGGCGAACCAGCCGCTCGCGATCGCCGTCATCGGCGGCCTCCTCGTCTCGACGTTCTTCACGCTCATCCTGATCCCGACCCTCTACGTCACCTTCGAGGAGTGGTTCCCCCGGACGCTCGGCGGGGCCGACGAGCAGCGCTGAGCCGCGGCGCGCCTTGACAGCCGCGGCAACTTGTCTACACTCGGCGCACCTGCTTTCATTCGACCGTCAGGCTCCCGGGCGCCCCCCGGGGGGAGGAGCCATGGAACCCATCAGCCGACGCCGCTTCATCACGACCAGCGCCGGGGCAGGCATCGCCGCCATCCTCGCCGCGCGCGTGCCCCCGGCCCGCGGCCAGCAGCGGGAGATCTCGTACCTCTGCTGGAACAACTTCGCGCCGGCCTCGGACAAGAAGCTGGCCGAGATCGGCCAGCGCTTCACCAAGGACACCGGCATCAAGCTCAAGATCGACCACGTCTCGCACATGGGCCCGCAACAGCAGAAGTACGCCTCCGAAGTCCAGACCCAGGCCGGGCACGACCTCGTCGAGATGCGCATGCACTTCCCGTGGCTCTACGAGCCCCAGCTGGTGGACGTCTCGGACGTCGTGGGCGACCTCGAGAAGAAGCACGGCAAGGCGATCGGCTCGGCGTACGAGGGCGCCCACGTCAACGGGGTGTGGCGCGCCGTGCCCCAGTACCACGGCATGTTCGTCGCGACCTACCGGGAGGACCTCTTCAAGAAGGCGAGCCTCAAGGTCCCCGACACCTGGGAGGACCTCTACACGGTCGGCAAGGAGCTCAAGAAGATGGGGAATCCCGTCGGGATTCCCATCAGCCAGAACTACGACTCGATCTCCACGGCCGGCCCCGTGCTGTGGTCGTTCGGCGGCATGGAGGTCGACAAGGACGGCAAGACCGTGCGCATCAACTCGGCGGCCACCGTCCAGACGATCGAGTGGTACAAGAAGATGTTCCGCGATTGCATGGAGCCCGAGGTGCTGTCGTGGTCGGACGCCAGCAACAACGAGTCGATCCAGCAGGGCAAGGCTGGCTGGATCCACAACCCCGTGAGCGCCTATATCGTGGCGAAGCAGCGGAAGCTGGTCACCGCCGACGGCATCAACCACCACCGGAGCCTCGGCGGCCCGCACGGCCGCCACGAGACCGACACCCCACGCCACATCGGCATCTGGAAGTTCTCGAAGAACGTCGAGCCCGCCAAGGAGTGGATCCGGTACCTGCTCGGCAAGCGTGAGGTCTACGACGAGTACATCATGTCGGGCGACGCGTTCAATCTGCCCGTCTACGACAAGCTCCAGGATCACCCGGTGCTCAAGACCGACCCCAAGTACGCCGCCCTCAGAGGCGAGGGGGTCCAGTACCACACCTATGGATGGCCGGCGCCGCCCTCGGACAAGGTCCAGCTCATCACCAACACCTATCTGCTGCCGAACATGATCGCCAAGGCGGTCACCGGCACCTCGACCAAGGACGCCATCGCCTGGGCCGAGACCGAGATGAGGAAGATCCTCACCGGCTGACATGGCGGTCAGAGCCGACGATATCCCGGTACCGCGTGGCCGCCCGCGCCTCGCCGGCCGCGTACGCGAGTGGCTCGACCATGAGTCGATCCTCGGGCCGGTGTTCGTGACGCCGGCGCTGCTCCTCCTCGTGCTGCTGGTCGCGTATCCCTTCGTCATGGCGCTCTACTTCTCCATGTCCAACGCATTCATCGGCCGCCCGAGCCGCTGGGTGGGTCTCCACAACTTCATCGCGCTCTGGGACAGCGACGTCTTCCGCCAGACCTTCCAGAACGCCTTCGTCTTCACGAGCATCGCGGTGGCCTTCAAGGTCGTGCTGGGTATCATCCTGGCGCTGCTGCTGAACGAGCAGCTCTGGTTCAAGCGCATGATCCGCGGGGCGGTGCTCCTGCCGTGGGTGATTCCGACCGCGCTCTCGACGCTCGGCTGGTGGTGGATGTTCAACTCGCTCTACAGCGTGGTGAACTGGACGGGGATCGCGCTCGGGATCATGGACCCACCGGGGCCGAACTGGCTCGGCCAGCGCTACTACGCCATGAGCGCGGTCATCGCGGTCAATGTCTGGCGGGGACTGCCGTTCTTCGCGATCACCATCCTCGCGGGGCTCGTCGCGATCCCGAAGGAGCTGTACGAAGCCGCCGAGGCCGACGGTGCGGGCGCGAACGCGCGGTTCTGGCACGTCACGCTGCCCCTGCTCAGGCCGGTCCTCGCCGTGGTCGTCCTCTTCTCGACCATCTTCACGTTCGGCGACTTCAACATCGTCTACATCCTGACGCACGGCGGCCCCATCAACGCCACCCATCTGTTCGCCACGCTCTCGCGTCAGGTGGGCATCGATACCGGCCGGATCGGCGAGGGGGCGGCGATTTCCCTCTACCTCTTCCCACTGCTGGTCTT